>JAJRZG010000251.1 GCA_024275365.1 Planctomycetota bacterium | reverse complement strand
TTGCGGATGAACTTGGTTGCCCCTGCCATGAGGCCGGCATCTTGATTGGCCTCGATCGTTTCGAGTTTGTAGGTTGTGATCTGCTCTTCACTGAGTTGATACGGGAAGAGCTTGGCAAGTGCTGCGTTCTCCGGGTCGAGGTCTTGTACGGTCTCCACGCCATCGGGAAGCACCGGTACAACCGTGTCCTTGTCATTGATGAATGCAGCGGGATGGTTGACGCCGACTGATTCCCAGACAGCCGGCGTCCAGGCGAGGTTGAGAACAATCCCGACGAGCACGCCCAGCCCGAGCCCGATGAGAATCTTCCAGTGGAGCGCGAGTTTTTTGCGTGCGGTCATGGGGTGTTCCAATTGCCTCGGCTCACAGCCGATGGGGAGGAGAGAGCGTCTTGCATCGATGTATCCCGGACGCCGACGCGGAGCGTGCGAAGCGTCGGATAGGGATGGGGGTCATCAGAGTGTACTCGATCCGACACTTCGGCTGCCTGGCAGCCTCAGTATCGGCGCCCGAATACCACATGCAAAGCCCGAGTACAAGGGACATGGCGATGCAAAATATGCTCGGAACAGCAACGAATCGGCAACAGAGGAAGAAGAAAGTGCATGAGAGAGGCACCCTCCCGGCGGGACGGACTCCCCCTCCTACGATCACCCATGCCCATGTCAGGTCGTTCCAGCCGTGCCCAGTTTGAGGAGTACCAAGCCCGCCGAAAAAAGGCCGGACACCTCGAGCGGATCATCGACGCCGAACTGACCACTCCCACCGGTCAGCACGCCAAGAGCACCCGCGCCAAACGCAACCGTTCCTTCTTCGCCCTGCTCCCGGCCTTCTGGGGGCTCGTCGGGCGAGGGCAGCGGGTGCTGGGTATCTCCCTGGTCACCCGCACCATCTCGGCACTCCTGGCTCTCATCACCCCCGCCCTCATCGGTGTGCTCGTTGACAATGTCCTTCAAGACACCCCCGGCCCCGAGGCACTCCCCGAGTTTCTCCCTCGTGACCGCCAGACACTCCTCTGGCTCATCGCGGGCACGATGGTCACCGTCTCGCTCCTCTATGTCGCCACGATGATCACCGGCCGATGGCTGCTCACCCGCCTCACCCGCGTGCTGGCGGCTCACATGAAGCGGCGGGTATTTGATCATGCGGTCCGCCTGCCGCTCCACCGCATCCACCAGCTCAAAAGCGGCGGCCTCACCGCGCTTCTCCGCGAGGACGCCGGCACCGTCGCCGACCTCACCTTCGGCCTCTTCTACAACCCCCTCGGGGCGGTCGTTCAACTTGTCGGCACCCTCATCATCCTCGCCCTCATCGACTGGAAGATGCTCGTCGGCGGCGTGCTGCTCATGCCGATCGTCTTCTATACCCACCGTACCTGGATCTCCCGCATCCGCCCTGTCCGCCGCGATATCAAGGCCGTGATGATGCAAGCCGACAGCCACGCGACCGAGACCTTCGGCGGCATGCGCGTCGTTCGAGCCTTTGGACGCGAAGCCGGCGAGAGCTACCGCTACACCAACCGAAACAATCTCGTCGCTCGTCAGGAAATCTTCGCCTGGTGGCTCAGCCGAGGGATCGACATCGCCTGGGAGATCCTCATCCCCATCGCCACCGCCGGGATCATCGTCTATGGCGGGTATCAGGTGCTCGCCGGCGAACTCACCAGTGGGCAGGTCGTCACATTCTTTGTCTATCTCACGATGCTCCTCGGCCCACTCGCCACCCTCGCGGGCACGGCTGCTGCGGTCCAGACCCAACTGGCAGCCCTCGACCGCGTACTCGATATCCTGGCAGAGCCCGTCGAGTTTGCGGGCGAGCGCACGGGCGTGCGGCTCTCGCCCAGCGAGGTCCGGGGGCAGCTCACGCTCGAAGG
>JAJRZG010000250.1 GCA_024275365.1 Planctomycetota bacterium | reverse complement strand
TCCCTCTGTGAAACTCTGTGTCCTCTGTGGTGAATCTGCCTTCCCTGCCGGGTGCCGTGGCCACAGCTTTGGGTGGCCACGATCTGAAGCCTCAACGGGTGTTGGTCATGGTCACGCCGAGCCGTGACCATGGCACCCGGCACCCGGGGGGCTTTCCAGCGATCGATTGTCTCATCTCAACGACCGATTGGGTCAGCCAAACGATCGTTTTCGTCGTCTCAACGATCGTGTGTGTCGTCTCGACGATCGTTTGTGTCATCCAAACGATCGTTTGTGTCGTCTCGACGACCGTGTTGGTCACACAAACGATCGGTGCGAGGTGTAAAGCCGCCCTTTTTTGCTCTCTTTTCTCTCCTCGGCTTGAGTCCGATCCCGAGCGGGACGACTTCACACATCACTGCCAGAGCCCGCCCGCCAGAGGCGATGCCGGATGCAGCACACCACACCACGCCCCACCACGCTCCTGCCGTGGGGCACGCATCAGGAGATCAGCAATGTCTGTTTTACCCTCCTCCCTCCTCCAGCAGATCGAGTTTTTCGAGCAGCGACTCGGCGCGTGGGCCGCAGACCCCGCCGCGATCGGGCTGACCGCGCCGCAGGTTGCCGACCTTGCGACACAAACAAGCGCCGCCCGCGCTTCTTATAATCTCGCCCAGGCCGCCCGCATCGCCTCGCGCGATGGCACCGTCGATTTCCATACCGACACCGGCACCATGGCCACCACCGGCCGGGGGCTTATCAAAGAGATCAAGGCGTTCGCCCAGTCCACCGAAGACGACAGTGTCTATTCCAAGGCGAGCATCCCGCCGCCGGCCGACCCCACCCCCGCCGGGCCGCCCGAGACACCCACCGATGTCGGCGGGTTTATCAATGGCGACGGCGCTGTCGAGCTCTCGTGGAAGGGTACGCTCGCCTTCTCGACCTTCTATGAAATCCTCCGCAAGGTCGATGACGAGACGGTCTGGAACCTCATTGCAAGTGTCGGCGACAAGAAGTTTTTGGACAACACACTCAGCACCGGCTGCACCGGTGTCCAATACCGCGTCCGCGCCAAGCGGGGCAACGAGACCAGCGCAGGCTCAGAGCCCATCATCATCCGGCTCGGCGTCGAACCCGAGAACACGGGCCTGAGCATCGCGGCGTAGGGAAATGGCAAAGAGCAAATCGCAAATCGCACATGAAGACATGCGCGACGCGGGGCCGAGGGGTTCCCGCGTCGCTTTCTTTTTGACCACAGAGGACACAGAGGTTCACAGAGGAAAGACAGAGAAAGCAGAACACGAGTTTGCATGGACAGGCTTCGCCTGACCACATCCTCCTCTCCCCTCCCCCCCTCTGTGTCCCTCTGTGTCCTCTGTGGTGAACTGCCTTCCTCCGCGAAGGGCGGACCTCACATGGGCAGATCCTTTGTCATCGTCAGGTCGTCCTCGGTCTCAAACTCGCCATCGGGCCCGGCACTGACGATGTGGAGCAGCCCCTTGCCCGAGCGCAGATCCTTCTCGCAGGTGAACCGCACCTGCAAGCCCCAGGGGTCGAGGTACGCCTTGGCCGGGGCCTCGAGGTCCTCCATCGACTGGGGCAGCGCATCGTTGGCCAACTGATACTGCGTGACGCTGGTCAGCAGTTGCTGGGCCTGCATGTCGATGCTGACCTGCTCGCCCTGCTTCCTGGCCTTGTTCACCTCGTCCATGGAGGTGGTCCCGCCCATGTTGCCGAACATGAGGTACAGGATGATCGCCATCACCACGAGAATGCCGATGAGGCCGAACGCGGCGTTGCCTCTGCGTGCGACCCGTGATTTCTGTCTGTGGCTGTTCATGACTAAAACCTCCTGGTCACAGTGTAGCGGAAACGGGTGCTGTGCCCGAGGCTGTTGGGGGGGCCAATCTTCTTTCCCGCCTCCTGCGATCCCAAGGCCAGCGTATCACCGCGTCAGCGCGAGGATGCGGGCGATGCGTTTGTCCATCGGAGGGTGGCTGGCAAAGAGGGAGTTGCGGGTCTGGTGGGCCTGCCTCGCCTTCTTGAGCGGGTTGGCGATGAACATGTGGGCGGTGCCACGGTTGGCGACCTCGACGAGGGGCTCGTCATCACCGGCAATCGCGGCAAGCGCAGAGGCAAGGGCCTCGGGGTTGCGCGTGAGCTCGACAGCACCAGCATCGGCGAGGTATTCGCGCTCGCGGCTGTAGGTCATCTGGATGAGCCGGGCGAGCAACGGGGCGACGATCGCAAGGATGACCGCGACGATGATGATGAGGATGACGATCCCGCCTCCACCGCCGCTGCTGCTCCGGTTGCTCGATCGGCGGCCTCCACTGAGACGGCTGTAGAAGGCGATGCGCCAGAAGGCATCGCACGCAAAGACGATGAGGCCGACCATGGTGGCCATGAGCATGGCAAAGCGAATGTCGAGGTGCCGGATGTGGGCCATCTCGTGGGCGATGACCGCCTGGAGCTGGTCGCGGGTGAGCCTTTCTCGCAGGCCCTTGGTGACCGCGACGACACCGTGCTCGGGGTCGCGACCGGTGGCAAAGGCGTTGAGGGCGGTGTCGTTGATGAGGTAGATCTTGGGCATCGGCAGGCCGCCGGCGATCCGCATCTCGTCAACGACATTGAAGAGTTCGGGGTCGTCCTCCTTGTGCATCTCGATCGCACCCATCATGCGGAGGATGGCGTTTGAGCCGCGAAACCAGCTCCACAGTGCGCCGCCGCCCCCGACGAGGAAGGCTGCAACCGACCCGAGTATGACCGAGGGCAGCAGGCTCGGCAGGTCGCCCCGCCCGCCATAGACCCCGGCGAGCGCGCCAAGGGCCGCCCCGACCACCGCACCGAGGCAGAGCATGAGCAGGATCAGCAGGACACTCTGGCGTTTGTTCTTGCGGATGAGGTCGCGGAAGGTGGTGGTGCCGGGGTAGACGCTGATATCCCGCGCGAGGCGGTCGGCTCGGGTCTCGGGTTTGGAAGTGCGTTCAGCCACGGCGGGAGTATCTCTTGGAGGTTGAGAGATCAAGATTCGTGTGGCAAAGCCGAGGCCATGCCACACGGAGGGACGCACTTGCATGTCTTACGAGAACGAGACCTTGGGAGCCTCACGCTCGGAGGTGTCCCCAAGCTCGAAGTACTCTCGTTCATCAAAGTTAAACATCGCGGCGATGAGGTTGGTAGGAAACATCTGACGGCGTTCCTCGTAGCTGCCCACGGTGTCGTTGAAGTGCTGACGGGCGAACCCGATCTTGTTCTCGGTGCTCGTCAACTCTTCCTGGAGCTGGCGGAAGTTGGCGTCGGCCTTGAGCTCGGGGTAGGACTCGCTCAGTGCAAAGAGCCGCCCGAGGGTTTGCGAGATCATGTTCTCCGCGTCCGCCTTCTGGGCAGCGTGGGCCGAATCAGAGGTGATCGCGACCGCCTGCTGGCGGGCCTGGATGACCGCTTCGAGCGTGCCCTTCTCGTGACCGGCATACCCCTTGACCGTCTCGACGAGGTTGGGGATCAGGTCGTAGCGGCGTTTGAGCTGGACATCAATCTGGGCCCAGCCGTTGTCGCATTCGACCCTGGCGCGGACCAGCCCGTTGTACATCCCCATAATGATGAAGAGCAGCACAACAAAGATGCCGAGTGCGACGAAACCGATGATGAGCGGACCCATGTGTGACCCTCCTGTGTGAGTTGGTGTCAGAAGAAAGAATACCACCCCGCCACGCAGCGTGACGGCTGTCCCCCACGACGGCCCCCACGATGCCCCCACGACGGCCCCCACGACGGCCCCCCGTGAACCCTGTATGATATGTTGTTTGGGATTGATCGGGCTTGATTTCTTTGCAAGAGGTACACCGATGCACGCGAAAGACACACCGGCACCGTCGAGCGAGGGCAGGGCAGCAACAGGCGGACCCGGGCTCTCGTGGGTGCATGAGGCCGGCGAAGCGCTCTTGTGGACACGGTTCCTGCGTGTGCCCGCCCTGGCTGCGCGCCCGCAGCGGGTGATGTTGTCGCTCTTTCTTGTCGTGCTGGTCGGGTTTCTCGGGGGGCTGCGCCTGCCCTGGCGGGATGCAGAGTCGCCGGCGTTTCTCGATGCGGTGCTCGGGGCAGGGCTCGAGGCGTTCGGCCAGGTGTGGCGGGGGGCGGCTGGGCTTGATGTGCAGGCGGCATCTGAGGGGTATGCGAATCTGATAGCCGTCGTGCCGACGCTTGCATTGACCGAGTACCCCATCGAGTTGGTTGTCCTGGGTGTTCCGATCCTGCTCGTGTTTGCGGTGCTTGCCGGGGCGGTCTGCCGATCGGTGGCGTGTGAATATGCCCTTGAGATCACTCTCCCCTGGACGCAGCAACTCGGGTTTGCGGTCTCGCGTTGGCGGTCGATGGTGGGGGTGCTCGCGCTCCCGATCGGGGTCCTTGGCGTGATTGCGCTGGTGCTTGCTGTGGGCGGGTTTGTGTTTTTCAATGTTGTGCCGGGGCTTGAGCTTGTTGGCGGGTTGGTCTTTGGGGTTGGGCTGATGCTTGGGCTCGGCGCGGTGGTGCTGCTGGTGTTGCTCTCGCTGGCGTGGCCGATGCTTCTACCCGCAGCAGCGTGCGAGGGGACCGACGCGATCGACGCAGCGGGCCGGGCGCTGGCGTACGCCATCGCCAGACCGGCAAGGCTTGTGATGTATCTGATCGTCACGGGATTCGTCTGTGTGGTCGCGGGGGGCATTGCGATAGCGATCGCCAACGGTGCAGCTGCGTTTACCGAGGGCGTGGCCGGGGCGTGGGTTTCTTTCCATGGGGCTGCCGAGATCACAGGCAGCTTTCCGGCGAGTGCGGCGGTTGATGCAGAGGGCAAGGTGCTTGAGATCGGCACTCTTGCGACAGCATCTGCGTGGATGGTCGGGTTCTGGGGCTCGGTCTTGCGGGTCGTGGCAGCGTCCTATGTCGTGAGCATGGTGCTCACGGCGGGGACGCTGCTCTATCTGTTTATGAGGCAGGTGTGTGATGGGCAGCACTACGCCGAACTCTGGACACCCGGGCAGATCGAGCGATCGTTTGAGGCTGCGATGCGAGACTCAGAGGGCACACCCGGACAGAACGATGCGTGACGCGCTCTATTCGCACCCTACTGCATACGCCTGAAGGAAGGCGATCACATCCTGCACATTGAAGACTCGGAACGGCTCGGCGATATCTGCCCGTGGGTCGCGTGCCTGATAGGCAGAGAGATACTGAATGAAGTCCTGGGAGTTGACCAGCCCGTCATGATTGAAGTCGGCGGTGCAGTTGGGGTCTCCAAAGCCGAGATCACGATCAATATAGGTGAGCGCGTCAATAGCAGCAGCTGCGGCATCAATCCGGCCATAGCCGTACCCTGGGTCCCAGTTGCTTTCGGAGGTTCTGATGCGCTTCGCGGTGCGTTGGATGATGAGCATGAGGTCATCCGGTTCGAGACCCGGGTTGATCGAGAGCAAAAGAGCAGCAAGACCCGCGACATGGGGCGCTGCCTGCGAGGTCCCGGTGCGGGTGTAATAGGTGTCTTCACCCGGGCCATCGGCCAGGACCGAATCCCAGGTGGAGAGGATATTGACACCCGGTGCAACAACGCTCATCTCGGGGCCGGTGGATGTGCCGCTCCAGAGATTGTCGCGGTTGTCGGTTGCGCCGACTGCAATTGTCTCGGGATATCGGGCAGGAGCACCGATTGGGGCCGTCCCGACATTGCCTGAGGATGCGCAGATCAGCATGCCCTGCTGGGTTGCGTATTGCACCGCGGCACTGAGTGCAAGGTCGTCGGCATCGCCCTTGATAGGGCTAAACCCAAGGCTGATCGAGGCGACCTGGACTCCCTGATCGGCCGTCCAGACAATCGCCTCGGCAAGCGTCCCAACATTCCCAAAGCCGAACCTGTTGAGCACCACGATGGGCATGAGCTTGGTGTTCCAACTGAGCCCGGCGATCCCCTCACGGTTGGAAGTGACAGCGGAGATGATCCCCGCGACATGCGTGCCGTGAGAGGTGTACAGGTCGTCGGTGTTGCTTGAATCGTCCTGGAAGTTCCACCCGTTGACGAGTTGGGGTGCGATGTCCGGGTGGCTCTCACTCAGGCCGGCATCAAAGACCGCAACGGTGATGTCTTGATTGTGCCGTGCGATGTTCCACGCACCGAGGGCGTTGATATCAGCACCCGGCAAACCTGTTTGTCCGCCGACAGTCTGCCCCGTGTTGAGCAGGGCGTACTGCTGCGCAAAGAGCGGGTCGTTTGGCAGGGTGTTCGAATCATCGGAGGAGTGTGACCAGATCGTGTGATTGATCGAGACCGCCTCGAACAAACCGCTCTCGTTGAGTTCCAGTGTCGCGGCAGCGAGGTCCGATGGTTCGAGCCCTTCGAGTATGAAAGCACGATCGAGTCTGAGAGCAGCAGCAAGTTCTGGGTTTGCCGCTGCGTGGCGGAGCATCGGACGGAGCGTGCCCGGCAGATCGAGCACCGATGCTGTATCGAGGGAGTCAACCCCGTCATTCTCGATGAGTCTTTCAAGTGCCGATCGCCCCTCTGGGGTTGCCAGCACGATGAGCGAAGCAGCCGGTAGTTCGGAAATCGGGGGGGCTGCGACAGGGAAATTTCCGGGCAGAAAGCAACCCAGCAGGATCGCTGCGGCGGTGTGATAAAACAAGGCAAGTCTCTCCTCGCTCGAATTTGGGGTTCCGAGCAGCCCTCGAATTTGGGGTTCCGAGCAGCCTTTATGATACCAAAAACAGAGAGTGATAACAAGGGCAATGGTGCGTTTGCAAGCTCTCAGGCCAATTCAGGCGAAAACACCGGGATTCAGGTGTTTGAGAATTGTAAGTAAAATGCCAAAAAAATCGTCTAACAGGGCATTTGATCTTGACACAAGGTCCGAGATCTGTCATTATCCCGTCGAGAGACAAGGCCTTCACTTAGAGAATCTTCTGGGTTGAGAGGCATCAACCGGATTGTGATGCACGCTGCCACAAAGGTAGGGACGCATCGGAGGAGACCGATTATGAAGAACAGGAACGCAGTCAAGGCGTGCGCTATTGCGCTGGTTGCCGGTTTGGGTGTTTCGGTGGCACACGCCGATCTCTCGACCGATGTGTTTACCCTCAATGCCACTGTGGATGGCCAGAGTGGGTCGTTTGTTGCATTGATCGATGACGGCTACTTCGACGATCAGGGCAACTTTTACTGGACGCTCGAAGCGGCGGTCGATATCTATTCCGACAATGGGCTCATGCTTGCGACACTGAGCAATGCCTCGCTGATTGTCATCGCCGACCCGATCATCAGCATGAACTTCAATGTTCAGGCTTCCAACCAGAACACCATCTTCTCGGTGACCTCTGGGCTCCTGAGCTTCCCCGAGATCAGCTCGCCGATCGGCCGGGCCTCGGCTGGTGTCACTGTCACGGATCTCAATGGCGACGGTGCAACACTCTCACCCGATGGCGGCTACATGTATGCCTCGCAGTACAACGGTGACTATCCCAACGGGACACCCTTTGCCGACCTGCTGAGCAGCCCGGTCACGGCTGGCGCGTTCCAGTCTGGCTCTGGTTCAGATGAGTACCCCGGTGGCGGAAACTTCGCCAACATCGGTGAGCCCATCGTCAGCATGAGTGCCGCATGGACCTTCACACTCTCGGCATTCGATGTCGCCAGCGGCACAAGCACCTTTGTGGTTGTGCCCACCCCCGCAGGTTTTGGGTTGCTTGGAATGGCAGGGCTCGTGGTTCTCCGCCGCCGCCGCTGAGTAGTGTGTACCGTGTCGACAATCTCGTGTTGCCGATGCGCTCGCAAGAACACAACTGCCCGCACTCTTCAAGGAGTGCGGGTACACAGTGAGAGGAGTTTCCGCATGCAACGCACAAGAGAGATCGCGTTGACTGTCGGTGCGATCGCCCTTGCAGGTGCTTCATCAGCATGGGGTGATATCGGTGATCCCGTACTTGTGTACGAGGCATCGAATGCCATGGGCAGTGGTTCGTTTATTGTCAATCAGGCCGATGGTGCCTGGGACGGTGATCGTTGGTTCTGGATGGCGTTTGAGCCTATCGAGATATATACCGATTCCGGCGACCTGATCGTCACGATGACGCAGGGCTCGGCATTCTTTGAAATGGCCCCAGTCATCGGGCTTGGGTTTGCGGTGTTTGCCGAAGACTTTGATACCACATTCACGATCACATCTACAACCCTGACCTTTGACACCATATTCAACGCCCAGGGCCGTACCTCGGGAGGCATGACCCTGACCGAAAGCAACGGCGACACAGCTTCTATCACAGGGCTTCAGGCTGGTGGGACCATGTTCCGCGCCGATTTCAACAGCGGGAGCACATTTGCCAACCTGCTTACAGGGCCATTCACTACGGGCGATGCTTTCGGGACAATCTCTACAACAGATGAGTACCCTGATGGTGGTGCCTTTGCCGCCATGGGTGATGTTTCCGATATGTCGGTTGAATGGAGCTTCGAGCTCTCAGCAAACGATCAGGCCAGTGGGACGAGTGTCTTTGTTGTCATTCCGGCACCATCTTCCCTGGCATTGATTTCTCTCGGCGGGCTTCTCATGGTGCGTCGTCGCCGCTAGAGAAGCACGAAAATCCTGTTCCTCCCCGCCGGGCCGCAGCATCTGCGGCCTGGTGTTTTTTTAGGCGTGCTCCGATAGATAGTATGCAGACAGGCACACCGCATGAAAAAACACCCGCGCCGCGTGGACCGGGTGTGTCAAAATGGTATGAAGTTCACCAGTGGTATCGGGTTATCGCCGTCTGCGGGATGCAAGCAACCCACCCATACCGAGCACCGCGATCACCGAGGGCGAGGGGATAACAGCAAGGCTTGCAAAGGTGTTCTCGTTGGGGTCATAGGCGGCAACGACCTGCAAAGCAGTAAACTGCCCCGTTGTTGTATCGACTGAACCAAGCACGAACTGCTCGAGTCCAGTGTCCTGGAGCAGTGCATACAGCGTGCCGTCATAGTATTCGGCCCCACCGAACAGGTAGTTATTGCCGAGCTGACCCACAAGCGTTGGTGTGGCGTTGTTGTAATCGACACGATAGAGTGCGTCATCAGTGCCGTTGATGATGTAAAGGACATCGTTGACCGCGTCGTATCCAGAGCCGTTGGAATTGATCGGCAACCCCATGTTCCCAACCGTCCCGGTCTGCTCAAGTGTATTGGAATCGACGGTCATCAGTTCATCGACATTCCCGATGGCGAATCCTTGCGAGCCGACAAAGCTCAGCGTGCCCCGTGGCCCACCGATCTGATCGCTCAGGAGGGAGAGCGACGGTGCCCCGAGCGGGTCGAGCAGCTCATACGATTGCCACATCTGCTCTCCCGTGCCGCGGGGGCTGTGGCCGACGAGTGCCCCATCCCCGCGACGAGCAAGGCTCATCATCGAGTCGCTCATCTGGATGGACTCGATCTGTACATTGAGTGTGAAGCGGTGCATCGTGTTGTTTGTGAATGCCAAAAAGACGGGTTCAGCGGTGGCCGCTGTCGCGCACCCGATCAAGACCCCAAGCAATACTGTGTGACTTCTCATCTCAAACCCTCCTGTGTTCCTGAACACTGTGAATACCAACCCTTGCAGGGATACGCCCATTCTACAACCAGGACGCGATCGCGTGCTCATCCACTTCGATTATTCGCAAATATTTACAACCATTTATGGCCTGATGATCTCGAACTCCAGATGTCTGAATAGCGACTGTTGAGGCCTATAATCTGGAACTCCCGGCTCACTGCCGGTTCATTCGACAACGCCTAACGGAGACTAAACACATGCAGCGGTCGAAAATCTCGATTATCGGTGCCGGGAATGTCGGTGCGACCTGTGCCCACTGGGCAGCAACCAAAGAACTCGGTGACATTGTCCTGCTTGATATCCCCGACAAGGTCGGTGTTGCACAGGGCAAGGCACTCGACTTGGCCTGCTGTGGCCCACTCGAACGGTTCGATGCCAACATCGTCGGCACCAGTGACTACAAGGACATCGCGGGCTCTGAGGTCATCATCCTGACCGCGGGCCTGCCCCGCAAGCCGGGCATGAGCCGCGATGACCTCATCCAGACCAATGTCAAGATCGTGCGTTCTGTCTCTGAAAAAATCGCCGAGTTTGCGCCGGATTCCACGATTATCGTCGTGAGCAACCCGCTTGATGCAATGGTCTACACCGCCTGGAAGGTGACGGGGTTCCCGACCAACCGCGTGATGGGCCAGGCTGGTGCGCTCGATGTTGCCCGCTACCGCGCCTTCCTGGCGATGGAGATCGGCTGTTCGATTGAGGACATTTCCGCCCTCCTCCTCGGTGGGCACGGCGACGACATGGTCCCCCTGCCCCGCCTGACGAGTGTGCATGGCGTCCCGATCACCGATCTGTTGCCGATGGAAACAGTCACCGCCTGCGTCGATCGAGCCAAGGCCGGAGGCGGCGAAATCGTCAAGCTCATGGGCACAAGCGCCTTCTACGCCCCCGCCAGCGGCTCTGTCCAGATGGCAGAAGCCATTATCAAGGATAAAAAACGCATCATCCCCACCGCCGCCTTCTGTGACAAGGAGTTCGGCGTGGGAGGGTACTTCGTAGGCGTGCCTGCGGTGCTCGGCACCGGGGGCATGGAGAAGGTAATCGAGTTTGTCCTCACCGATGACGAGCAGGCCTTGTTTAACGAGTCTGCCTCGCATGTCAAGGACCTCGTCGCGGTCGTCAAAAAGATGTTTCCCGAACTTGCCTGACCCATATGCTGGAACTCAACACCTCGCGAGGGCGTCAGATGCCAAACGGGGGCAGAATCCCAAGACGACCACACAGAAAGAACACGAGGAACTCCGATGAAAAACAGACCAACACTTGCTCTGACCAGTGCGTTGCTTCTTGGCCTCCCCGCCATGGTGATGGGCCAGGACCACACCGGCCACAACCACGGCAATGAGGTTGTGCCAGCCCAGCCGATCACTGCACCCGCACCCCCACCGGCACCCGAGCGCGGCCCCATGGTGTGGAGTGAGCCGGACTTTGCTGCCATCGCCGAGATGATGATCGGCTCCTGGCAGACAACAAGCCCCGTCGCGCAGGCCGATGACCCGACGCAGACTTCCCTTGTTGTCATGTCGATCGCGCCTGCCAATCTGACGGAGCTGCCCAATACTCTCTATATCGAGACTGCTCGCAGTGATTCGATCGAGAACCCCTACCGCTCAGCGTTCCTGCAACTCTACCGCAGGCAGGGCGAGATCCGTCTCCGCACGCTCGAGGTCAGGGCACCCGGCGCATCGGTCAACAAACTGCTCATCGGGCTCTGGGCAGCCCCCGAGTTCATCCCAGATATCCCTCAAAAAGCGATGATCGCAACGCTTGATCTTGAGTTTACAAAGGTTGGTGATACCTGGGTCGGCCAGACTCCCAACCCCTATCCCACAGCAGTCGGCGGCGCGGTCGAGATGACTTCAGAAATGAAGATCGCAGACGGACGCATTGAAACCGCCGATCGCGGGTATGCAGCAGACGGCTCGATTGTCTGGGGGGACAGCACAGGCGATCAATACTCGTTTGAGCGCATTGATTCCCCCATCACCGTCACCCGGCTCGAGAATGGCGTGCAGATCATCACGCTCCGGGAAAATGCCGAGAGCGAGCCTATGTCTGACAGAGACAAGGTGGCGTTCCAGTATTCCGGTTGGCTGACCAATGGACGACTCTTTGATTCTTCCCGTAGGCAGGGCGGGAAACCCCTGAGCTACACAGTTCCCGGCAGCCTCATCCCGGGGTGGTCGATCGGGACAGCGGGCATGAGTCAGGGTGATTGGCGGAAGTTCATCGTGCCTCCAGAGCTTGGCTATGGCAACAAGACGGCTGCTCGCGGTGCGATCCCCGCCAACTCAACGCTTATCTTCGAGGCTGAGTGTGTCTCGGTTCAGGCGGGGCTCCTTGCTCCAGTGACCAGGCCGGTGACCAAGCCCGCAAGTGAATAAAGGTCGAAATACTCCGAGTATCAGCCGTCCGTCAGCTCGACGGGCGGTTTTTCTTGGATAGAGCAGTCGCCTACGCTCGGCATCCAATCATGGAGTTATTCCGTTTGCACAATACTCGTGCGTGTTTTTACGGGCCTCGAGCGCAAGCTCGGGATAAAGGATGGCTGGTCGTCTCTGACATACTCCAAACCTGTGCTCGTACATACGGCTCGTCAATACGCACACCTCTTCTTGCCATTCGTCTCTTACGAATCCTTGCACCCAGCGCTAGAGTCTTTGCCAATGCCAAAGCGTGACTATTACGACATCTTGGGTGTCTCCCGCACGGCAACCGCTGAGGAGATCAAGGCGGCCTACCGGAAACTGGCCCGCCAATATCACCCTGATGTCAGCAAAGCCCCCGATGCCGAGAAGCGGTTCGCCGAGGTCCAGGAGGCGTATGGCATCCTCTCTGATGCCAAGAAACGCAAGCTCTACGACCAGCATGGGCACTCTGGTCCGGCTGTTACAGGCGAGTGGTCTGGCGGTCAGGGCGGGTTCAATGTTGATCTTGATGATCTCGGCTCGATGTTTGATACCTTCTTCGGCAGTGGTGGCCAGGGTGGAGGGCGCGGGCGGCAGACGAACCCGGGTGGGTTTCGGTCCGGTCAACAGCCAAGAGGCCCTGGGGCTCCAAGGCGGCCAAGGGCTGCACCGCCGGTCGAGGTCGAGTTGTCCATCTCTTTTATGACAGCCGCCAAGGGTGGGAAAGAGCGCGTCCGCCTGACGGTTGCCGGGCGCGAGACTTCACTGGAGGTGCAAGTGCCTCCCGCGGTTGAGCCCGGGACCAAGCTCCGCGTCAAGGGTGTCGAGGGGCGGGTCGTGCTGCTGCGGGTCAAGGTGGGTGGGCACCCGGTCTTTCGTCGCGGCGATGGTGAGGAGTTTGGCAGAGGGCTCGACCTCTACCTCGACCTGCCGCTGACGCTCGCCGAGGCAACTCTTGGAGCGACTGTGGGCGTGCCGACACTCGATGGGTCGGTCGAGTTGGTCGTCCAGCCTGGCTCACCCAGCGGCCGAAAGCTTCGGGTCAAAGGCAAGGGGCTCAGTGACCGGACAGGCAGGGCCGGTGATCTCTACGCCGTGGTCAAGATTGTGCCGCCGGAAGCTGGTACACGCTCTGAGGCTGAGCGCAAGACGCTCGAAGCAATCGCCCGCCACACCCCCGATCTGAGATCGGGACCCCCGTGGCCAGCGACACCCGGCACCGCGGATGACCACACCGACTGACTCGAACCAGATGCGGCTCAGCCGATCGCCCGGGCAAGTGCCGATCACATTGAGACACAGCGGGAGCCCCGCCCGGCCTAGGCTCTTGGGGTGGCGTGTTGACAAACACTGCGCCAGCCCTGAAACTACACTAGGCCACGGATGGCCACCTCACCCCGCCGGAATGGAGACTCCGGATGCTCAAGCAGCAACACCAACTCTTTTAGTCATTCCTCGTCCTTGTTGATGTGCTCGTCATCACCGCGGCGTGTTATATCGCGTGGCTCTTCCGCCTCTCGACGCTCGGGCAGCCGTTACCGAGTCTGCCCGGCGATTGGGAGGCTTCGGTCCGCGGCTCGCTCAGTCTCTATGCGATCCCCATCACCATCGGGGCGATGTGGTTCTGTAGCCTATACAAGCCGAGGCGGGACAAATCGCTCTGGAGCGAATACGGCGCGATCCTCCGTGCGACGATCGTTGCCATTCCCACGATGATCGTCCTGCTCTGGCTCTTGCGGGTCAAGATCATCGACGCAGCACAGACGACGGTGCTCGATGATGGCATCGTGGGCACGACACCTGACGCGGGGCGTGTGCAGTTGCTTGCCCTTGCAGTTGCGCTGCCTTTGTTGCTTTGCACCCACCGGACTCTCTTCCGCTGGACGCTCCGTCAGCTTCGCAAACGCGGGCACAACCTCCGCCATGTCGCGGTCGTCGGCATCGGTCGGCTCGGGCAGGTCGCCTGCCGAACGATCGAGCGGAACAGTTGGACCGGGCTGAGCGTCGCCTACTTTATCTCCGCTGCCGAACAGAGCGAGCGGCCGAGTTGTCTTGGCCGACCGATCCATGGCGGGCTTGCCGATCTCGAACGCACGCTCGAAAGGCACCCGGTCGATGCGGTCTATCTGGCGATGCCCAGCTCGCGGGCCAACCGCCTGCCGGGGCTCCTCCGTCGCCTCGAACGGTTCACCGTCGAGGTGCGGGTGATTCCCGATGTCTTGCCCAAGTATCAGGCCCAGAGCATGGCCGTCAGCGAGCTTGACGGCATGCCGATCCTGAGCTACCGCGAGTGCCCGACCCAGGGGCTGGGCGGCGTGCTCAAGAGAGGGCTCGATGTGGTCGGGTCGCTGGCGGGGATACTTGTGTTCTCGCCGATCATGATTGTGTGCGCCATCGGTGTGCGGTTGTCAGGCCCGGGGCCGATCATCTTCAAGCAACGCCGCGTCTCGATCGCTGGTGAGACCTTCAAGATTTATAAGTTCCGCACGATGCGCTGTATCGAGGACGAACAAGCTCCCGGCGACGCGACATGGACCTCCCGCGATGATCCTCGCGTCACACGCTTCGGGCGGTTCCTGAGGCAGACCAGCCTCGATGAACTGCCACAACTGCTCAATGTGCTCAAAGGGCAGATGTCGCTCGTCGGGCCACGACCCGAACGCCCTGAACTGATCCCCAGGTTCAGAGAAGACTGGCGAGGCTACATGCTCCGCCAGCATGTCAAGGCGGGCATGACCGGCTGGGCCCAAGTCAACGGCTTGCGGGGCGACACCTCCCTCCGACGACGACTGCGCTACGACCTGCACTACATCCGCCACTGGTCGCTGGGGTTTGACCTGAAGATTCTCTGGCTGACGATCTTCCGTGGGTTTGCCCACCGCAACGCCCATTAGCATAGTGTCTCCCGGTGGGGTGGGCGTCCCGCCCGCTTCGGCTATTCGTGGACGGGCGTCTCGCCCGCCCGATCCACTCCACCCTGCGGAGGGGTGACCAAACGCATCGATGGGCGGGGGAAGTGCGGAACCTTTCGCGTACCGTCCGGGAACTGCAAACCCGGTTCGTCCGTATAGTGCGATCCCCGTTCTGGGGCAACACTTTCGTGGCTGGACCACTATTTCTGTGTCAGAGTGCAGTGTCGCATCCTTCTGCGGCGTTGTCCGTATAGAGATGTATGCGGGATCGAGGAGAAGCGTCCCATGAGGCTCGATAGTGAACAGCAAGGATGGCTCGCCCGCGCACTGGCAGCCCTCAATACTGGCGATGCAAAGCGGTTCGAGGACTCCCTCTGGCTTGGGTTCGGTGACGGGTGGCAGCCGCTCAAGATCGCGCTGGTGCGGCAGGGCTACCTCGCAAACGGCGACGGCCGGGCACTCACCCTAGCTGAACGGGGCGAGCAGCTCCTGATCAAACTCGCCCGCGAGGATGCAAGTCAGAAGTCCGGCTCGATCGCTGGCCTGAGTGATTCAACACTGAAATAGCCGATCCACCTCCGCCCTGCGGAGGGGGTGGCCCGCCCGCCACTGCACCGCGCATAAACTTACCCATGCCCCGGCACTATCAAGTCATCGTGATCGGCGGCGGCCATGCTGGCGTTGAGGCTGCATGGGCAGCTGCTAACCTGCTGCCCACGGGGCGAGGCCCAGGCCAGAAGGGGCGGGACCTTTCAGGACCCGACACACTCGGCTCGGAGAGCCGTGCCACCGCCCGTGCCACCGTCGCCCTGGTCACGCTCAATCCGGCCACCATCGGTGTCATGTCCTGCAACCCCGCAATCGGGGGGCTCGCCAAGGGGCAGCTTGTTCGTGAGATCGATGCCCTCGGTGGGCTCATGGGGCTCGCTGCCGACGCGACAGGGATCCAGTTCAAGGTGCTTAACGCCTCCAAGGGCGCTGCGGTCCGAGGCCCCCGCTGCCAGAGCGACAAGCACGCCTATGCCGAGAAGGTACAGGCCCTCATCGCCTCCCGTCCCGAGATCGAGGTGATCGCAGGCAGTGTCGAGGAGTTTCTCGTTGAGCAGGGCCGGATATGCGGCGTGCTGGGGAAGAAATGGCAAAGAGCAAATGGGCAATTGGCAAATAAGACGGAGGAAAGTCCGGCTCCTGATTTGCCATTTGCCCATTTGCCATTTGCGATTTCCGCCCCCACGGTCATCCTCACCACCGGCACCTTCATGCGAGGGCTCATGCACACAGGTGCCGAGCGCACGCCGGGCGGGCGTGTGGGCGAGGGGGCAGCCGAGGGGATCAGCGGGTGCCTTGAACGCATGGGTTTTACGCTCGGCAGGCTCAAGACCGGCACGCCACCGAGGATCACCAGGGAGTCGATCGACTGGGAGAGTCTGCCAATAGACCTCGGCGATGCTGTGCCCACGCCCTTTAGTGAGATGCCGACAGACCGCTTCCCGGAACTGCCTCAGGTCGAGTGTCGTCAGACACACACCACACCCGAGATGCACGACCTGATCCGGGCAAACCTCGACCGCGCACCGATCTATTCGGGTGCGATTGCATCAACCGGGCCGCGGTATTGTCCGAGCATCGAGGACAAGGTCGTGCGGTTCGCCGGCCGTGATGCCCATGGTGTCTTTCTCGAACCCGAGAGCCTCCGCGACGACCAGGTCTATTGCAACGGCATCTCGACGAGCCTCCCCGCCGATGTCCAGGACAGGCTCGTCCGCATGATGCCCGGCTGTGCGCACGCGGTCATCACCCGCTACGGCTATGCGGTCGAGTATGACATCGTTCGTCCCCATCAGATCCACGCCACAGGCATGACCAAGCTCGTCGAGGGGCTCTTTCTCGCTGGGCAGATCAATGGCACCAGCGGCTACGAAGAGGCTGCAGCCCAGGGGCTCGTCGCAGGGGTCAACGCGGTGCGGTATGCACTCGGGCAGCCTGCGTGGACGCTCGGCCGCGATGAGGCGTACATCGGCGTGCTCATGGATGACCTGGTGACAAAAACCCCCGTCGAGCCCTACCGCATGTTTACGAGTCGGGCCGAGCATCGGCTGTTGCTCAGGGCTGACAATGCGCCGGATCGACTGACCCCGATCGCCCGGGACCTCGGCCTGCTCGACTCGACCGACCTTGGCCGGGCGCGCGCCGCAGGCTATGCAGAGCGTGAGAGGGCGTTGGCAGACGGGCGTGATGCGATGCGAAACATCAGGCATGATGGTGTCTCACTCGAGCAACTCGTCAAGCAAGATCGGCTCGATACGGCCCAACTCGCGGAGCAACTTGCAAGAGTGGTGGGGGGGCTTTGGGGCTCGGAGCGTGCAAAGGGTGTCGTCGCACCACTTCACGCAGAACTCCGCTACGAGGGCTACATCCTGCGTCAACAGGCCGAGATCAAACGCCACGCCGGGATGGAACGCCGCGCCCTGCCCGAGTGGCTCGATTACGCCGCACTCCCCTCGTTGCGGAACGAGGCTCGTGACGCGCTCACCCGCTTCCGCCCGGCAACCTTTGGGCAGGCATCTCGGCTCGAAGGGATGACCCCGGCTGATCTCACGCTGCTCGCGGTGCTTGTCGAGCGTGCCCGGCGGGTGAAGTCGGACACCATGCTCTCATCCGGTTCGTCGTAATGCCGTATGCACCAATGTTTTTTTGGCGGTGTGCCACGGCTCTGTCAGCCGTGTCGTCTGGCCCATTGCACGCCGCAGGTCCTGTACGGCCAAGATCGTCATGGCACACTCGGGAGAGCGGGGCAAAGGCGCACACCGAGCGCATCATCTCTTTGCTCCTCAACACCCGATACGATGTGCCCAATGCTCTCCCTCTCACTCACACTCGCAGCAGCCCAAGCCAACCAGATGCTGGGCGGTCTCGTGCTGATCCTGGCGACCACAGCCGTGGTGAGCCTTGTCTTTCACCGCCTGAGGCTGGCATCGATCCCCGCCTACCTGGTTGCCGGGGTCATCATCGGGCCGGGGCTCCTGGGATTTATCTCCGGAGCCGAAGAGATTGAGAGCATCTCGCACCTGGCGATCATCCTCCTGATGTTTGGCATCGGGCTGCACATGGACACGAGCGAGATCCGCAGCGAGCTGACACCGATTATGGGGATGGGCATCCTTGCGTGCATCCTGATGACCATCATCGTCACGCCGCTGGTGATGCTCTTTGGTGAATCGCTGCCATCCTCGATGCTCGTTGCTGCCGCGATTTCGATGTCATCAACTGCTGCGGTGATGCGTCTGCTCCAGCAGCGCCGAGAGCTCCGCGACCTCCACGGCCGCATGGCGTTCGGCACGCTCATCGTGCAGGACCTCTACGCTGTGATTGTGTTGGCAGCAATCCCTGTGCTCATTGCCTGGGAGAGGGCAGGGCAGAGTGTTGGACAGGGACCAGAGGGCGTAGTCCATACGGGCATCGGGGGGATGATGTCTCAGGCAGCACTTGCGGTTGCCGGTATCGCAGCGATCGTGTTCTTTGGGAGGCTCGTGCTGCCGAGGGTGCTCTATCTGGCAGGACGCGATGGCGGTGCCGAGCAAGTGCTCATTGTCGGCGCTGGGGCAGCTCTTGGATCGGCAGCCGCCACCGCAGCACTTGGGCTCAGCCCAGAGCTGGGCGCGTTCCTTGCCGGCTTCCTGCTGGCAGCGACACCCGCGCGTCACCAACTCATGGGGCAGCTCGCACCCGTGCGTGACCTCTTCCTCCCCATTTTCTTTGTCTCGGTCGGGCTCGGGCTCGACCTGTCGGTTGTTGTGGACAGCTGGTGGATCATTCTGATTGCTGTGCCGACCATCCTTCTGCTCAAAGCCATAGTGATTGGTTTCTCGGCGTGGGTTTTCGGGATGGCCGGTCCTGTCTCAGCCATGACGGGGACGATCCTGGCGCAGACCGGAGAGTTCACCCTCGTCGTCGTTGGCGCGGGTGTCGTCAGCGGGCTTGTCTCCACGCCGACAGCCGCAGTAGTGGGTGTGGTGGTTGGCATCACGCTGATGGTCACGCCGACGCTGTTCCATGTTGCGCCTCATCTGGCTCGGGCGTTTGTCTGGGTGCGACCCGCCCCGTGGCGTCGCCGGGCGCTGCGAGATATCGCCGGGAGGAGAACAACCCGCAAGCCCGAAGCGATGCGGGCGATCGTCGCCGGGTATGGTCCTGTCGGGCGTGAGATCACGACTCGGCTTGAACGGGTTGGCTTTGAGGTGACGGTGATCGAGCTCAACCCAGAGACAGTTAAGAAGCAACGCGGGCTGGGGCGTTCGGTGATCTATGGCGATGCCGCGAACGCCGAGGTGCTCGAAGAAGCGGGAATCCTGGGAATCGATGCGGTGCTCCTGACCATGCCCGACCATGAAGCGGTGCTCCGGGCGTGTCGTTTATCGCGGTCGCTTGCGCCCGAGTGCTTCCTCGCGGTGCGTTCGGGCTATCTCAGCCGGGGGATGCAGGCCAGAGGGGTGGGAGCCGACCATGTGACGATTGATGAGATCGCTACAGCTGCCATGATGGCAGAGGAAGTGTGCGATCGGCTGCACGGCCGGTTGGCCGAGAAGGCACGGACGACTGCCGACGATTCGCACGATGCAGCAACATCAGAATAGTGTGTGTCCACGGGATGCCATGATGCCAAATATGGTGTGTTGTTGCCATCATGAATACGGATTCCGATGAGAACTCGTGCTCATGGGTACTTCGCTCCTCCGGAGCGATCTTCCGTTTTCTCCTTCTCCTCTGCACGAGTTCTTGACGGGACTCGTAGTATTCCCGCCTATACAGAGCCCCTCGCGCAAGCGAGGGAGCGGGAGCAGGGTCCACACCATGCCCCCGCTTGCGCTCGGGGCTCGTTGAGTCATACGCATCCTGCTTGAAACTCGTGCGTCAACGGGGAGTGGGTGGAGTGAAAGGGAGAGCCATGCGAGCAGTGATCTCCGCGTTCGGCCAAGCGTCGAATAGAGCCGCGAGCGCAAGCGACCGGATTCCGTGGGTCGGTTTGTGCCAGCAGACACCAACCCGTCGCTTGCGCTCAGGGCTCTGTTGAGCCTACCTTCCCGCTGCCACGCACGAGAATGAAACGGGATGCGTATCACACCACGAGAGTCGCAGACCGAACAGGTACAATGGGCACAGAGAAAGTCAAGCTCTATGAATCGGGCAACATCTTGAGTTCGTCGCGAAGGATCGAGGCCAGTTCATAGTTCTCATCCTCGATCGCGCGTCGCAGCCGTTGGCGGAGTTCCGACTTCTGGCTCACCGGGAGCTTGGGTATCAGCGAGTCGCGCATCCCCATCAGCGTCTGCACCTCGTTGGAGGACTCAAAGAGCTCGCTTGAGTCCTGATCGGCAAAGTACTTTCGGAGTGTCTCGATACCCTCATCGATGGCGTGGAGCGCAGCCTTGGTCTCGTTGTCGCGCAGTGCCTGGCTTGCCAAGGCCCGTGCCCGCATCATCGTGATGTAGGGACGGAACTGTTCGAGCAGCGTGCGGTCTGCCTCGGTTTGGGCATACTCTCCGCACAGGTCGAGCAGCCGAAGGTTGCGAGTCGTGTCGCGGATGACCCGGTCAAAGTCCTCCAGCACCAGCAGCGAGACATAGCGGTGGTAATACTGCACCGCTTCTTCACGCAAGGCTCGGCAGTCACTCTCGGTCAGCACAAACGGTACTGCATCTTGCCCAGTTTCACTTTCCTCATCGGCAAACCCACCATCATTATCGGGCATATTGTCCTCACCCATATCATCGAGATCGATGGGGGCATCAGATGGCATCGGAGTTCCATCTCCCGGTTCATCCGGGAGAACATCCTCGCCGCTCTGTGAGGGCTCAGCCTCGACAAGCTCTTCTGGGTCAAGCGGCGGTTCTCCCCCACGCATGGCCTGATCAAGGCGGCTCTCGTAATACTCCAGAAGGCTGTCAAAGCCATGCGGCCTCACGCCATCTGGACGCCAATCAAGCTCCATCTGGAGGATGCCCAGATCGAGCCGAACCTGGATTTTGTGCTCTCCATCCTCCCCCTCGATCAGTCGGACATTGATTTTTCCGGGCTCAAAGGGCCACTGGCTCAAAATTTTTGTCAGATCGACATCCATGGCTGATAGTAGATCGGCCGTTTCAAACGAGGCAATATACGACGAGATTTTGGGTGTGCCAGCAAAATCGGAAAAAACGGTACAGAAGGGAGGGGTTTCCTCCCAATCGGCCCAGATAGCGCAGGTCTTGCTGCCGAACACCAACCAGTCTTTGGGGCGCAAACTGGATTGAAGTGGCATTCCTTGCGCCCCGATGCAACCGAAGCAACCACAGAAACGAATATTCAGGTGTAGCAAATGAGTAGTTTTGTGCTACAGTGAGTTGAGTGGGCCGGCCTCTATATTATTTGGCTGTGAAAGGTTGGGTGGAGAAGTGAGTGGTTATCAAGCAAAGTCTGCCCCTGCTGGGGCGGGTGTGCAATCGGATCTGCAGTTGTATCTCCGCGAGATCAACAAGACCCCATTGTTGAGCGCTGAGGACGAACGCGAACTCGGTTGGGCAATCATCAACGACAACTGCCCGGCGGCTCGCGAACGGATGATCCGTGCGAACCTTCGGCTGGTGGTTGCAATCGCCAAAAACTATTCGAGGCGAGGGCTCCCGCTGACAGACCTCATCGAAGAGGGAAACATCGGACTGATGCGTGCGGTCGAGGGCTTTGACCCCGCCCAAGGCGCACGGTTTAGCACCTACGCGAGCTGGTGGATCAAGCAGGGCATCAAGCGTGCGCTCATCAATGCCACCCAGACGATCCACATCCCCGCATACATGGTCGAGCTGATCGCCAAGTGGAAGGTCGCAGCCAGGACGCTCGATGCCGAGCTCGGTCGCCAGCCAACGGTGGACGAGCTTGCTGCCCATATGGACCTGCCCGCCAAGAAAGTCAAGATCATCAGGCGGGCGATGAAGGCGATGCAGGCGATGCCGCAAGAGGCTTCAGACATCGACAGCAGCATGATCGGCCTGGGTGAACTGATCGCCGACACGAACTCGGCTCCGCCCGAAGCGGCAGTCTTTCAGAATGAAGAGCTTGCGATCCTTCGTCGGCTCCTCGAAGCAATCGACTAGCGTGAAGCCCAGATACTCCGCCTCCGGTTCGGACTCGATGGCGAGCAGCCGCTGACCCTCAAACAGATCGCCGATTCGGTCGGCATCAGCCGAGAACGAGTTCGGCAGATCGTGGATGAGTCGCTGACGAAGCTCAACGCCCAGATCAACGATGCCAAGCCGACCCGGTTCTACCGGGAGAATCGCCGGCCAGGGGTTGCAGACCCCACCGAAGAACTCGAAGCCTACGAGGAGGCGCGCCGGGTCCGTGCCCGAGCCCGAAAGGCGATGTCCTGAGGAGAGCTTTGAGACCTGAGTCTTGAGACAAAAAACACCATGCCATGCACAACTGCCACCCCGGAGATCGGGGTGGTTTTTTGTGGGGGATGGGGATATTTCCTGACGGGCCTGCTCGCGGGGGTTGTGCTACGATCCGCTCTATGATGAATCAGCATGCAGCCGCCACGCGCGGCATGGGTTCGTGTGTCTCTTTCCTGGCTCGCCCGTTGGCTCTGGCTGTAGTTGTGATCGCTTCGCTGATCGCCCCCGCCCATGCTGACGAGTTCGTCGATCGGCTCAACGCCGAGTTTGCGGATGTCAGCGACACCAGGCGGAGTGACCAGATCATCCTCACAGTTCTTGCCGACCTCACGCCCCCCCCCGCGGGTGTCGAGACACCACGGGCGGCTGCCCTACAGCCCGCCTCGGGCGCTGCATGGTCGGCAGCCGAGGCATGGGCCACAGCCCCGAGCCAGGTCGCGTTCCTTGAAGCCCTCGACCAGATCACACAGGAAGACGACATCCGCAGGGCGATGGTCTTCGCCCAGCCGTATGGCTTGGCCGAGTTGGGGTCCAGCGCAGAGCAGATCGCCTTTATCGCCGAAGGGCTCTATACCGACCTCGGCGACCCGGCGCTGCTCGCAGCAGCCCGTCACCTCTATCTTGCCCGGTTCGATCAGGCAGCATGCCTGGTCCATGTCGAGGCCACCCGTCGCCTCGCTGCCGATGACCCCGCCAGCGCGATGGACCTCCTCGCTGATTGGGTCTACTTCGGGCGACAAGTTCTCGACCGCGAGTTCTTTGCCGAAAAAGCCTGGGCGTTTGACACCATGATCCTTGCCGTCGAGCGTATGCGCGATGTCGCCTATGTTGATTTCCGAACCGCACAATCGCTCACCGGCGAGCAGATCAAGAAAGTCATCGGGCGTCTTGCGGACAGGCGTGGCCCGATGTCCCTGGACCGTATCCAGCTGCCCAAGGGCGATTTTCTCGGTGCCGAGCAGCTCATCGCAAGCGTGATGACCCCCCGTGGTAAAGTTCGCCCCGAACTCTTTGCACCCACCATGGCACGGCTTGCTTCGACCAAACGACCGCTCCGTCTCTTCGGCGAGGCGGCCCGATGGGAGCAGATTGCGGCTACGCATGTCGACTGGTTCTCGGCCAACATCACACTCTCATCACTCCGAGACGATTACGAGTTTCGCTGGCCGAGGAACAAGTTCGACCCGCTGCTGGCACAGCCCTTCGTTGTCGAGATGTACGCAGAGCATGAACTGGCTCGAAACGGGGTCGCGGTTGTGACCTACAGCGTGCCCGACATGCGAGAGTTATTCACGCTCCGCCTCCTGCTCCGGACCGAGATCATCGGCACACGCGACGCGCTCGGGTTGGTCGGCTTCCATGCAGAGAACAACGCCTACCCGCTTGATCTCTCCGGCATCCGCCCCCGGTTTGTGACCGAGCTCGAGACCGATCCGTTCCATCCCGGTGTTGCCGATGGGCTGAGTCCGCCGCTTGTGTTCTTTGTGCCTGTCCGCGACACGAAAGATCGGTACTCGGCCCGCGAGACAGTGCCGCCGCACAGGATCAGTGTGATCGTGCCCGATGCGCCGAATGTCGAAATCCAGCTCAAGGCCGACCAGTTTGTGCTCTTCTCGACAGGTGCCGACGGGGCAGCAGACTGGGCCGACGAGGTGCAGAACACGCCCGATGCGCCAGCCGGGCGTGACTATCTCCTCTGGCCCCCGGTGCTCTCGATCGTACGAGAGACGCTGACCGAGGCTGGAGCCTTCAACTGATCGAGGACCCGCGAGAGACCTTGGGAATAGAACCAGCGAGCCGAGTGTGAATACTCGTCCATGACAGAGAAGACAGAGAAGACAGACAAGACAGATATGACAGAAACCATCCACAAGCTCGTGATCATCGGTTCCGGCCCTGCCGGGTGGACCGCTGCAATCTATGCCGCCCGCGCGAGCCTTGACCCCGTCGTCTATGTCGGTATCCCAAAGCAAGACCCCGGGCCGATCCTCCCGGGCGGGCAACTCATGATGACGACCGAGGTCGAGAACTACCCCGGTTTCCCCGACGGCATCGAAGGCCCCGAGATGATGGCCAAGTTCCAGGCTCAGGCTGAGCGGTTTGGGACAAAGATCGTCGGCGACGACATCACCCGGTGCGACTTTGCCAACGACAGCGACTCGCCCCATGTCCTCCACGCTGCCAACGGCTCAGAAGTGCGAGCGCACACCGTCATCATCGCGACCGGCGCGACCGCCAACTGGATGGGTCTTGAGAGTGAGATGCGCCTTGCTCGAGCGGGTGGTGGCGTTTCGGCGTGCGCAGTCTGCGATGGGGCGCTCCCGGTCTTCCGCGACCAACCGCTCGCGGTCGTGGGAGGCGGCGATACCGCGATGGAAGAGGCGATCTACCTCACCAAGTTTGCCTCGATGGTCCATGTCATCCATCGCCGCGATGAACTGCGGGCGAGCAAGGTCATGCAGGAACGGTTCCTCTCCAAAGCCAACGCCAAGGTGGAATGGAACAAGGTCGTCGTCGAGTGTCTCAGCGTGGGCGAGGTCGGCAAAAACGAGAAACTCCGGGCGATCGTGCTCGAAGACACAAAGACCGGCCAGCGGTCCGAGTTGACGGTGAAGGGGTTGTTTGTCGCGATCGGTCACACGCCGGCGACCAGGTTCCTCCGCGATTCTGGGCTCGAGTTTGACGACGCGGGATATATCCACCTCAAACACCGCCACAGCGCGACCAACATCGACGGCGTGTTTGCTGCGGGGGATGTCGCCGATGCCGAATACCGTCAGGCAATCACGGCTGCGGGTATGGGGTGCCAGGCCGCCATCGATGCAGAACGGTGGTTGGGTGACAAGGGGCTCGCGTAGAAGCTCGAAAAGAGCCCAGAGCGCAAGTGACGGGTTTGCTTTCGAGTGTTTCCATCGGTCCCAACCCGTTACCGGCGAGCAAGGCTCGCAAAGACGCATAGAAATTGTGCGTGAGCCGTACCACACTCATACGCATCCCGCTTGAAACTCGTGCGTCAACGGGGGGGAGAGGAGAGCCGCGCCACAGTCATCTCCGCGTTCGGCCATGCATCGAACAGAGCCGCGAGTGCACGCGACCGGTTTCGGTGGATCGGCATGTGCCAGCACCCGCCAACCCGTCGCTTGCGCTCCGGGCTCTGTTGATCCGGCCTTCCCGCTGCGACGCACGAGTATCATCCGGGATGCGTATCAGCCCGCTCTAATGCATATCCATGATGTCTGCTTCACCAAGCAACCGGAACTCCTTGCGCCTGAGAATCTGACCCGCGAGAAACTTGTCATCGACAGCAAGGGCGATCGTCGGCGAGCTGTTGGGGCGGACCATCAGCGGATACGCAAACTGGATATTCAACTCCGCTGCCAGCAGGTTGAGGCACATACCGCTGAGTGTGTGCCCCTTGGTAAACTCGACGATGAGCACATCCATCGCACAGAAGGGCAGCTTGTGGTCGCGGAGCAGGTCGATCGCAGCACGGGCATTATCAGTAATCAGCCGAACCACCGCATGGTCAGCAGCCTCGTGGACGCTCAGAGCACAAATAGTGCAATCAGGTGAATCAGCAAATGCCTCGACAAGGTCATAGAGCCTCCCGACGCGGTTATCGAGAAACACGCTGAGTTGCGTGACGGTGGGGGGTGAATAGCTCTGGGCTGTTTCAACAGGCGTCGCTGCCTCACTCATGCGCTTCCTTCCTGGGCCGGGGTGTCTCAACAGGGACAAGCTTTGGACTCTTCCCGCAATCGACCCAGACATGCTGCAAACCGCTCGGATGAGGTGTATCCATACAAGCAACAGATGCACACAGCCAACTGATGTATTCTACGCTCCACATAGCATACCGGATAGAGCAAAGCCCGGAAAGCCTCCCGCTCAGAATCGCACGCCACGGCTCCCATAAAGCTTGGAACTTCTGCCGAGGTTCGGGGACTGGGCGGGCAAGGAGAATCAAAAACACCCCCATCCTGAGGATGGGGGTGTTGTTGGAAATACTGAAGAGAAAGGAGGAGACGGTCAGGCAGTAAAGCTCGACCCGCAGCCACAACTGCTGGTCGCGTTAGGATTATTGAAGACAAAACCACGCCCCATGATTTCGTCACGGAAATCTACGGTCGTGCCGTTGAGGTAGAGCAGGCTCTTGGGATCGCAGACGATTTTGATCCCGTGCTGCTCGAAGACTTCATCGGTCTCCTTTTCCTTCTCGGTCAGGTCGAGGACATAGCTAAACCCCGAGCACCCGCCCCCCTTGACACCCAGGCGGAGGCGGACCTTGTCCGTGTCGAGTTCCTGCTGCTCGATGATCGTCGTGATCTCGCGGGCAGCGGTCTCGGTCAGGATAATCCCGGTCTCAGTGGCATGGGCTTCGGACATTGTCGGTCTCCAACGGTGCTTCGAGGTGGTGGTCTGTCTGGGATACTACGCGCAGCTCCCGAGGGGTGTTCAGGAAGGCTTCTCTGTCCCCTCGGGGGCATCTTTCATGGAAGCATCCGCGTGCTTGGTCTTGTAGTCGGCGATTGCCGCCTTGATGGCATCTTCTGCCAAGACCGAGCAGTGGATTTTGACCGGGGGCAGGCTGAGCTCTTCCACGATCTCGGTGTTCTTGATCGCAAGCCCCTCTTCGAGGGTGCGGTCCTTGAGCCACTCGGTCGCGAGAGAGCTTGACGCGATTGCCGACCCGCACCCAAAGCACTTAAACTTTGCGTCCTTGATCTTCCCGGTCGTCTCATCGACCTGGATCTGGAGCTGCATCACATCGCCGCACTCAGGAGCGCCGACGAGTCCGACACCGATATCGGTGCGGTCCTTCACCTCGCTTGTGGTGCCAAAGTTGCCCACATTGCGTGGGTTGTCGTAGTGATCGACGACTTTTCGCTGTATGCCATATCAAACCTCCAAATAGCAAAGAGCAAAGAGCAAATCCGAGCCGCTCTCAAAGAGGGGTCTTCCTGATTTGCCATGTGCTCTTTGCTGCTTTGCCATTGCTAGTGCGCTCCCCACTCGATCTTGGTGATGTCGATCCCCTCGTTGTGCATGTCATAGAGCGGGCTGAGCTGGCGGAGCTTGGTCACGCCCTCGATGATGTTTGCAGCGGCAAAGTCGACCTCTTCCTCGGTCGTCCACCTGCCCAGGCTCAGCCGAAGCGAGCTGTGCGCCAGATCATCACCCACGCCCAGCACCTTGAGCACATAGCTCGGCTCAAGGCTCGCGCTCGTACACGCAGAGCCCGAACTCATCGCGATATCCTTGCACGCCATCATCAGCCCCTCACCCTCTACAAACCCAAACGAGATGTTGGTCATGTGTGGCAGGCGTCTCTCCGGGTGGCCGTTGATCTGCACGACACCAAGCTCAGCGGTCACCCTGTCTTCGAGCTTTTTCCGCAGGGTATAGAGCCTCTCCCGGTCTGTGTCCATCTCGGCTTTGGCGATCTCGCACGCCTTGCCCATGCCGACGATCCCGGTGACATTGAGCGTTCCGGGGCGGAACCCCCGCTCCTGACCTCCACCATCCACGAGTGCCTGGAGCCGGACGCGAGGGCGGCGCCTGCGGACATAGAGCACCCCGACCCCCTTGGGGCCATAAATCTTGTGCCCACTCATGCTGAGCAGGTCGATATTGTCGGCCTTGACATCGACGGGCATCTTACCCGCCCACTGGGTCGCATCGGTATGAAAGACCACGCCGCGATCGTGGCAGAGGCTGCCGATCTCGGGAATCTCATTGATCGTCCCGATCTCGTTGTTGGCCCACATGATGCTGACGAGAATGGTGTACTCACGCATTGCGCCCTCGACCATCTCGCGGGTGATGATCCCGTCCTCACCGGGCTCGAGAAACGAGACATCAAATCCCTCCTTGGCGAGCCGATTGCACGGGTCGAGCACAGCCTTGTGCTAGATGATGTTGGAGACGATGTGCCCGCGTTTCTCGCTGCCAGCCGGGGCATGGGCGTACATGTAGGCCGCCCCCTTGAGCGCGATGTTGTTGGCCTCTGTCGCACCACTTGTGAAGATGATCTCCTTGCGGTCGGCACCGAGCAGGTCGGCCACCTGCCGACGGGCGGTATCGACTGCCCCCTCAGCCGCCCACCCAAAGGCATGGTTTCGGCTGCCCGGGTTGCCAAAGACCTCAGTAAAGAACGGCAGCATCGCCTCGACAACCCTGGGGTCGCAGGGGGTGGTGGCAGCATGGTCAAAATAAATAGGCAGGTGCATCAGATATCTCCGCATTGGGCAGGCGAATGTCCGGATTGTCCGGAATCGAGATTTAGAATCATTCTATTGTATCAGGTCAGAGGGCGTGGGGCAAGACAGACTCGTCTTCTCTGCGATCAATGGACACAGACTCAGTGTCGGCATCCATAAGAAATGCGAGTCATGCATCTCAGATCGATTAGGGCCGACGCAGTTCCATCTCGACACGGTTGCCTGTCTCGTTGTACTCGATCCGGGTCATGTAGGCCCGCATGAGGACGAGCCCCCGCCCGCCGGGTGTTTCGAGGTTTTCATCGAGCGTCGGATCAGGCACCGCTGCGGGGGTGAACCCGGGGCCTTTGTCCTCGACGATGACTGAAATCCGCACATCTGAGAGGTCGTACTCGATGTCTATGGGTGTCTCGACGGGCAGCTCGCGGTGCCCGTGGTGAAAGGCGTTGGCGATAGCTTCTTCGATTGCCAGCCGGAGTGCGAAGAGTGATGCCTTGGAATAGCCCAGATCCTCAGCCCGCTCGACGACCAGATCCTGAAGCGCAGATATCTCATCCCGATTGTTGACAAGAGAAACTCGGCCTGACATGGGTGACCCTGGCATGGAATCGGTGTGACTCGCCCACAGGATAATCGTACAACACTCTCAGACAAAGGCATTTCAGCCAAAGGTGAACTCAGCAAAAAACCTTGAGCGCCTCGTCGGTGGAATCTTTGATCTCAAAGAGATGGTTGAGCCGGGTGATGACGAAAACCTCGTAGATTTGCGGGTCAATGTTGGCAAGGCACAGCTTGCCGCCCTTGTTGCGAATCTTGGTATTGACCGTGATAAGCGTCCCAAGGGCCGCCGACGAGAGGTGGTCCACATTGGCAAAGCTAATGAGCAGCTTGGGCTTGGGCGAGCTGTCGATGATTGTCCCGATCTCCTCGCCGATAGCCTGGATGTTGGCCTCATCGAGGATGTTGCGATCGATAAACTCGATCTGCGTAACCCCATCGGCCTGTTTGACCCGGATACGAGAGTCACTCCCTGCCATCGCTACACCTCCTGTGCCTGCACGCCCCTGCCCGGGGTACCCCACGAAACTCAAAATCTTGACCACCGACGATAGTGTAACCACCTTGAGCAAGCCGTGGGGGGACTCTCGAAAGGAGAGTGTGCAAACTCTCTGAGAAAGACTCCCAACGAAAGGGCCGCCCGACGCTGCCGAACGGCCCGGTATTGATGTCCTAGCCCCGGTGAAGCCACGCATTCCCCCGAGGATCAGCCTCCCAGCCCACGCATTGTCTGGGAAAGACCCGGGAACGCCTCGCCCTCCTGCTCGTTCTGGATCAGGATCGTGGGCTTGATGAGAATGAGCAGTGTCTGTTCCTCGCGGGACTCGATCCGGTTGCTGAAGAACCGGTTGAGGATCGGGATTTTGCTCAGGACAGGGACACCGGTCTCGACCTCGGTCTCGTTGATCAGCCTCTGACCGCCCAGGAGCACGGTGCCCTGGTCGGGGACGGTGACCGTCGTCTGCACCCGTGTGACCGTGACGGTCGGCAGCTGGATGAACGACTGCGTGTCTGAAGAGGTCACGAGCTGCCCCCCCGCGACCGCCGTCACCGGCTGCTGGGCGAAACCATCGATCTGCGAGACGGAGGTATCGACATCGAGCAGCACATATCGGCGATCAGCAGTGACCTGCCCAGTCACCAGCATCACGACACCCTCCGCAACAACCGCCAGGGTCGGGTCAAAGCCCACCGCTGAGTCGGACACGATCGGCTGGAGGTCAGAGACAAACGACTGCTGGGTGACGATATAGATGTTGGAGGTCTGTCCGTTGGTAAAGGTCAGGCGGGGCGCGGTGAGCTGCGTGCTCCGGCGATCGGCCTGGGTCGCTTTGACCAGAAAGTCAACCTGGATATCGTCGAGGAACTGGCCAGCAATACCGAGCGCTGGTGCCCCGCCGAGGATGGTCGCTGCAATACCCTCACCGGGCATCAGGCCAGAAGCCAAGCCGAGTGAATCCTGGGCAGAAGCGATTGGCGACCAGGGAGCCGGGTTGACAACACCCTGTGTAAAGAAGTCCGGGGCACCAACCTGCCCGGGTGTAAAATCGCCCTCAGATGTAATAGATCGCTTCAGGCCAGGACCTTCACTGAAGTCAAAGAAATCGCTTGGCATTACGGTCTGATCTGCACCATGGGCAGTCCGGAACTGGTTGTTCTCGGCATTAAAGTAGACATCCAGATCAAACCCGATCTGCTCGAAGAAGTCCTGCGCAACCAGCAGGAAGCGGGTCTCGACATTGATCTGCATAGCCTTGGATTCACGCAGCTTGCCAAGCAGGGAGCGGATCTCGCGGTGGTTCTTGGGAGTGTTCCGGATGATGAGATTCCCGTTGAGGTCATACATCGCGCCGGTCGTGCCGCCGCCCTCGGGCCAACTCTCCTCATCGACATTGGCGACGATGATCTCCTTGATCCGATCGATGCGTTCTTCGAGCGGGATACGGTTGTCGCGGTCCTGGTTCTGCTGCTGGGTGTTCGTGAACGGGCTCTGCCCACCACTCCCACCTCTCGAACTCTGCAGCACGCTCTGGAGGTCGATCGTCGGTGATTCCTCGTAGTCGGGAACCTCGAAAACCAGGTCACGGATGTCGTAGATCTCGAGCACCGTGTGACGACGGATCCGGTCCTCGTTTGCGATCTGGATCATGCCATCCATCACTGCCCAGTCGGCCTGGGTGACCGGGTCGGTCGATACCTTGTCAAGCAGCCGTTCGAGCACGGTCCGGGCGTTGGCCTTCTTGAGATTGAGCGAGACCGTGGTCTCCCGGTCGATCCCGATCTCTTCGAGTGAATCCCAATCGATGTCCATATCCAGCGTGGTCATCTGGGCGAAGTAGTCGAGAGCCTGTTCGAGTGTATTGTCAGCAAACTGGGCTGGCAGGGTGGTGCTCTCGAGCGTTGTGAGCACACGCCGATCGGCCGGGGTCTCGTTTACGCTCTCGATGCCAGCCCGCAAGATACTTAGCGCGGGCCAATCGGTCGGGTAGTTGATGATGCCCTTGGGCGGGAGGAATGCCTTGCTGTTCTCGCCTTGCTGATAGGCGATGTCGAAGTTCTTCTCCACCGTCATCGCGTTATGGTTCTGGTAGATCAAGATGTCGCGGTACGCATCACGCAGGAGCAACCCCGACGGGTTGATCGGGTCGAGGAAGAGGATCTGGCTCTCGACGATTTCAAGCGCATCGTCATACTTCATCTCGGCCTGCAAGGCTCGGGCGCGGTCGATTGCCTCGGTGATCTTGCGGGACCGCTCGCGCTCGCGGTTGAGGGACGCAAGCACAGCAGCCTTGGCTGAATCGGTCTCCTGGCGGGCCTGCTCGGCCAGCCGGTTTCGCTCGACCTCGTGGTTGATATCACCCCGGAGATTCGTGAGCTGGCTCGCCCAGTCGGCAAGCTCGCTCTCGGGGAAGAGCTGCCCGCTCTTGGCTGAAGACCAGGTCAGTTGGGCCGCAGCAGCGTGATCGCGGGCGGCGTTGGTGTCGCCGGTCGAGAGTGCCCGACGAGCCTGCTCAACCTGCGTCCGCAGCTGCGCCCGCTTCTGGTCGGCAGCGGCTCCGCTTATCGAGATGAACTGTTCGAGCAATCCCCCCTGATTGGCACCCATCTTGATCTCGGCCTCGGTCACTCGGCTGCGAGCCCTGGCAGACTGGTCGGCATCGAGTACATCGCCAAACTCGGTCAACGCCCGCTGATACTTGGCTCTGGCATCCGCCCATCGACTCTCGGCAAAGGCGATATCAGCCTCGGCAAGCGTGCTGCCTGCCTCAAGCTGGCGAGCGACTTGCAGGAAGTCAGGCTGCTCATCCTCGGCGGGCGGGGCTTCCTCAGTCTCCGGCTGGCTGGCTTCTGCCTCGGATTCGGGCTGCACCTCGACCACTTCCTCGACGCCCTCATCGTCAGTTTCGGGCTGAGCCTCGTCACCCTCGCGGGTCACGACGCCCGGCTGCATCATGCCGGCAGCGGCGTACGGGCTGTCAAACCTCGCACCACGCGCAACCTCAAGGAGCAGAATCTGCTCCGAGGCGGAGGCGAGTGTTTCGCGGTCTTTGGCAGAAAGCGTGATGCCTGAACGGTTGACCGCGCTGAGGTCGCGTTTGGCATGGCCATACTCCCCGGCTTCCATCGCTGCGACAGCCGAGGCGAGCCGGTCACGCATGATGGGGCTGAGCTGGGCCTTGCGAGCCTCGACCTTGCGGAGAATGCCCTCAGCCCGGGCAGCCTGATGAGCAGCGGCTGTGCCAGAGCTCGCGATCGCCCTGGCATGGTGCTCGGCAGCCTTGAGGTCGTCGAGACCCAGCGAGTACTCGGCTTTCTGCAGGCTGACCTCGTAAGAGTCGAGGTTCGCGATGCGGCGGTTGAGCGTCGTGCTCAGCTCGATCGCCCGTGTACGCTCGGCATCGGGCAGATCAACACCCGAGGCTGCCAGCAGGTCGCTGAGCGTCTCATAGGCGTGGACGAGCTTGCCGTCATCTGCGAGCAACCGGGCACGGTCGATGACAGCAGATGGTGCCGCGATCTCTTGGGCGGTGGTCGGTTGGATGGTCTGGGCCGCAGCAGTGGCAGCGACCATTCCATGAACACCGGCCATCGCAGCAGCCGCTGCGAGCAATGAACCGACACGACGAGGTGAACGCTGAAGCATAACTGATCTCCAAACTGGCCCGGCTCCGCGACGATGCGCCCGTCGCGTGTCACTCTTCGAATCGTCCGCTTCGACGAAGCGAGACGGGGTATCTGCACGATGGATCTCTTCGAGGCGGCTGTCGCACCACCCTTTTCCCGGTCTCCCGGTCGATGAGCCCTTCCCCCTGAGCACGGCACGCCCTGCTCTTGGGATGAGAAGATAACCCGTCCGACCGAAGAACGCAACTGTACGGGCCAATCCTTTGTGGGGTCCGTACAGATTTGGGACTTCTTCTCGTATTCTCCCGATTCCCTGATTCGGTTGCACACACGGCTCGCCCGAAGTTTCACTGGTTGACCGTCGAGCCACGCGCTACCCAGCCCATCGGGCAAAAACAACACCTGTTCCGGTGGGGATCGTGGCGTGATTGGGATCAATCTCATGGAGTATTGCCCCGAAATCTTTTGGGCCAATCCGATCGATTTCGACCACCGCGGCAAGCGACGGCTCCCGCTGGTCCGCATCAAACAAGGCATCGGCAGCCTCCCGACCGAGAGCCTCCGCCTCTCCCAGGCACGAAGCCCTGAGAAAAACCTCCACATACCGGATCACGGGCTCAGTTTCATACTCGACCCGGGCCAGCAGCCGCCACTCAGTGATTCCCAGCTCATTCCCCTCATCATCCACATTGCTCTCGGGGTCCACATTGAGCAAGAGCTGCCAGTGCCCCCGGAGTTCCTCGATGATCTCCTCAAACCCCAGGATTTCCTCGTTCTCAGGGGGAGCAACCAGGACCGAGCGGTGCTCGTGGAGTGCCGCATCTGCCCCGGCGGGTTTTTCGACCTCCTCGAGATCAAACGCCCGGAGGATCGCCTCGACCTTGTCCCGTTGTTCTATCTGGCACCGGATGGTCACGATCTTGTGCTCATCGACAAACAGGTAGACGAACGGCTCGTCGCTCATCGCCCCGAATCCAACCAGGCCGTCCTCGAAGAAAAACCCCCGGAACCGCCGGATGGTGTCGGTGAAGCGGTCGAGCCCGACCAGTTCGTACGAGATATAGGGGTCCACCTCGCGGTACGCATCGTGCCCGAGGATATCGAGAATCGGGTAGACCCGCCCGGGCAGGATGGAGAGCAAGTGCCGAACCAGCGACTCGACGCGCTCTGCGGAGATCACGATATCGAAGACATACCGGTCGGGCCATTCCTCCCACTCCCCCTCGTTGTCGCCATCGGCGGCCTCGAAGATGATGTCGTAGCCTTGTTTTGGGGTCATGGTCTCCACGGGATAGGCCCCGAGGGGGAAGGCGAGCCCCCCCATCTTCACCCGAGTCAGCGATGCATCCACCATGCAGGTCACCATGTGGGCGGAGTGTAGGGGGGGAAGGTGGCGGGGCTCTGCGAGGCGTGAGTCTTGGGGGGTGAGGGGTGAGGCATGAGGGTTGGGGGTTGGGGGGTGAGGCGGGGCGCTCTGGTATCGGGCTCTTTTTGAGAGGTTCCCCATGGTTTTGTGCCGAAACAGGCGTTATGGGGCGTTGCGAGCGCATGTTTCCCGGCTGCCAGCGCCTCTTTCCTGGCTGCCGGCGCGTCTTTCCTGCCCGCCAGCGCATGTTTCCTGCCCACCAGCGCCTCTTTCCCGGCCGCAAGCCTCAAGACTCATCCCGCAAAGGCGAACTACCCTCACCCCATGGTCAGCAACACCCCATCCACACACCCCCCCTCGTCAGCATCTTCCGTGACGCTCCTGGCCGTCACCGTGGGCAACACCCGCGCCCGGTGGGGGGTCTTTGTGGGCCGCGAGCTGACCCCCGGCGGGGCGGCCACCTGCGAAGAGGCGATCGACCTCCTCAGGCAGATAGCCGAGCGGACCAGCCCCGACACCATCGCCCTGGCCAGCGTCAACGACCGCGCAGCAGCCGAGATCGAGGCCGGGCTCGCGGGGTGTGGGCTCCCCATTGTCCGAGTGGGGCGCGATGTCCACCCCCCGCTCAAGCACACGCTCGAGGATGCCTCCACGCTGGGGATCGACCGTGTGCTCAATGCCCTCGCGGCCTTCTCGCTGGTCGAATCGGCGGTGGCGGTGGTCGATGCAGGGTCTGCGATCACAGTGGACTTTGTGGACGGCGAGGGCACATTCCATGGCGGGGCGATCGCGCCGGGGTGCGCGATGATGCTCCAGGCCTTGCACGAACAGACCGCAGCCCTGCCCGACCTCGCCTTTGACCCCGCGGCCTCTGACAGGGAGAGCAAAGAACCCTTCGGGCGGGACACGGCGCACGCCATGCAGCTCGGTGTGGCCGCGGCTGCCAGGGGCCTGGTGCGGGACATTGTCGAGCAGTTTGCCGTGTTTTATGAGGCATTCCCGCGCGTCCTCGGGACGGGCGGCGACGCGGCGGCCCTCTTTGAGGCCGACGAGTTTGTCGAGCGGATCATCCCGGACCTCCAGCTCATCGGGGTCCAGCGGACGATCGAGGCGGTGGTGCAAGAAGGCGATGGGTAGTCCGATGGGCACCTCTCCGCCACTGGCAACCACCTGGCGGCTCTCGACACCTCCCCAGCGGGCTGGGGCGATCGCCATTCTCCAGTTGCGGGGTGATGTCGAGGGCGCGTTGGTGCGGTTGGGCATCGCCCCAGTCGCAGTGGGGGAGATGCGGCTGCGAAACCTCGCGGGTGTCGATCGGGGTGTGGTCGCCCGCGTGAAGCAAGACCAGGCTCTCCTCATGCCCCACGGCGGGCAGGAGGTCATCAGGCAACTGTGCCAAGTGCTCGGGCAGGCGGGCATCGTCCACGACACCACACCCTCGGCGGCTACTCGGTTCCCCGAGGCTCGATCCCCCTTTGAGGCCGAGCTGCTCGACGCGGTCGCCCGGGCAGCAAGCCCCCGGGCCGTGGACCTCTTGCTTGATCAGCCCAGGCGGTGGGCCTCGCTCGGCTCGCCCGCGCCAGACCTTGCAACCCCAGCACCAGACCAGGCCCACTCCCGCCAGCTTGACCGGCTCATCGTGCCGCCGTTGGTCGTGGCGGTGGGGGCGTCGAATATCGGGAAGTCGACGCTGCTCAATCGGCTCTGTGGCCGGGTGGTGGCTGCGACCGCAGACGAGCCCGGCACCACCCGCGACCATGTGGGGTCGCTGATCGATCTTGACGGGCTGGTCGTGCGGTATGTCGATACCCCGGGCCAGCGGGATGATGCCCCGGCTTCTGAGCAGGAGGCGATGGCCATCGCCAGGGGGCTGCTGGCAGAGGCGGATCTGGTGCTGGAACTTGGTGATCGGGGAACACCCCCGCCACAGTCGCGGGCTGGAACGCCCGCCCCATTGGTGATCGCCCTCCGCGCCGATCTGGGCGTGCCGGGGTGGGCACACCACATAGCGGTCTCGGCCGCCACCGGCTCGGGCATGGCGGATCTGGTCGTGCTCTTGCGTCGGAGGCTGGTCTCAGATGAGGCTCTCGCCTCGCCGCTGCCCTGGCGGTTCTGGCCAGAGGCGGCCTCTGGGTCTCCCGCAGCGGGTGGCGCTACACTCTGAGCCGGGCCTCTGGTGCAAGTAGGGCCGATATGTAGACAGCGTTCTTTATCCTCGGGCGAAGCACAGGCAGTCGCTGCGGAGTGCGGTGGAATGGCAAAAGACAAAGACCTCGACATTCGGCTCGGAGAAATCAAGGAAGGCGCAGGCCTCGAGGACTCCCGGATCAACCAGGAGTTCATCGACTTTATCCGCAAGTGGAGCACACCGGTGCTCCTGGTGGCGGCTCTCCTCGCGCTGGGCTACTTCCTCAACAACAAGCGGATCGAAGCCAGACAGGCCCATATTGATGAGGCGTTCCAGCAGCTGAACCTCTCGCTGGAGACCGGGTCGCCCTCTCCCGATGCGCTTCGGCGGATCGCGGAAGATTTTAAGGATGTCGAGGGCGTCCACCTGATCGCAACGATGGGGGCTGCTGATGAATATCTGCGGGCGGTGCTGCGGGGCATCAAGCCGGCATCGCCGATCGATCCGACGACAGGTGAGTTTGTCGATGAGGCTGACCTGCTGACAGCCGAAGACCGAGACCGCTTTTTGAGTGAGGCCGAGACGCTCTACAAGCAGGTCCACGCCGAGACGGTGGACAAGCCGAACCTGAGCCTGCACACGCTCGGGGCGCTCTATGGGCTTGCCGCGGTGTCAGAATCTCGGGGTGATCTTGAGGCAGCACAGAATGTCCTCGAACAGGCGGCGGCACTTGCCGAGAAGCACGGGTATATGGAGCACAGCGCGATCATTCAGGCGCGGATCGCAGCATTGCCCACGCTCGGTGCCCCGATGACACTCGTGAGGAAGAACGACCTGCCGGAGATCCCGGCTCTCAAGCCGATCGTGCCCGAAATCCCCGTGATTGATGGGGTTTCTGTGGATGGGCCTGTTGTCGGGCCTCAAGCCCCAGAGGGTGAAGGCGACGCTGCTGGAGAGGGTGATGGTGGTGAGAACGCCCAAGCACCCCCGGCAGACGAAACCGGTGAGGCGGGCAGCCAAACGAAGGACGATACCACAGGCCGAAAAGTCGAAGGCGATACCACCTCGAACGGCGAGACCTCCGACGACGGCGGGCAATGACCGATCCACGCCAGCAGCGGGATGAACGGGCTGGCCCCAACGCCGATGACGATGTCCAGGCATCGATCGGGGACGATCTGCTGCTGCCCGGGGGCAAGGTAGACCCAGTTGCGATCCAGAAAGCGATTGAAGAGGCCCACGCTCGTGCGCTCGATGCGGGTGAAGACAGCGCAGATGAACAACTGCCCCGTGTGACCTTGACGCTCAAGCGAGATCTGCAGACCCGGCTCGATAAATATCTCACCAGCCGGATCACCTTTATGAGCCGAACGCAGCTCCAACGCCTGATCGAATCGGGCGGTGTCACGGTCAACGGCCGCCAAGCCAAACCCTCAACCAAGCTTGTGCTGGGGGACCGGGTCGAGGTGGTGGTGCCGCCGCCGCCAGAGAAGACGATCAAGCCTGAAGAGATTGCACTTGAAGTGCTCTTTGAAGATCAGCACCTGATCGTGCTCAACAAACAGCCAGACATCATCGTCCACCCGGCACGGTCGGAACTCTCGGGCACGATGATCAACGCCTTGGCGTGGCACTTTGCGCATGTCTCCGGTGGGGGGCTTTCTGCGGTGGGTGAAGAGTTTGCCAGGCCGGGCGTGGTGCATCGGCTCGATCGACACACCAGCGGGTGCATCGTCTTTGCCAAAGACGACGAGGCGCACTGGAAGCTCGGGCGGCAGTTCGAAAAACGACGGGTGGACAAGCGGTACCTGGCGATCGTGCAGGGGCGTGTCGAGCCTGAGGGGCAGGTGATTGATCTGCCGATCGGGCCGCATCCGTCGCGGGAGAAGGGGTATCGGGAAAAGCAGGTTGTTCGGCATGATGACCTGGGCAAGCCGAGTGTGACGATCTGTCGGGTGCGCGAGCGGTATGGAGCACAGAGCCCCGAACATGAGCGAGCGGGCGGGTATTCGCTTGTCGAACTCGAACTCAAGACTGGCAGAACACATCAGATTCGTGTGCATCTTGGCTACAACGGCTGGCCGATCGTGGGGGATGATATGTACGGGGGCAAGCGGCTTGCGCTCGCTGATGGCTCGGTGATCGAACGGCAGATGCTGCACGCGGGGTTGCTGGCGTTTGAGCATCCTGTCAGTGGTGAGGCGATGGTCTTTACTGCGCCGCTGCCCGTGGATATGGCGGCTGCGATTGCACATTTGCGAGCGAGCGGGGCAGAGTCTGTGCATGTGGAGGGGACGGTACCACTGTCGAGGTTTGGGCTGTGAGGGCGCGTGTGAAACTCATGCGAACAGACGGCCAATAATGCCGGGTTCAACTCTTCATCCATTCAACATCGGGAGGGTTTCTGTGACGGACGCCATTGTTATGCAGGGGATCACCAAGTCGTTCGGCCCCAAGGTCGCTGTGCGAGAGATGAACCTGGTCGTGCCCGAGGGGGCGCTCTATGGATTCATCGGCCCCAATGGCGCGGGCAAGACGACGACTATCCGGATGATTATGTCGATTCTCTTTCCCGACTCGGGCAGGCTCAGCGTGCTAGGCAAGGCCTCAGCGGTCGAGAGCAAGGACCGGATCGGCTACCTGCCCGAAGAACGGGGCGTCTACAAGAAAATGAAGGTTGGAAAGTTTCTCAAGTTCATCGGCAAGCTCAAGGGGATGTCCGGGCCGGACCTTGATCGCAAGGTCAAGGCGTGGCTCGAACGGGTCGAGCTGGGGGATTGTTA
>JAJRZG010000249.1 GCA_024275365.1 Planctomycetota bacterium | reverse complement strand
GAGCAACCCCACAAACCCGACACACACCGCCAAAAAGAGGAACAGGCTGATCGCCACGCCGGCATTGACACCGCTGGCGTGGGTGCGGCCGGAGTGGCCGCGACGATGGTTCTTCATCCGGCCTCGTGCCCGATCGCGTCGCTCCTGCACACGCGAACGCGCCGCCTCCAGTTGCTCCGAAGCTGGCCGACGCACGCTCGGATCGACGACCGCACGGGGCGCAGCAGACCCGGCCCGATGCACTGTCGCAAACGGCTTGCCACCCTCACCGAGGCCGGCCATGAAGATGGTGCTCCCCCCGTCCTCCTTGCGGGGCTTGGGGGCACCTTCGAGTTCATACCTGCCCGACCACCAACCCGTCACGCGGAGTTTGGGCTTGAGCCGTGCCGAGGCGGGGATTGCGACCACCGCTCGCCCACGCTGCTCAGCCCGTGCTGCAGCACGCACCGACTTGGCTGAAGGGCTTGCCACACGCTCCTCAGCGCGGGGAGGAGCAAAGTCGAACTCGTCTTCTTGCACCTCGACCACCGGCTCGATCGGCCCGTCATCACCAGCGACCACACTCGGCAGTTCGGCGGGTTTCACCTCAAAGGCATCCGGTGCTGCACGCAGATAGTTCAGGTCGGCAAGCATGGCCGTCGCGGTCGGATACCGTTTGTCATAGTCCGTCATGGCGCGCCTAACGATCCACCGCAACGCATTGGGGCACCGCTTGGATATCTGGCTGAGCCCGCCGTGCGCGGGGAACGAGTTCTCGACGACTGAATACAGCACCGCACCAGCAGCAAAGACATCAAACTTCGCCCCGTCGATCTCGTGGACCTTTACGCCCTTGAGCGCCATCCGCACGAGTTCGGGGTCGCGAAAATACTCGGTGCCGTGGGTCGTCAGGGTCATCGCCGAGCGCAGAGGCGTGATGAGGCCGAAATCGACCAGGTGCGCCGATTCACCATGAATAATGATGTTGTCGGGCTTAACATCCTGGTGCCACAGCCCGCCCTCGTGGTAGCGCCGCAGCGTCGCGAGCAGGTGCTCGATATACCCAAGTACACTATCGAGGTGTGCGTTGCTCAAGCCTTCCGAGGGGCTCGCCGCGTGGAGGTGCTGGGTCACGAGCCCGAGCGACTCGCCCGGCACATACCGCATCACATAGAAAAACCGCTCAGGCGTCAGCTCGTGATCGAGCACAAGCCCCAGCTTTTTCGCAGCGTCAAGCGAGCGGCTCTCTCGCACGATCTGAGGCAGGCTCGACCCATCGCGCAGGCTGAACGACTTGAGCACGACCTGCTCGACATCGTGCTGGCCGTTGCGGGCAAAGGCTGCGAGCTTGATGTCGTCTGGCTCTGCGATATAGAGCTTGCCCCCCGACCCACCGCCCGGCAGCGACCCGATGATCTTGTAGCTCTCGAACTGTCCCGTGCGTTTCGAGGGTTTGTCCCGTGTCGGGGCAGCCGCCACCGCCTGAGGCACGCGGTGCTCAAGCCCGTCCACAAGTGAGTTGAGCCCAAAGAGCCTCGCCGGGTGGCCGATGAGGATGCGGTAGATGCTCGCGCTCCCTGCTGCGATCTCAGCAGAAAACGCCCGCCCAAAGTGCGCCGAGGCAGACCACCGGAAGATGAGGACATTGGCAACCACCAGCAGGCTGAAGACTACAGCCGTAATGACAGCACCGACAACCCGCAGGCCATCGCGCAGCTCGCCACCGATAAAGGCCACGATGTGCCTCGCAAGCCACCCGATGCCACGAAACACGGGCACGAGTATGTAGGCCGCGAAGAGCGCGACAAAGATCAGCCCAAATATCCCCGCCAGACCTATGAGCACTGCGCCAACACCCATCGCTCACTCCTTGCTCGATCCTGGCCCTCCAAATGGCCCGGTGATCGATGACTACATTCCCTCGCTGTCCTCGGTCCCTCGGAGTTCCTTCTGGCGGCGGACAATGTCGCCTACCGCCTCATCGAACAGCGCGTCGTCGGCCTTGTTGGGGCTCTGGCCCAATCCGTTTCGTTCGCCCTCCTCGAGCTCCTCGGGCGTGAAGCTGAATGTTGCCACGCTCTCAGCGACCCTCGACCGGAGCATCTGCCTGACCTTGGCAAGCCTGCGACTCACCGTCGGCTCGCTTACCCCGACCGCGG
>JAJRZG010000248.1 GCA_024275365.1 Planctomycetota bacterium | reverse complement strand
GCTCAACCCCAACACGGAGATGCTGGTCACGGGGATCAAGGTCATCGACCTGCTCTGCCCCTTTGTCCGAGGCGGCAAGATCGGGCTCTTCGGCGGGGCGGGCGTCGGCAAGACAGTCATCATCCAGGAGATGATCGCCCGCATGGCCCGCGAGTTCGGCGGCTACTCCGTCTTCTGTGGCGTGGGGGAACGGACCCGTGAGGGCAACGACCTCTGGCGTGAGATGCAAGAAGCCGAATACACCGACGAAGAGGGCAAGACAGCGCATGTCATCGACAAGGTGGCGATGGTCTTTGGCCAGATGAACGAGCCCCCCGGGGCGCGTCTCCGCGTGGCTCTTTCGGGGCTGACGATGGCGGAAGAGTTCCGGGATGAGTCGGGCAAAGAGACGATGATGTTTGTCGATAACATCTTCCGGTTCACGCAGGCTGGCTCGGAAGTCTCGGCGTTGCTGGGGCGGATGCCGAGTGCGGTGGGGTATCAGCCGACCTTGAGCACGGAGATGGGTGAGCTGCAAGAGCGGATCACCTCGACGAGCAAGGGGGCGATTACCTCGGTACAGGCGATTTATGTGCCGGCCGATGACCTGACTGACCCCGCGCCGGCGACGGCGTTTGCCCACCTCGATGCGTTCGTGGTGCTTGCGCGTGGGATCGCGGAGAAGGGCATTTTCCCGGCGGTCGATCCGCTGGACTCGACCTCGCGGATTCTTGATCCGGGGATCATCGGGCAGCGGCACTACGATGTCTCGCGGCGGGTGCAGGTGACCCTGCAGCGGTACCGCGACTTGCAGGACATCATCGCGATTCTGGGTGTTGATGAACTTGCTGAAGAAGACAAACTGATCGTCGGGCGTGCCCGCAAGATCGAGCGGTTCCTGAGCCAGCCGTTCTATGTGGCGGAGGTGTTTACCGGGTTCCCGGGTATCTACACGAGCCTCGAGGACACGATCGACAGCTTCGAGCGGCTGTGCGATGGTGAGGGTGACGACCTGCCCGAGTCGGCGTTCATGTATGTGGGGACGCTGGACGATGCCAAGCGGAAGGCTGAGGCGATGGCGCTGGAAGCCTGAGGCATTGCGTGAGAAGTAATTTCAGAGCCCCGGCCGAGTGGTCGGGGCTTTTTTGTGGGATGCGTGGGTCGGGTGGATGTTCATTTCTCTGATGGGGCGAAGGAACTACCAACACCTCCGCCACCCCGTCCGGGGCGGGTGCTTCTCCTGCCGTCTGCCACGGGTTTCGCTTTGCCCTTTGGGCTTCGCTTCACCCGTGGCTACACACCTGCGCCCCGTTGGGGCGGGAGGCGCATTACACTCTCCGCGAGCAGGAGGTATCGCATGAAGATAGATGGGAATATGGATTCGACGGATCAACAGCTGCGGACCTTGTCGATCCTGGTGGGGTCGCTGTTGCTTGGGATGGTGTCGTTTGTGGTGATGGCGATGGTGATGGGGCCGAGCGGGGCGGGGATGATTGGTGGGGGGAGTGGTGGCGGTGTTGGCGGTGGCGGTGGCGGTGGAAGTGGCGGGGGGAGTGGGCCGGGCGGTCAGCAACTGACGATGATCTTCTGGGTGGCGGTCGGGACGATGAGTGTGGGGTGCTTTGGAGCGTTCGGGGCGTTTAGCAAGGTCGCGCAGGGGCAGGCGAAAGCGAAGTGGGACACCCGCGAGGATGATGCATCGGGGCGGGCGGCTGTTGTGCAGGTGCTGTTTGTTTCAACCATCATTCGTGCAGCGTTTGCCGAGTCGCCGGGGATCTTTGCGGGGACGATTATTCTTATAGGTGGCGGGTTGTATCCGCTGGCGGTTGCGGCGGTTTCTGTGTTGTTGCTTGTCTCGCTCTTGCCGGTGCGGTCGAGGCTGATGCGGCTTGAAGAGGCGGCGACGGGGATGCGTGCTGTTATGTGAGGCCGGTTGATTCGAGAAGGCATAACTTATCGAAAGAGCGCATGGCCGTTGAAGAACACGACCGCGAGGAGCGACGCGAGCGAGGCGATTGCTGTCATGGCCAGCGCGAGGGTGAAGGGGTTCTCCATGCGGAGGTAGTCCCGTGTGGCGACCGTCCAGAAGCGGAGCAGGACGAGTGCTGTCCAGAGAAGGCTCACTATACCGAGCTTCATGTCTACGGCATCCCATGCGGTCAGGCCGAGGGCATCGAGGAACTGCCATGCATGTCTGTTGAGGAGTTGATGGATGGTGTGAAGCAGTGTCCACATGCCGACGGTCCAGACGAGAATGGCGAGGCTGTAGGCTTGGACGCGGGCGAGGTGGCGTGGGCTGACCTTTGCGCGGCGGAGTGAGATCAGGATGAGAAAGAAGGTGAAGGGGAGCGTGATGGTGGTGAGGATCGCCACGAGAGGCCACGGGGAGATGACAGAGCCCTGCCTCCAGATTCCATACTCGCTGTAGGGCCAGAAGAGGGCAATGAGGATGCTCGGTATATCCGGAGTTCTTCCCCACCCTCGGGCTCTGCTGAGGATATCGAGGAGCCTGGGGATGCCGAATATGAGCACGCCGAGGAGCTTGAGTGTGAGCGTGCTGAGAAGTATGAAGGCGATGAGGCGGGACGGGACGATGTGCATCTCGAGCCTGAGCCCGCGCCAGAGGTGGGTGGGCAAGAGCGTTCGGCTGAGGGTGCTGAAGAAGGCGGGGATGCGGCGGCTTGGGAGTGCGTGCTCGAAGCTCCATCTTGGGTAGCTGAGCGGCCCCCGGAGGACATCGTGCCAGGTGAAAGAGAGGCCGCACTCGGAGCAGGTGCCCGTGAGGGGGCAGGCATCGTGCCAACTGTCGATGATGCCGGTGAGGTCGTAGGTGCAGCGGGGGCAGATGTGTTCTGGGGTGGCCACGGGTGGAGTGTACCGGGTGGTGTATTTTTACGGGGCTGGCGGGGGTTCAGTGTGCGAGGAATGAGGGAGAGAGGGAAGGCGCCCCCTCCCCAGCCCTCCCCCACGAGGCGTGGGGGAGGGGAGCAGGAGCAGCCCCTGGCGGCGTAATACCAGCCCGTGACAGTCCCGGAACAGCCCCTACGATGGGGTATGGAACCGACGATCATTCTGTGCCCCGGTCAGGGGGCTCAAGCTGTGGGGATGGGCAAGGCGTGGTGCGAGGCCTCGGCGGAGGCGAAGGCTGTGTTTGCGCACGCGGATCGGGTTATGGAGGAACTCTGGGCGGGGGATGCGGCAACAGCGGGGTTGCCATGGCTCTCGGAGTTGTGCTTTGCGGGGCCGGGGGAGTTGCTCAACAGGACGGATGTCTCGCAGCCGGCGATCTTTGTGGCATCGGTGGCGTGCCTGGCGGGGGTCAAGGCGAGGCTCGGG
>JAJRZG010000247.1 GCA_024275365.1 Planctomycetota bacterium | reverse complement strand
GCTCGGTTCTTACGACACGCCGAATGATGCTCGAGGCGTGACCGTTGTGGGCACGACGGCGTTCGTGGCGGATAGGCGCTCCGGCTTGCAGATCATCGATGTCAGTGATTGCACCACCTGCCCCCCCGACCTCAACAACGATGGCGTCGTCAACACCCAGGACTTCATCGTCTTCCTCGGTGCATGGTCAGCCGGAGACCCCCTCGCCGACTGGAACAGCGATGGCGTGGTCAACACCCAGGACTTCATCGCCTTTCTCGCCGACTGGGCGGCCGGGTGCCCCTGATCCGCATTCCTACTCCTCCTCCTGCCTTCCTCCGCGCTCTCTGCGGCCCCCTCTGCGGCCTCCGCGTACCGCCTTCTCTTCCGGGATATCACCAGCAACTCCCACAACGGGCTTGACCCGGCCCCCCGGGAGCCCTTGAATCCCATCCCCGGGAATGCCCGGATCGGATTCCAACCCGCAGTCGCGGTCGTTGGCCGGTCGCCACAAGCCCGGGGTCGCCGAGATGTCTCGGCACATTGTCAGGTTTCGTGGCACAGACCACCCGGTCGGGAATGACCCCGCTGGCGGTCGCAGACGGATGGAGCAGGAATGGCCCGATATACAGGTCCCAAGGTCAAGTTGTCTCGTCGGTGTGGCGTCCCAATCGCCGACATCCCCAAGCACACCTCAAAGCGTGCCCTCAACCCCAACGGCGTCCACGGCTATCGCGGCCGCCGCCTCCGCGCCTACGGCATCCGCCTCAACGAAAAACAAAAACTCCGCTACCACTACGGCATGATGGAAAAACAGTTCCGTCGCACCGTCGATGAGGCAGCCCGCCGACCCGGCAACACCGGCGAGGTCCTCCTCCAACTCCTCGAGCAGAGGCTCGACAACACCGTCCGCCGCGCCGGGCTCGCACGCACGATCTGGGCTGCGAGGCAGATTGTCGCCCACGGCCATGTCCTCGTCAACGGCAAAAAGGTCGATCGCCCGAGTTTCCAGGTGAGTATCGGTGATGTGCTCACCCTCAAGACCAAGGTCCAGAAGCTCGCCCGCGAGAACATGGAATCACTCGCAGGCCACGAGGTCCCCGGCTGGATCGACTTCAACCCCTCCGAGCTGACGGTCAAAGTCATCGCCGCTCCGACAGTCGATCAAACCCCGTTTGATATCAACACCAACCTGATCGTCGAGTTCTACCGCTAATCCAAGCGGTCCTAGGTCTGGCGTGGGCCACGGCGCGGGGTGATGAACCCCGCGGCGTGCCCGTGCGTGGAGCCCTCCATGCTGAAGATCATCCGCAAATACAACAAGAGCATCCTCGTCGTCGGCGGGTCGCTCTTGATGGTCGCCTTCCTCATGCCCCAGGCCATCCAGCAGCTGGGCAAGGCCCGCATGGGCAAGCCCGTAGGGTCAATGGACGGGCACAAAATAACCATCGCCCAATACGACCTTGCGCTGCGAGAGCTCCGCGCCATGGACAGTTTCTTCGGAGCAGCAGGCGGCACGATCCCCTTCGCGCTCGACGAAGACTCCCGCACCGAGCACTGGCTCCTCCTCACAGCAGAAGCCAAGCAAGCCGGGCTCGTCGCAGGGGCAGCCGAGGGCGAGACCCTCCTCCCGATCCTCGCCCGAGACTTTGTCACAAACTACTACCGCCAGCAATACCGCGAAAACGCCAACAGCTACATGCAGGCCTTCCCAGACCAGGTTGAGCAGCTCGTTGGCGTCCAACACCAGCTGCTGGCAAACGCCAAAAACCAGGCAGCAGGCGCAGCAAGGCTCACCTTCACCCAGTTCGACGAGGGGCTCGCAAAGCTCCGGGGTGTCGTCCGACTGATGAACACCTACCAAGCCGCAGAACGCATCTCCGACAGACAGGCCATCGCAATCGCAGACAGCCTGGCCGATTCGGTGCTCATAGATGCTGTCTTCCTCAGCGCCCGCGACCTCGCAGACAAAGACCTCACGCCAACACCAGAAGAGTTGCAAGCACACTTCGAGCAGTTCCGCGACCTCCGCCCCGGCGAGGGAGAGTTCGGCATCGGCTACATGCTCCCCCCCCGTGTCAAGATCGAATGGATCGAGCTCAATCGGCCCGCCATGGAAGAAGCGGTCAAGATTTCACTCATCGACGCGACCAAGTTCTGGCAGCAAAACCGCGACCGATTCCCGGGTGATTTCAAGGCAGAACGAGACAAAGTCGAATCCGAGCTCCGCAAGGCAGAGGTCGATCGCATCATGGCGACCGCCGAATCAATCGTCAGATCGGCAATCCTCACAACACTCCGACCGCTCGAAACGGACGGCCACTACCGAGTCCTCCCCGACAACTGGGCAGACATCAAACCCGATTACTTCAAGCTCGCCGAGCAGGTCGTGACAACCGTTAAAGACCGACACGGGATCACCATCCCCCTCCCGGCGGTCTATGTCCGTGATGCAGAATGGCTCGACGGTAACATGCTCGCCGGACTACCAGGGATCGGCCAAGCCACCGTCCAGTTCGAACGCCAGCAAGCCACATTCCCCCAGATGGCAATGATGGTCCGAGAGTTGGCCGGGGACACGGTATTCGGCCTGCAGCTCAATGTCCCCGCCGCCGACCTGCCCGCGCTCGGACCCGACGGCAGCAAGTACTACTTCACCCTGCTCGATGCCGCCGCCGAGTCTGTCCCCGAATCGATCGACGAGTACCTCCTGCCCGAGCTCATCACCACGAACTGGCGGGCACTCAAATGGTACGAAGCATTCAACGCCTCAGCCGATAAAGCCATCACAGCTATTACCGACAGCGGGCTCGAAGCATTCGCAAAGACCTTCGGTAAGCGAAAAAACTCACTGCTCCCCGATGGCACAGAATATCCCAACGCTCCCGACAAGGTGATCGTGCAAAAAAATGCCCGTGTGCTCGAAAATCGTACGCTCTACCTCCGCAACCTTGAAGAATCAACCGAAGTCATTGAAGGTGTCCGGGCCAAAGCCAGGGGCATCGACGCGATGACACCGATTGATGATGTCCCTCTTGACGATCGGGTCGTGATCGTGCCGATACCAGGCAAGCTCGGTGTGCTGGTCGCACAAATGAACGGCATCGAGCCCCTCACACAAGAAACACTCCCGACCTACGCCGACTTTGCACGCCGTATGCACCGCGAGGAGACCTTTAAAGGTGCCGGCATCCCCTACCCATTCCGCTTTGCGGTCCTCCAATCCCGTCACGCCTTCACAATGAAAGCGGACAAAGAGGAGACCGAGCCCGATGCACCAACAGACGAGGGCAGCACCAAACCCGAGACCGTCGAAGACGAGACCGCCTCGCAGGACTGAACCCCTGGGCAAGTCCGTATCACACCTTGATTTTGACGGACCCACCCTGTAAAAACCGGCCGACAAACAGAACACACCGGATTACAACCTCGATGTTCAGCCCAAACCAAAGCCCCACAAGGCTCGGGTAGTCAAAGAAAGGGTGCGGGATCACACCCCCCCCGGGCAGCGGGATCGCAACACCCGAAAAGACATACGCCAGAGGCAAACGCAGCAAATAGGTCGTACACCAAGTAATAACAAACACAATCTTGGTATCACCAACTCCCCGCAGAGCCCCCCGCGTAATAATCGCAAAAGCAAACGGCACCTGCACAAACCCAACGATCCGAAGCACCCCGGGCACAACCTCAAGGTGCTCAGGCTGCGAGCTCGCAAGCGCAACCAACTGCTCGGGGAGAAAGATGAAGGCAAGCCCGATCGTCCCCATGATCGCCGCGCCCACACACGCACACACCAGCACCGCCCGCCTCGCCATCTGCGGGCTCCCAGCCCCAAGATATTGCCCCGCAAGCGTCGCCGCCGCGAGGCTCATCGCAAACCCCGGCATAAAGCTGAACGACTCGATCCTGATCCCCAACATATGCGCCCCCGTCATCCCATCCGTCTCGCTGATAAGAACCACAAACGCAAACACCAGAAAGTTGCCAACCCACATGCCAAAGGTCTCAAGGAAGTTGGGCACACCCACACGCGCAAGCCTCACCAGTGTGTGCCAATGAGGTTTGAGCCGCCGACGCATCAGCCGAACACCCCCGACCCCCCGACGAAGCATCACAAGCACAATCAAGCACCCGAAGGCGTTGGCGAGCACCGTCCCAAAGGCAATCCCACGCACGCCAAGATCTAGCGGCACGGGGTTGTGCAGGATCACCTCTGTCGTGCGCACACCGCCGCGCTCGACAAGCCGCGTCAGGTCTTCACCGCAAAGGCTCCAGCTTGAAACGATGTTGATGATATTCACGACCACCATCGCCCACAAAGGCCGAAGAGAATCCCCCGCCCCGCGAAGAGAGGCAATCCCTACCGCAAGAACCGCCATAAAGGGCGTCCCCGCTGCCACGATCTGAAGATAAGTCGCAAACGCGGTCGCCCCAGCCTCGCTCTTGGTCAGCATCCCCCCCAACCCGGGGCCAGCAAACGCAACAAACACCGCAACAACCGACCCAAGCCCCGCAGCCAAAAGCAGCGATTGACCAACCGCAGCGTTCGCCACCGCAAGCCGACCGCGCCCGACACTCCGGCTCACAAGGGCCGTCGTCCCCACACCCACCGCCATAATCACAAGGTTCGTCAGCCAGACGATATACGCCGCACTGCCGATCGCATCTGTCTCCGCAAGCCCAAGCTGCGCACTGAGCACCGTGTCAGTCAGCCCCACAAACGAACCCAGAAACGCCTCGATCAAAATCGGCCAACTCAGCACCCAGATCGCCGCCCCCATGCTCAGTCCCGCAAGCTGCCCGCTCTTGAGCCGCCCATCAGTCGAAAGCCCGCTCGCCTGCTCGGGCACCGTCGGTACAGACACACCGCTCACACCACGCCAGTCACCAAGCGCAAGCAGCCTGCGTCGAAATCGTGCGCGGAAACCATCCACTCCGGGCGGATATTAGCCAGCGCAAAGGCCAAGCAACGCATCGAGCAGCTCAGGCACACCCTTGCCATGGGTTGCAACTGTCTCGATGATCTGTCGCCTGCCCGCAATATCCCGCAAGTCACGCACAAGCTCATGCTCGCCGGGGTGGTCCGCCTTGTTGCAAACGAAGATATCCGCGATCTCCAGAATCCCCGCCTTGTCCATCTGCACCGAGTCGCCCATCCCCGGCGTGAGCACCACCGCAGTCGTATCAACATGCGTGCGGATCTTCGTCTCGTTCTGTCCCGCGCCCACAGTCTCGACAAAGACAGTCTCAAACCGACCCCCGTCAGCAAACTCAGCCCCGCCGATCAGTTCGATGATCTCATCAAGTGAGTGATAATCCTCACCGCCAATCGCAAGCGAGCGATAAAATACCGCATCGCCAAGTCGGTTAAAGTCAACCCGCAGCCGATCACCAAGCAGCGCACCGCTCGTAATCGGGCTCATCGGATCAAACGCGATGACCGCGCACCGGCCAAGCGACGGGTCCTGCTCCGCCCGCAGCGTGAGCTCACTGACCAGCTGCGCAACAAGCGTTGATTTCCCCGCCCCGGGCGAGCCGGTGATCCCCATTACCCGCGTCGGCCTTCGGCGCAGCGCGTCGCTCCGCACCTCGCGCGCCAGATGTGAAAGCGAGATATCACGCCCAAGCTGTCCGATCGCGTGATCCCCCTCGACCGCCTGGGTGTAGGGATCAACCGCGTTCACAACCGCCGTCACGATGTCCTCGAGCCCGGTCCCCGTCGTAAAGCACTCTGCGATCCCCGCCTCTCGCAGCTTGGGCAGGTCCTCCTGTGGCAAAATGCCACCCATATACACAGGGATATCCGGCCTCCCGAGTTCCCTGAGAGAGTCAACCAGCATCGGTCCGAGCTTCAGGTGTGAGTTACTCATCATGCTCGCGGCGATAACATCGCAGTCCTCATCACGCGCCGAAATCGCCAGACTCTTCGGTGTCTGCCACAGCCCTGAATAAATCACATGAATCCCCGAATCGCGCAGCGCACGCGCAATCACCTTCACCCCCCGGTCGTGCCCATCGAGCCCCATCTTGCCAAGCAACACCCGAGGCCGATGGTCAAGATGCCCACACCGATCACGCTTCTCAAACTCGGTCGTCGGAACGCTGAGTGTTTCTTTCATGGTCACAATCCCTTTCGCCTACCGTGTGGGCCGGAGAGAGAGGATAGGTCGGTATGTCTTCGGAGGCCGACACTGAGGCTCTGCGAAGTGTCGGATCACCGAGACGCAGCGAACACCCGAGCCGTTCAGGCACTACGCACCAAAGTACTTCGCCTCAGGATGATGGACAATGAAGGCACTCGTCGATTGCTCAGGATCGATCTGCCAGTTCTCCGTGAGCGCACACCCAATCCGTCCCGGCTCAAGCAACGACCATATCTTCTCCTGGTCGCGCATCTCCGGGCACGCCGGATACCCCGGGCTGAACCGACTCCCCCGATAGTGCTGCGTAAACAGCTCCCGAACCCTCGGCGAATCATCACCCGCGATTCCCAGCTCCTGCCGTATCCGCTTGTGCCACAGCTCCGCCAGAGCCTCCGCCGTTTCAACACCCATGCCATGCGTATACAGATACTCGGTGTACTCATTGCCATCAAAGAGCGTCTTGGCAAGCTCACTCACCCGCGACCCCATCGTCACGCAGTGCAGCCCAAGCACATCGACCTGCCCCGACTCGATCGACCGAAAGTAATCACTGATGCACAGCCGCTTCTTCCCCGACTGCCGAGGAAAAGTAAACCGCAGCAGCTCTCTCAAATCGCTCGACTGCACATCCGCAGTCTTCGCCGTGCCCAGTCCCTCAGGCGAATAGACAACGAGGTCCTCACCATCACTCGCGCACGGCCAATATCCATACACAACCTTCGGCCTCAACACCTCCTGGTCGCGCAACTCCGCCTTGAGCCTCGCAAACACCGGCTCAATCGTCTCCGATAACTTCGCCGCATATTACTCGTCGCTCAGCGTCCCCTTCTTAAACTGCCACTGACCGCGAAAGAGCGCAACAGTATTGATGAACGGATAGATACTGTCAAGATCAACATGCTCAACAACCCGGCTCCCCCAGAACGGCGGCGAAGGTATGGCAACATCCGTTGCGACATCACTCCGCACTGATACAGCTGAAACCGCTGCGCCTGTCGTGCTTTCCTGGCTGGGTGCTGCTGCAAGCTGCTGTGCCGATGCTTCGCGTTTTGCATGTGATTCTGCAATCACCTTCTCAGCGTTCGCCCTCTTGGCAAGCCGTTCCCCGATCTCCGTGTCAAGTTCCCCAATCGCACCGGTCGCAAGCAGGTCCATAAACCGCAACCCCTCGAACGCATCCTTCCCGTAGTACAGCGAGCCGTCATACACCTCACGAAGATGACCCTCCGCATAGTGCCGAGACAACGCCGCCCCGCCCAGAATCACCGGCACGCTGTGCCCGAGTCTGGTCAGCTCTCTCAGGTTCTCCTCCATCACATGCACACTCTTGACAAGCAACCCCGACAGCCCGATCGCATCGGCCCCGGTCTCCTGCCATTTCTCGATGATCGCGTGCAACGGCTGCTTGATGCCGATATTGTGGACGGTATAGCCGTTGTTACTCAGAATGATGTCAACGAGGTTCTTCCCGATGTCATGCACATCACCCTTCACCGTCGCAAGCACAATCGAACCCCTCGGCTTCCCACCCGCCTTGTCCATGTGCGGCTCAAGGTGCGAAACCGCCGCCTTCATCACCTCCGCCGACTGCAACACAAAGGGCAACTGCATCTGCCCCGATCCAAACAACTCACCGACAGTCTTCATCCCCGCAAGCAGGTGATCGTTAATAATCGCAAGCGGCGGATACTCCCCCATCGCCTCATCGAGCGTTGCCGCGAGCCCTTCCTTTTCACCATCCACAATGTGCGATTGAAGCCGTTCTTCGAGCGAGAGGTCTTTCTCCGCAACCGCTGTCGCCGTCGATGCTTCGCCATCCTTGAACAGCCCGATGAACGCCTGCAACGGGTAGTGACTCTCATCTGTCACCCCATCGGGCAGCCCCGTCCCGCCGAGTGACTCATGCCGACGGTCATACAGCAGGTCCATCGCCGCTCGCAACTGATCCTCAGGAATCCGGTTCAATGGCAATATCTTCGAGGCATGCACAATCGCGCTCGTCATCCCCGCTGTAGCAAGCTCATGCAGGTAGACCGAGTTCAGCACAACCCGCACCGCAGGCTTGAGCCCAAACGACACATTCGACACACCGCAAGTCAACTGGCAGTAGGGGAGTGAAGCCGCAATCCGCCGCGTGCCCTCGATCGTCTCGAGTCCGCTCCGCCGATCGCTCTCCATCCCCGTCGAAACAGGTAAAACGAGCGGATCAAAGAACAAATCCCGCTCGTCGAGTCCATGCACTGTTGTCGCCCGCTCGTGCGCGCGCAGCGCGATCTCCAACTTGCGATCAGCCGTCCGCGCCATCGCGTTCTCTTCATCCTCATCGATAGACCCAATCACAACCGCCGCCCCATACACACGGGCAAGTCGGCAGATCTCGTCAAACTTCGCCTCCCCATCCTCAAAGTTCGCCGAGTTGATGATGCACTTCCCCGGCGATCGTTTCAGCGCAGCCTCCATCGTCCCGACCTGCGTCGAATCAATCATCAAAGGCGCATCAACCTGCCGCACGACCCGCGACACAACCTCCCCAGCATCCCGCGCATTGTCCCGTCCCGCATAATCAACATTCAGATCAAGCACATGGCTGCCCTCCCGCAGCTGCGCCCTCGCAAGAGACACGATCCCGTCCCAGTCCTCACCCTCGAGCAACCGCTTAAACGCCCGACTCCCCGACGCATTCATCCGCTCACCGACAATCAAAAACGAGGTGTCCTGCCGAAACTCCGTCGGCGTATACAAACTCGTACACGCCGCAGGCAGCCTCTCGATCTCTCGCACACCAGGCGAAACTCCCCCGACCATCTCCACCAGCCTCGCGATGTGCCCCGGCGTCGTCCCGCAACACCCCCCAACAACCCGCACACCAAAGTCCCGGATATACACCGCAAGCGCCTCCGCAAACGGCTCAGGCCCAAGCGGAAACTCCGTCCGCCCCTCATGCAACACCGGCAGCCCCGCGTTCGGGATCACCGAAACATGCCGATCCCAGTGCCGAGACAAATACTGCAAGTGCTCCGCCATCTCCACAGGCCCCGTCGCGCAGTTGAGCCCGAGTGAGGCGATCGGATACCCGCGCAACGCCGCCACAGCCGCCTCGATCGAAGTCCCAAGCAGCATCGTCCCCATCGTCTCAACAGTCACCGAGACCATGATCGGCACATCTTCTGCCGACCTCCCCGCATCATCCAGCGCACCCAGGCACGCATTCACCACACACTTCACCTGCAACAAGTCCTGGCATGTCTCGATGAGCAGCGCATCGACCCCCCCCGCCAGCAACCCCCGCGCCTGATCACGATAACTCGCAAGCATCTCGTCCCACCCGATCTGTCCAAGCGTGATGAGCTTCGTCCCCGGCCCCATCGACCCGAGCACAAACCTCGGCCGATCAACCGTCGCATGGTTATCCGCAGCCGCCCGCGCCACCTCCCCCGCCAACCGATTCAGCTCAAAGGTCTCACCCTCAAGCCCAAACTCCGCAAGCACATGCCTCGCCCCACCAAACGAGTCCGTCTCGATCGCATCCGCCCCCACAGCCAGAAACGACTCATGAATCTCCCCGATCACTTCGGGCCGACTCTTGAGTAGCACCTCCGTGCAGTTCTCACACCCCAGATAGTCCGCCTCAACATCCAGGTCCATGCTGTGGATCGTCGCCCCCATCGAGCCATCAACGATGAGCACTCGGCGGTCAAGATGGGCAAGCAATGGACTCGGCATAGATTATGACTCCCGTCAGTGGTTCTCAGACAGCACGATCCTGGCAGCACATTGTATCCATTCATCCGATAAAGGGATGAATCATCGAGTTCAATAACAGATTCACTGCACACACACCATCGAGCCGTCAAAAACACAATCGACCGGACACCAGTGCCCGGTCGAGAGAGATCGAAAAGGGGTATACAGGTTTTGCCTACTTCTTCTTGTCCTTGAAGTAGTTCCCCTGAAACTTCCGCTGAAACTTCTCAACCCGCCCAGCAGCATCCACAAACGCCTGCTTCCCCGTAAAGAACGGGTGCGAGCCCGACCAGACCTCGACATGCAGTTCAGGCTTCGTCGAGCCGACCTCCATAACGACCTCGCCGTTGTGAAAGACCTTGCAGTTGAAAAACTTGGGATGTGTCTTGGTCTTCATCGATCAACTCCTGCATCTGCGCCAGCACAAAGCATCTGGGGGGACACTTTGCGTCTTCGGGTCCCAAAGCGTCTGTGGGGACCCTGAAAAATCCTCCCGGGCGGAAAGTCTAGCCCCAAGATCGGCTGATGCAAGCCCCCCCGCCTTGACGATCACAAAGAGAGTGCTAGCCTTCTGCCACCGGTGGCCCGCTGCTCGGTGTTTGGCATACGATAGGCACAGGTAATCCGTTTGGTTCAAGACAATCGATTTCCCCGATAGCTCAATGGTAGAGCGAACGGCTGTTAACCGTTAGGTTGTAGGTTCGATCCCTACTCGGGGAGCTTTCAGCCCGTATCGAGCACGATGCGGGCTTTTCTTTCGCGCCGATCGCGTCCCTGCAACCGCATCTATATCCCGCTGTCACAAAGGGTTTTGCGAGCCCCGATTGCCACGCCCCGAACGCCGATCCTCTCGATCCGTTAACCGCCGTGACCTGTCCCGGGCCCGTTTCGGTCAGAACTCTCAAACTCTCACCGCCGAGAGCGCGTGCGGGTTTACAACGTCGATTGGAAAGGGGTTGGTGCAAGGTGGCGGGCTGAGTGACTCACAGGGAACACCGCCGCCGGCTTGATGCGGGGTTCGATCGGGCGGCGTTCAGCACCGGATACCAATCACTACATGGAAATACGGAGTCAATCCCAGCCTTGCTCCGTAGCCAATGTTTGGAGTGCCTCAAGCCGCGCGGCATCCTGCTCCGTCCACTCGATTGTAGCGCCCTCCACGATTTCAAACAGACGATTCCCGTCTGCATCATCGAGGCGTTCAATCGAGACGGTAAAGATCATATCAGGATGGTCTTTCGGAGCTCCTCCCCATTCGCTGTAACGGTTTGGTGCGAGTTTGAACTGCTGCGACTCCCCCGGCTCCATTCCGCCGCGGATGGAGTAGTTGAAGGATTCCTCCAACCATGGCTTTTCTCTACCGGGACTCGACAACACGCCGATTGCGTAGAAGCGCCCGATGGAGTGGGATGTGTCGTTCCGAAGCGTCACATCAATCACGGGCTCATCACCGAGAACCCCGTCTTGCCAGTAGAACCTTGATCGTTCGACGATGAATTTCGATAGTTCACTCTCTGCACGACTGCGAGCAGCCTCAATCCTCTGTTGCTCATCTGCGAACGCAGCACGCCGTTGCTCAAGCAGAGTGATCTCATCGAGAGCTACCCGACGCATGGCAGCATCCTTCCATCTATCAAGCATGTCTTCGTACGACTGCAAAGATGCTTTGATGTTGTACGCCCCATCAAACTCGACGGATTCGAGTAACGATGTGAGTCGATTCCGCTCGTAGTCGGAAAGGCGCTCGCCGGTCATCGACTCGCCATCTGGACCGTCAAGTCCAACCGTTCGAACAATGAGGACTGCGTCGTTCCTCTCCTCATCCACATTGCCCCACGAGCCGAACATGTTCGGGCGCAGGCTCCACTCGGCGGTCTCTCCAGGCTCAAGACCGCCGGGAATGGAGTAATTGAACTCGTCATCAACCCATGGAACAGCACGCCCCGGCGTGAGAAGAAGCGCATGGAAGTATACTCTGGATACCGGGCGACCAGTCTCATTGCTTACTACAAGGTCGATTGAGTTTCTGCGCCCCATTAGCCCACCGCTACCGTGGCGGAACAATGAGCGACGGACAATGAACTTCGCGCACAACTCTTCTGCAGCAGGATTGAGTTTCGCTGCAATCTCCTCTATTTCCTGAATTGCCTGCTGCCGCTCCCGCTCCTTGCGATCTGCCTCCATTTGCCGACGGCGTTCCTCGCGTTTGGAAGCGATTTGTTCGGCCTCCGCGATGATTTCTGTACCCGTCTTGCCGTCAATGCGGTCTTGCAAGCGCCTGACCATTCCATCGCTATCCGTGATGTCTCGCAGGCTCTCGATATCTGCAAAAAGCAGTGTCTTCATCGCCTCTTCGAAGTCATCACGCTGGTCTTCAGGGAGAGATTCCTTAACTCGCTCAATGGATGCTTGCTGCTCTTCATCGGTGCCCTTTGCATTCACTGTGGGTTCTCGCCCGCATCCCGACAAAAAGAAGGTGATTGAGACAGCAATGACGATCAGTTTCCACATGGTGAGCCTCCGACTTGAACAAGCGCAAATCCTATGGCCTTCGGATTCCACTGACAAATCAACTGATTTGGCCCTGCTCACTCCTCACAGCCCCGCCACGATCGAAACCGTTTGCGCAGATGGTGGTTGACGGCCCGGCGCGGCAGTTCACCGCTGTCTGCGGGGATAGATGGCACACCCCGATGCCATCATCCACGAAGGAGCGATTGCCTTGACTGGGACACGGAAGTCCGCGCCCACAATGACCGTTCAGCAACGCCGTCGCGAGATCATCGACTTGCTCGTGGGCCATCTTGCGCGCATGCCCGAGGCCCTCGACATCACGCCTTCACGCCCCGGTTCTCCGCCCGAAGGCGAGCATGAATCGGCTCTGAAAAAACTTCGCCGAGACTCGCAGATCGGACTTGAACTCTCGGAACACTGATGGCTCAGTGTGTCGCGCGGTTGACGACGCGAGAAAAGGACGCTGAGCATGGAACAACTCATCGAAAGGAAACTGGCGGCACTCAAGGACATGACGCCGACGCAGCTCCGCGAGCGATACGCCGAGCTGCATGGCGAGCCGTCCCGCAGCGGCAACAAGCAGTGGCTGATCCGCCGGTGCGCCTGGCGCATCCAGGCATTGGCCGAGGGCGGGTTGACGCAGCGGGCCAAGCGCCGGGCGCGGCAACTGGCCCGCGACCAGGACCTTCGGGTCATCCCGCCAAGGGCCCTGAAGATGGCCCCGCTGGACCGGCCCGCCGATGTGATGCAGCCCGCCCGCAGCTCCATCCGCCGCACGCGTGATGCCCGCCTGCCGATGCCGGGCGAGCAGATCACCCGCGTCTACAAGGGCCACCTGTATGTGGTGGATGTGCTCGACGATGGGTTCGGGTACGACGGGCGGCGATACCAGAGCCTGTCCGCCGTGGCCCACGCGATCACCGGCGGGCACTGGAACGGCTTCAAGTTCTTCAACCGCGAAGACCCACGGAAGGAGGTTGAATGAGCAAAGACAACGGCAAACCGAAGACGATCCGGTGCGTCGTCTACACCCGCAAGAGCACCGACGAGAACCTGGACCTCGACTTCAACTCCCTCGACGCCCAGCGCGAAGCGGGCGAGGCGTACATCAAAAGCCAGCAGAACTAGGGCTGGGTCTGCCTCGACGAACGCTACGACGACGCGGGCTTCTCGGGAGGCAATATCGAACGCCCGGCATTCCAGCGGCTGATGGTGGATGTGGCCGACGGCAAAATCGACTGCATCGTGGTCTACAAGATTGACCGCCTGAGCCGAAGCCTGATGGACTTCGCCCGGATCATGGCGACGCTCGAGGCCAACGGCGTCTCGGTGGTCAGCGTGACCCAGCAGTTCAACACGACCACGAGCATGGGCCGGCTGACGCTGAACATCCTGCTGAGCTTCGCCCAGTTCGAACGCGAGATCATCTCCGAGCGCACGCGAGACAAGATCGCCGCCGCCCGACGCAAGGGCAAGTGGACGGGCGGCCCGCCGGTGCTGGGCTACGACCGCGTCCGCGACAACCGGGGCAGCCGTATCGAGGTGAACCGGGACGAGGCCGAGCGCGTGCGGGCCATCTACCGGATGTACCTGGAGCAGGGGTCGATGCTTCCGACGATCCAGTCGCTCAAAGCGTTGGGCTGGAAGACGAAGCGATACGAGACGGCCAAGGGCAAGTGGCGAGGCGGGGCTGAGTTCGACAAGTCGGCCCTGCAGAAGCTGCTGACCAATGTGGTCTACCTCGGCAAGGTGACCTACAAGGACGAGGTCCACGAGGGTGAGCACGAGGCCATTGTCGACGAGGACCTGTTCGCCCGCGTGCAGGGGCTGCTTCGGCGGAACCGCAACTCCGGCGGCAAGCACACCCGAAACAAGCACGGTGCTCTACTCAAGGGTCTGGTCCGCTGCAAGGCGTGCGGCTGTGCGATGAGCCACCACTTCGCCACGCGGGGCAACAAGCGGTATCGGTACTACGTCTGCATCCGGGCACAGAAGAACGGCTGGAGCACATGCCCGGCCCCGTCGCTTCCCGCCAAGCAACTCGAAGACTTCGTTGTCGAGCAGATCAAGACGCTCGGCCGCGACCCCGGCGTGCTGGACGATGCATTGCGGGCGACGCAGGCCCACCTGCAGAAAAACATCGATGACTTGGAACACCAGCGAGCCGAGGTTGAGAAAGCCATCAAGGACCTCGGTCGGCAGGTCGGCGAGGTCGCCGCTCGGGCGGGGTTCGACGAAGGCGCGACGCGTCGGCTCGGGCAGCTCCAGGCGGATATCCGCGACCGCCAACAGG
>JAJRZG010000246.1 GCA_024275365.1 Planctomycetota bacterium | reverse complement strand
TCTCGCAAAAACCCCATCGGGCTCGGCGTGTGGGTGAGGGTTGCCAACCCCGCGTGGTGGGCTGCTGCCAACAACATACCCGCAGCGAGCCCGACGCTCTCATTCACATAATACACCTGGCCGCCGTCATCGGTCTTCATGAGCTTGAACACCACAATGAGCCACGGCGCGATCTCGATGAAGTCTTTGTCCTCGTCAGTCCCAAAGGGTGCAAGGTCGGCGAGCCACTCCTCGCTCGCCCGACGACCATAAAACTCCCGCTCCTCTTCCTCGGCTGCGAGCCTGATCTTGCGTTTCATGTCCGGGTCACTCACAGCCACAAACCGCCACGGCTGCTTGTTGGCGCCGCTGGGCGCGGTGCCCGCAGCCCGGATCACCCACTCGATGGTCTCGACAGAAACCGGTGCATCGGAAAACATCCGCACCGACCGTCTCTTGCGCATGATCTCATAAAACCGCTCGGCAGCCTGCTCACTGGGCACGCCGGGGTCAAAGCGTTCATGCGGGATATGGTCGGGTGGGATAGTCATGCGTGCTCCTTGGCAGGGTTCTCTGGAAAAATAGACTATCGGCGCGATACACGCCCGGCTCGGCGGTGTCTGTTGCTATAGAAACGCCGTGGTCGCTGCTGTCGTGTTCGTCACCACGATCGCGGGTACTCGTCCGAAGTCAACCCAAGTCCGGAGCCCTCCCATGAACCGTCTTTGCCTGGTAACTGTTTCCGTCCTGTTCCTTGCCCTTGCTGGCAGCCCGACAGCCGCCCAGCCCGAGCCGAGCCTCGATCTGTCCGCAGCCGAGGCGGCCGAGGTGCTCGACGCGATGGCCCCGACCAATGCGGCGCTGGTCTACTACCAGATGTTCATGCAAGAGACAGACCCACGGCTGATCGGCGCTCGCTACTTCTACGAGGGCGAGGAGATCGATGAAAAAACCATCGAATATGCAGGCATGACGCCGGAGGAAGGCGAGCAGGTGCTGCTTGAGGCACAGGACGCCATCGAAAAATATATCTGGGCAGCAGGTCTTCCCGAGTGTGACTTTGGACTCCAGTATCAGGACGGCTGGGCGATGCTGCTGCCGCATATCCAGAAACTGCGTGACATATGCAAAACACTCCGCGCCGATGCCTACCGCCTCGCAGCAGATGGCGAGTATGACAAAGCCGCCGATCGACTCGAAGCGATCTACAACATCGGACAGCAAATCAAGGACGACCGTGTTCTTATCTCAAGCCTCGTCAGTATGGCAATGGCGGCATTCGCCAGCAACGGCGTGCAATACATGATCGAACACGATCAGCTCACCGAGCAGGGTCAGGACAGATTCATCACCACACTCGAAGCCCTCCAGACCGACGACCCCTTCAACCTGCTCGACAGCGTGGCTATGGAGAACACCATCTCGCTCGGCTGGATCGCCGGGGAGCTTGCCGAGGGCCACTCAGCCCAACAGATCATGGAGCTTCTCCAAGATTCAGATAATCCCGCGATGACATTCCGCATGAACGGAGGAGACAACAAGAACACCTCTCATTCAATCGAGAAGTCCACCCTTCTTCGGGATGCGGAACGCATGAGCGAGTATTACAAGCAAGTCGTGGCTTTCTGGAATGATCCCGACGCAGTCGCCAAACTCGAAGCACTCGGCGCGATCGCTGAGATCGGCGGATTCGGCGAAATCGGGCGTGTGCTGACCAGTGCGACAAGTAAAACCAAACAGTCAGAGCTTGCCTTTACCGATGATCTTGCCGACACGCTCGATGCTCTCTACGCCTATCGGCCCGCCACCAGCACCGACGATGGTGACGCCGAGGAGGCAGAAGCGAAATCTCCAGCGTCGCCCGCAGCAACCGACCCCTCGCCTCAGCGGTAAAACAGAGCGGTAAGCCACAGTGGAATCTTTCATGCCCACCGACGACCGCACACTGCTCCGCAAGACCCACGCCGGCCACGAGCCTGCCGCCCGCGAGTTGTGGCAGCGCCACGCCGGGTGGATGCTCGCCTATGCGCGCACCATCCTGGGGAACCGAGGCAGCCTCGCGGCGGAGGATGTGGTGCAGTCGGTCTTCTATCGGCTGCTTGCGCTCGACCGCCGCACCATCCGCAGCGTGCGAGAGGTCAGACCCTGGCTTGCCCGATTCGTCCGGCATGAAGCGCTCAACCAACTCCGAAGCGCCCGCCGTGCTGCACAGCGGGATGCACTCCCTCGTGCGTCATGCCAAGACACTCAGGCAACACCCAGCACACCCGGTGTGGCTTTGTCACTGGCTCTAACGCAACTCCCCCGCCGCCAGCGTGAGGTTGCCCACCTTCGCCACATCGCCGGGTTGACCACCGACCAGACCGCCCTTGTTCTTGGCATCCCCCGGGGCACGGTCGCCAGCCGATGTCATGCCGCCATGCGCACACTACGCAGCCTGCTCGACTCTGCCCCCACCCCCACTGCTCCCAACAATCCAAACGCTGTTGGAGGAACCTGTCATGCCCTCGCTGAGTGAACACCGCCAGATCGAGTCCGACCTCAGCAGCCTCGCGTCCGGGCCGAGCGGTAATGCACCCGCGACATTCCTAATCGCGGTGCGTGCGCGTCGGCGGGTCGTGCTTCTCCGCCGAGTTTCAGCAGTGATGCTCGGGGCGATCGTGGTACTCGCGGGTGTATGGCTCATCCCCATCCCCCCCAGCCCCTCGTCCCAGCCTGCACAACCGGTGATTGCCAAGGACGACACGACGACCACACCCCAGACAGCTCAGCCCGATACCAACTCCTCGGGTGCTATGACTCTTGCCTCATTCCGCCGGCTCTATACCCAGCCCGACAGCCCGCTCGACCTGCTCGCCACACTCCCCGCCTCGCCCCATTCTGCCCCGCACGAGCCGCCACTGAGGCTCAAAGACACCCGCCTGCTGCTCGCCGAGGGGCTCTAGCAGGCCGCTAAGCATCCCGGCGGTCGATGCCCGATGAGTGTACCTTCTTGCTGGATTCACCGTGGAGGCTTCCGATGGCGGGTGGCACCGACCCCGTGACCCGTGCCACCCTCTTTGCTCCTCAAAACCCCCCACCCCGCCCCCTGCCTACTATCATCCCACAAGCCGTCGGCCTCAGCCCTTCCCGATTGACACGCAGCCGCGTGCCGGGGAGGACAACTCTGGGAATCTGTCGGCAGCGTCCTCTCCGCCCAGCATCGTTTCGCTGGCCCCGCGAAGACGCGCCAGAGCCCAGTTCGGCCACCCCTTGTCCCATCGGCAACACAGCCAGGGCAGGACACGCCCGACTTGCAACACACGCCCACGCTGCCCCTGCGCAGCGTTGGCATACGGAGCCAGATCACTTTGCCTCAGAACACCAACCAGTCCAAAAATGCCAGCCGATCCCGCCGCAAGTCGGCCAAGGGGTCGTGCCCCTTCAACAAGTCGGCACGCGCGGCCTCCAACACCGCACACCCGGCAAGCAACAGCCAGCCTCGCAAAAAGAAGCCCCATCGTGGTCAGGGGCCAAAGCACAACCCCACGCACCAGAACACCCCGGGCCAACACCCGACCGCCGTGAACGGTGACAACACCGCGCCGCATGACAACACCGCGCCGCGCGACAACTCTTCGCACCAACACGAAGCATTCCTGTCCGACACCGCCCCCCTCCCCCCCTTCACCTCCCTCGGCCTCGCGCCCCAACTCCTCCGCGCCATCCGCGACGAGGGCTACGACACCCCCACGCCGATTCAAGCCGGGGCCATCCCGCAGGCGCTCGAGAACCGCGACATCCTCGGCTGTGCGCAGACCGGCACCGGCAAGACGGCTGCCTTTGCTCTGCCCATCCTCCACAGGCTCATCGAAGAGGGCGTCGCCAACGAGCGAGGCCGGCACTACCCGCGGGCCCTCATCCTCTGCCCCACGCGGGAGCTTGCTGGGCAGATCACCGACAGCTTCGACACCTATGGCCGACACACCCGCCTGCGCCACACCGCGATCTATGGCGGTGTGAAACAGTTCCATCAGGAGAAGGCCCTCCGTCGCGGCGTCGATATCCTCGTCGCCACGCCCGGCCGCCTCATCGACCTGCTCGAACAGGGCATCCTTGATCTCACCGAGGTCGATACCTTCGTGCTCGACGAGGCCGACCGGATGCTCGATATGGGGTTCATCGACCCCATCCGGCGCATCGCTGCTGCCATCCATCCCGATCGCCAGACGCTCTTCTTCTCGGCGACGATGCCCAAGGAGATCCGGTCTCTCGCCAACACGCTGCTCGATGACCCGGTCACCGTGACGGTCTCGCCGGTTGCTTCGCTCGCGCCGAAGATCGACCAGTCGGTCTACATAGTCGGCCGCGAGCAGAAGCAGGCGCTGCTGCACCACCTCATCGGCGAGCACAACATCACCCGCACGCTCGTCTTTACCCGCACCAAGCACGGGGCCGACAAAGTCACCAAAAAGCTCAATAACGCCGGGATCCGGGCTGATTCGATCCACGGCAATAAATCGCAGAACCAGAGGCAACGAGCCCTCGACGGCTTCCGGGCGGGCAAGTCACATGTGCTGGTCGCGACCGATGTCGCAGCCCGCGGCCTCGATATCGACGACATCACGCATGTCTTCAACTTCGACCTGCCTCACGAGCCCGAGGCGTATGTCCACCGCATCGGCCGCACGGGAAGGGCCGGGGCAACGGGCGAGGCGATTGCGTTTTGCGACAGGTCCGAGCGATCACTGCTCCGCCAGATCGAACGGCTGACGGGGAGCAAGATCGACGCGACGACCGAGCTGCCCGACCTGCCCAAGCCCGAACCCAAGCCCAAGCCCGATTCCAAGCCGGAGAGCAACAATGGCGAGGCCCATGCCTCCTATGCCGACCGCGCAACCGCCAAGCCGCGTTCGGCAAAGCGTCGATCTGGAGCTGGGGACCGCTACAACCCCAACAAGTCGCGGAACCAGAACAGCCGCAAGCCTGCGAGCCGGGGCAGATCGTACCCGAAGTCTCGGCGGTAATACGGATACCACAAAGAGTTCGTGCTCCTGGGTAGTTCGCTCCTCCGGAGCGATTCTTCGTTTCTCTTCGTCCTTCGCGAGAGTTCTTTGTGGGATCATCTTTGCCTTGAACCCTGGAAGGGCTCCGGTCCATAGCCCCGGGCGCAGCCCGGGGAAGCCCGCACCACCCATGATCGAGCCCCGGAAGGGGCGAAGGCGCATCGGCTCTGTACCTCACCAACGCCCCGCCGGGGCTCACCTCTCGCGCACAACCGACCACCCCGGGCTGCGCCCGGGGCTAAGAACCTGTGCCCCATCCGGGGCTGGGTTGGGAAGTACCGTGTAATACGGATCACGCAAACTTTGCACGCATCTTTACGAGCCCTGTGGGCGAGCACAGGGTTTGTTTTCTCTGTAGAAATCGACCATTCACAATCCCGAGCTTGCGCTCGGGGCTCGTAGAAACATGCGCACCCTCTCGTGGCTTCACCGCTCTCCCTGCGCCTCGATCTCTTTCACCTTCCACGCTACAGCCCGGATCAGTTCCCCCACCCGACGCTGCCGGTACGACTCACTCGACCAGATCGTGGCTGCGGGGTTTGCCATCGGCGGGCGGGAAATCGATTCGCCAGGCAGCACTCGAAGATCGACCCTTTGGGCAAGGGGCCGATTTGCGCTCTTCGCGTGTGCGCTCGCGTCTGCCCGCTCCCCGGTCACACCCGGCCTCTCGCCTCGCTGCTCTGGTGAGAACAGCCCGGGCCTCCCAAGATCGACAGGCAGACTCCCGAGATAAAACACCGTCCCCGCCGGGATGAGCGGCGTGGCGTTGCCCGAGTAAATACTCTGGTCAAACACGGCTGTCACCGCACCCGACCGACGCGCATAGAGCCCGCCCGACCCGATGACCTCATAGATCCGCTCAAAGCCGATCGGTGATCGCATGTCTACACGCTGAATCCTCATGCTCAGCGCCTGGTCGTTGACATCCCCAAAGCCGGGATCGACCTCGCGGAACCGATCGTTGTCATTGATCTGTGCGTTCGAGAGTGTGGCAGAAAAAGCGATGATGAACAACCAGAGGAATACACGCATTGTTCCGGAACAAAGGCTGGAAGAGAGAGAAGATAATGGAGAAAAGACAGGAGATCGCCCCGGAGGGGCGAAGTACCCAGAGGCATCAGTTTCAGAGGGTTGCCGGGTCATAGTTCCTCTATCGGCTCGGGGGGCTCCGATGGATCGTCCCGCGTTCAGGAATCAGCACGATCCGCATTGTCAGCGATACAACCGCCTCCGGATCCTCGGCTGAGAGTTCGTTCAGAGCCTTGCCCCGGGCTGTCCAGCGGTAGAGTGCATCGAGCAATGGTCCGTCCACGCCGAGGTACCCGGTGTCCTGACCGGGCAGGAAACTTGCCCGGGCGATTGTGCCGTTCTTGCGGAAGTGCAGCTCGACGACCGGGTTTCGGGGCACCGCAGCAAGGCGTGTCGTGATTGTCCAGCGGGGGCGAACCGTCGTGATCTCCAGCCCCTCGACCGCTGGGGGCTTGCCGGGGTGCCACTCGGCGATCCGCTCGATCGAGGTCGCGTCCGACTCCTTTTCAGAGTCTATCGCCTCGCGGGGGTCGCCTGTTGGGGGGGCAGCTGCTGCTGCTGCTCGCTCAGCTGCACGCGCTGCGATTGCCCGTGCCCGGGCGGTAGCGCGCTTGACTACCTGCATGAGTGATGGTGCCCTTTGCTCCGGGCCTTCGCTCCGCAGTGCGATGACTGGCAGAGTGGCCGCTGGCTCGGGGCTGGGTGCGGGCTTCTCGATCTGCCCCTCAGCAATCTCGATCGAATCCTCGATTGCCTCAGCGGGTGCTTCCTCAGCGGGTGTGATCTCAGCCGGGGCAGGTTCGGGGAGCACCGCACCCTCTGCCACAGGCTCGGGATCGGGCTCAGGAATCTCGGTGGGCAGTTCGGCTTTGACCACCACCTCAACAGGCTCGGCACTCTCGGGCACGCCGACATCCAGAGGCGAGAGTGCTGCCTGCTCGGTCTTGGCGAGGGTGGCCTGGTGCTCGGTGGGGTCGGCAAAGCCAAGCCAGTTGATCGAGACCACAGACGAATCGGTAATCCAGGGCCGAAGCGGGGGGTTCGCGATCTCAGGCGATAACGCCGACACCGCCAAGGGGGCCTGGGGGCCAAACCCGGGAGGCCCTGCAAGGATGACGACCGCCAGCACCACATGGGCAAGCAGGCTGACCACGACCCCGGCAGCCAACCTCGGGCGGAACGAGTCGTCATAGGCAGTCAGGGCAGCATCCACAACAAGACCTTTTCATCCCCGGTGTTTCACGATATCGTCTCACTACAGGGTACGACTCCCGCAAGAGTGCCGGTTCGGGGGTGGCATGACAGGAGGTGGACGATGCGTGTACACAGGACAGTCGTCGGAGTTGCTGTTGTTCTGGGATTGACCGGGTGGGCAGCCGCTCAGCCTGCCGATCCCGACCTCCCTGTGGGGATCGAAGCGGATGTGACCGACATACTTACACTCGGTGTCGGCGACAAGGCCCCACCACTCGTCATCGCCGAGTGGGTCAAGGGTGAACCGATCAAGGCGTTCGAGCCGGGGCGGGTGTATGTGATCGAGTTCTGGGCGACCTGGTGTGGCCCCTGTATCGCGGGCATCCCACACCTTGCTGCGGTGCAGAAACGGTTCAAGGACGATGCAGACATCATCAGCATCACGCGGGAGGACCCGAACAACTCGCTGGAGACGGTGCGGGCGTTTGTGGCTGCGCGGGATAAGGAGATGGCGTACCGGGTGGCGTTTGACGAGATGAGCTACACCTGGCAGGCGTATATGGATGCTGCTGGGCAGGACGGGATACCCACTGCGTTCATCATCGACAAGCAGGGACGGCTCTCCTGGATCGGGCACCCGGCGGTGGACGAGTTTGAGGAGACCATCGAGGCGATCGTGCGGGATGAGTTTAATCTCGAGGCTGCCCAGCGCAAGCGGGCCGAGGCTGCCGAACTCGCAGGTCGGATCGCCAAGATGAAGACCGAACTGCACGAGGCGTGGGAGAACGGCGACCACGAACGGGCATTCTCCCTTGCTGATGAGATTGTCGAGTCCGACCCGCAGGCGTACTCGCAGTGGGCGTGGTGGAAGTTTGAGTCGCTGATGCTCGGGATCGATAAACCCGAGCGAGCAACCGAGTATGTGCGCTCGCTGATGACCGGTGTCTATGCCCAAGATGCCGATATTCTGATGCGGTTTGCCTATGGCATCGCCGATTCTCTCGGGATCGAAGACCCCGACCTGGATCTGGCCCTTGAGCTTGCCGAGCGGGCGGTGACATTGACCTTTGGACAGGACTTCCAGAAGCTCGTCGGGCTCTCGATGGTACGGATGGCTCGGCAGGACTATGACGAAGCGATCGCGGTGATGGAGCGAGCGGTGGCGATGGCCCCCGACGAGGGCACAAAGTCGTATCTGAAAAACGAGCTCGAGTTTTTCAAGATGGAACAGGAGATGGCGGAGGACGAGTAGGGTCGAACGCGGACGCTCGGATCCCTCAGGTCTTTGGACGCCGACACTTAGACTCTGCGAAGTGTGGGATCGGATACTCCCAAACTCCTTGGATACCCGGCACTTCACAGACTCAGTACCGGTGTCCACGAAGACAGCGTGCGTCTGATTGCTCGTGCCCGCCCTACTCCTCCGGCGTGCCAAAGAGCTGGAACGCCCCGTACCCGTTTTTGCTGAGCAGGTCGATCACGCCGAGCAGGTCGCCCGAGGGGCACGCGGTGTCGGCTGCGATATTGAGCACCGCGTCGGGCTGCTCTTCAAGCTTTGTGCGCACAGCATCAATCAACCCGTCCCGGCCCACAAGTTCCGCATTGACAAAGACCTCGCCCTTAGCATCGATTGTCACTGTGACCGCAGCCCCCTCCTGGGCGGGCTGACCCGAACCAAGCGTGGGGAGTGTCACATCGAGCACCTGCGCACGCACCATCACCAGCATCGCAAAGATAAAAAAAGTCAACAGCAAAAAGACGACATCAATCATCGGTGTCATCTCAATGCGGACCTCTGGCATGGTTCGGCGGGCGCGACGCATGGTGAGATAGTACGCCATGCGGGGGCACATGCGCAAAGGCATTTTTACCACAGAGTGACACAGAGTTTCACAGAGTAAAGACAGAGAAGAGAAGGGCAAATGGTGGCACGGCTCTCCGAGCCGTGCGAGTGGAATGTACAAACCAGACACACGGCTCGGAGAGCCGTGCCACCGTAATCTACTCTGCCTTTCTTGCCTTTCCTCTGTGAAACTCTGTGTCACTCTGTGGTAAAAATGCCTTCCTGCCTTTGCGCCGGTAACCACCGGGCGGGCGAGATGCCCACCCCACTGGTGCAACACACCGACGGCTATTCCCGCGAGACCCGGCTGTACGCCCGGCCGCCCCATTCCGTCGGGCGGTCGTGGATCAGATCATGGGCAGCCTCTCGCAAAATGCTTGCCACTCGCCACGAGGCCAGCGGATGGAGCGGAGCTGCCCACAGCGGGGCTGCGCTGTAGTGATAGACGAGCCCTACCGCCCCAAGCCAGACCAAAAGCCCATAGCTACACAGCACGCCGCTGGCGACCGCGAGCCACCCCGGCTCGATCGAGCCAAAGACCGCAGCAGCCAACCCCGCGCACGCGAGCACCGGCATCCCGTTGTACACAATGCGCACCCGCCACGCCGATCGGTTCAGGCGACGGGGCTTGCGGTTGGCGCACTCGGTGTAGATCCGCTTCCACCCCTTCCGGAACTCCTCCCACGAGTGGTACATGCGGCAGATGAGCACGCCATCGGCATTCAACAGCGCAGCAGCGAGGCCTTCCTCTGCCGCCACGCGCGAGATGCCGAGGTCTTCGAGCAGGTGGTCTTGCACTGTTTCGTGCCCGCCAAACGCCCAATAGGGGGCTGCCCTGAACAGGATGAACTGGCCGTTGGCAAACGCCCTGCGGTTCTCGGCCCTGCTTGCGCGGAGGGGCGGGTACTGCTGCATCAGCTCCATCGCGGCTGCCGGCTGGATGAGCCGCTCAAACCAGGTGTCGCTCGTCAGCGTGCTCATCAGGCTCAGCAGGTCGAGCTTGCGATCTTCTGCGAGCGCGACCGTCGCGCGGACGCACCCGGGGTGCAGGGTCGTGTCGGCATCGACAAAGAGCAGGAAGTCGGCATCGCGCGCGTGGGCCGAGCGATGCAGGGCGGTCCACAGGGCGTTGACCTTACCCGCCCAGTCGTCGGGGCATTCCTCGATCTCGAAGACCTCGAACCGCTCATCCGGCCCGATCGCAGCACGAGCGACAGCCGCTGTGTCGTCGGTGCAGCGGTCAAGGGCGAGCACAAACCGCGCAGCCGTGTGGTCCTGCTGGCGGAGCGAGTGGATGAGGTTGCCGATGACCTGTGCCTCGTTGTGCGCGGGGATGACCACACAGGCCGAGGCTTTGGGTGCTGGCAGGCTCAGCCCGTCTCTGGCGGTGGGCAGGAGGATGACGGTCCTGAGAATCCGTGAGAGCCCGAGAGTCCAATAGACGGCCAGCACCGCAGCAGCAGTGGAACCAAGAGCGAGCACAATCAGCCAAATCACATGCATGGGGGCAGATGGTAGAGCCAGAGACGAGGTGTGGACGCCACATGGCAGTTGGCACACGAAACCAAACCAAGAACACACAGGGTGCGCTAGACTGCCCTATGTCTCGGCGGATTGACCATCAGGGCTCCAGTGCAAGCGACCAACCACCCCCACAACCCGGTGGGTGGGTTCTCTCGCGTGAGGCTGTGCGCGAGGTTGACCGCCTCGCAACAGCCCGGTTCGGGATGCCCTCGATCGTGCTGATGGAAAACGCTGCGATCGGGCTCTGCACCCGGGCAGTGGCGATGCTTCGTGATCTGGGCACTGCCCGGGCGGTCATCCTCGCTGGCCCGGGCAATAACGGCGGCGACGGGTTCGCCCTGGCTCGGCACCTGCACATCAAGGGCTATGACCCGGATGTGCTTCTCACCACCGATCCCGCCAGGTATGCAGGCGATGCGGCGACAAACCTGGCAATCTCACGCTCCATGGGCATCCCGATGCACAGGCTTGATGTTTCAGAGGGGGCCGAGGTGCTCGAGCACGCTGCCCAGAGCCCGGTGCTGCTTGTCGATGCCCTGCTCGGGACCGGCATCCGCAACGCTGCCCGGGGGGTCATCGGGGATGTCATCCTGCAGGTCAACCGTCTCCGCGCACCCACGGTCGGCGTGCTCGCGGTCGATGTGCCAAGCGGGCTCGACTGCAACACAGGCGAGCCGGCGAGTAATCTCGCCGGTGACTCCGGTCCCACAATCGAGGCCGACGCGACGGTCACTTTTGTCGCCCTCAAGCGTGGGTTCCTCCAACTGGGTGCCCAGCGGTGGACTGGTGAGGTCTTTGTCGCGGGGATCGGGGTGCCCCGGGAGCTTGTCGAAGCACTCGGGGAGTTTGTCAGCGACACCCGACCCGGGGCAGCCACCAAACCCATGAGCCAGCACAATGCGCCGGATGATCCCCCTGCGAGGCACGGCCAGCCGGACGAGCCGCCTGTCGTGCAGCCAGACCATCGGGGTGAATAGGATTCAGCCGGACCCAGCCGAGCGGGCGAGAGGCCGCTCCATAGTGCAGTATGGGAACTCATATGGGAACTGAGGAGGATCACGATGCTTGTACCCATGGAACTCTCTCGCATCCTGATCCGGGAGCTCAACGACTTTCAGGTGATCGAGCTTCGTGAAGTCCTCCCGCCGGGCGATGGGCAGGCAGCACCGGGAGAGCCTCGGTCGTTCCCGATCGTCATCGGGCTGCCCGAGGCTCAGGCGATCGAACGCCGACTCAAGGGGGTGACCATCAAACGCCCTCAGACGCACGACCTGCTTGCGAGCATCATCGAGTCTTTGGGGGCAAGCCTCGAATCCATCTCGATCACCGAACTCTCAGAACACACCTACTTTGCGACTCTCGATCTGCGCACACGCGAGGGCGAGCTGCTGCACATCGACTCGCGCCCCAGCGACGCGATCGCGCTGGGGATCGCCCAGGATGTCACGATCTATGTCGATGACGAGGTGATCGAAGCGGCCCAGGAGCCGGAATGATACAGGTTCGCCTTGCATTACGAGCCCCGAGCGCAAGCTCGGGAGTCCGTACCGACGAGCATCATTGGTGTATCCGGTTCCTGTGCTTGCGCACAGGGCTCGTAAAGACTCAGGCCCACACAGATTCGCACCGTGTATCTGGAATGTGTGTTTTTCCTGACTTTCGAGGCGTTTCCGAATGACTGATGTCAACAAAAGCGGGGCGTTCGATTCTGGATGTGTATCAGACGGGGCCGAAGCCCGCGGCATCGGGGGCCGCCTGCGCACGCGGTATGAGGACTTCCTCGTTGAAGAAATCCCGCTGTATGAACCCGCCGGCGAGGGCGAGCATGTCTACCTGTTCATCGAAAAGCAGGGCATGTCCACGCTCGATATGGTCCGCCTCATCGCCAGGCACTTCGGCGTTCGCCCGCGGGATGTGGGCTTTGCCGGGCTCAAAGACAAACGCGCCATCACCCGGCAACTGCTCTCCGTCTGGATGCCGGGGCGCGCGATTGAGGATGTCCCCTCGCTCGACGATGACCGGGTCGCGATCCTCTGGGCTGATCGACACACCAACAAGCTCAGGCGCGGGCACCTGCGGGGCAACCGGTTCAGTATCCGCATCCGAGAGGTGCCCGTCCACGCGGTTGTCCACGCCCAGAAAGCACTCGAGCGACTTGGACGGGAGGGGCTCGCCAACCGGTTTGGCGAACAACGGTTCGGGTTCCTCGGCAATAACCATCTTGTCGGGCGGGCGCTTGTCATGGGCAAGTCAGAGGAGGCGCTCACCCACCTGCTGGGGCCAAATGCCTCACACCCAGATGCGCAGACCGAGGGACGAAAGCTCTTTGCAGCCGGACGGTTTGCAGAGGCAAAGGATGAGTTTCACCATTCGCTGAGGGCTGAGCGGAGCGTGCTCGATGCCCTTGCGAGAGAGGCGAGCGCCGAGCACGCGCTCCAGCGCATCGATCGGTCGGCGCTCTCTTTTTATATCACCGCCTATCAGTCGGCGGTGTTTAACGCGGTGCTCTCACAGCGAGAAGAGGCGGGGACCGTCGGCACGCTTACAGAGGGCGACCTGGCGTTTATGCACGCAAGCAGGGCGACCTTTGCGGTCGGCGCAGCAGAGCTTGGCGACCCGGAGATGCCGGGACGACTCACGCGGCTTGAGGTCAGCCCGTCTGGGCCGATGTGGGGCACGACGATGCGCCGGGCGACGGGCACAGTGGCACTCACAGAACTGGATGCCCTCCATGCCACCGGTGTCGATGAGGCGGCCCTTGCACGATTTGCTGATGCTGGTGGCAATATCAAGGGCGATCGGAGGCCGCTGCGGGTGCCGGTGATCGATCCGGAGGTCGAGGGCGGGGCCGATGAGCATGGTACCTTTGTGCGGTGTGCCTTCGAGCTGCCGAGGGGGTGCTTTGCGACCAGCGTCATGCGCGAGATCATGGGGGCCGGCAAACCCGATGGTGCCAAGAATAAAGCAGTTTTTACCACAGAGGACACAGAGTGACACAGAGAAAGGCAGATGAATGCAGATGGTGGCACCATTTGCTGCCACCATTTGCCTTGCTCTTCTCTGCCTTTCCTCTGTGTCACTCTGTGTCCTCTGTGGTGAACTGCTTTAAAGGAACCTCATGAAAACAAGCCCTATCAGGATGGTGTGCTTTGACGCAGGCGGCGTGCTGGTTCGCATCTGCCGATCGTGGCAGGAGGGGTGCGAGGCTGCGGGTATCGAATATCGTTGGAGCGATGCTGCCCAAGCAGGTGAACCCGAACGGCAAATGCTCAGCGATGCCTATCAACGCGGTGAGATTTCATGCGAGGTGTTCTTCGAGCAGATGGCTGAGACCACCTCGGGGCTCGTCGCTGCTGACGACATCCGCGCGGTGCATGATGCGTGGATACTCGATGAGTATCCGGGCGTGCGCGATCTCATCTGTCGGCTCAACCATGTGCCCAGCCTCACAACAGGGCTGCTCAGCAACACCAGTGCCCGGCACTGGGAGGGGGGCTTAATGTGGGGTGGCCGAGGAGTCTCAGCGGTCGGGAGTGTCGCCCATCCGCACGCCAGCCACCTGCTCGGGATGCTCAAGCCGGGGCAGGATATCTACCGGGCGTTCGAGCAGCAGACAGGATTCACAGGGAGCGAAATCCTGTTCTTTGACGATCTGCCCGACAATATCGAGGCGGCCCGGGCAGCAGGGTGGCACGCCGAGGTGATTGACTATGCCGGTGATACAGCCGCACAGACCGGCAGGCACCTGGTCGAGAGTGGGGTTGGATAACAGAGCCATTCGCGCGATCGCAGGTTCTGGTGGCACGGTTCTCCGAACCGTGTGTCTCTGAAACACACTGGATTCTACCACCTGCACCAGCTCTACCAGCGATGGAGACGCGGCGGGCAAGACACCCACCCCACTGCGTGCGGCAGGATTCCCTGTGTCTCTGTGAACTTCTCGATGTTCGGCTCGGAGAGCCGTGCCACCGGGCCGGTACCACCGGGCTGCACCGCCGTACAATCGCCCCGCATGATCCCCACCCTCGCCGATGCCTGGCTCCACGACCTCAGCCCATTTGTGGTGCGCTTGACCGAAACGGTCGGCGTGCGGTGGTACGGGCTGTCTTATGCCGTGGCGTTTGCGCTTGGGTATCTCCAGCTCAGGTTCCTCGCCAAACGAGGCCTGATCGCCATCCCTGTCCACCGCATCGGCGATGTCATCCTCACCGTCATCGTCGGTGTCGTGGTCGGCGGGCGGCTCGGGTATGTGCTGCTCTATGAGCCCAGCCTCTTGTGGGATTTCTCGGAGCACTTCCCCTGGTGGGGGGTCTTTGCCATCAACCGGGGCGGCATGGCGAGCCACGGCGGGATGGCTGGGGTCGCCCTTGCCGCGTGGCGCATCAGCCGGGGCTGGAAGCTCCCCGATGGCACGATCGAGGGACGGTGCCCGCCGCTGCATGTCATGGATGTCATGTCCTTTGCTGCACCGATCGGGCTTGGGGTTGTGCGGTGTGCAAACTTTATCAATGGCGAGTTGCTCGGCAGGATCGTCGCCAAGCCGGGCGAAGTTGGGCCGTGGTGGAGTGTGCGGTTCCCGCAAGAGGTGCTCAGCGGGCAGGACTGCCTGCGGTCCCCGGCGCAGGAGGCTGCCCTGGATGCTCTGGTGGTCGGGCGAGCGCTCCCCCGTGAAGGGTGGAACCAGTCGTACCAGCGGATTGTCGAGGCGATCCAGGCTGGCGGGCCTGAGGGGCATCGGCTGGCAGCCGAGCTGTACCCCCTGCTCTCTGCGAGGTTCCCATCCCAACTGCTCCAGGCGGCTGCTGAGGGGGTGGTGCTCGGGGTCGTGATGCTCATCGTCTGGGCCAGGCCCCGCACGCCGGGGGTGGTCGGAGCATGGTTCCTGGTCTCCTATGGCCTGCTCCGTATCCTGACCGAGCTCATCCGCCTGCCGGATGCCCAGTTCGAGGTCCGGCAGATACTGGGTCTGAGCCGGGGACAGTGGTTAAGCGTGCTGATGATTGTGATCGGGGTGTATTTCCTCATCAGGCTTCGGCGATCGGGCGCTGAAAGACTCGGCGGCTGGAGAGGCCGGATCCGCAGCAAAGGCTCAGCCCCGGGTGTTGATTGACCGATACAGTCTGGGCCAATGACTCCACCCCCAAAGAACCAACCCAAAGAGCCGTCCGCCACCTCAGCCCCCCCAGCCGAGGGGCTCGCTCCCGAGACAGCCACTGCAGACGAGAGCACAACGCCCTCGGTGCCGTGGTGGCACTTTCACCGTCGGCTGTATGACTGGGTGCTCTCGCTGGCCCACCACAAGCACGCCACGACCTCGCTCTTTGTGCTCAGCTTTGCCGAGTCGAGCTTCTTTCCGATCCCGCCGGATGTGTTGCAGATCGCGTTGACCGTCGAACGGCGGGCCAAGGCGTGGTGGTATGCGGGTGTGAGCACTGCCGGGTCGGTGCTGGGCGGCGTGGCCGGATATTTGATTGGCATGTGGGGGTGGGAGACAGTCGGCCCCTTCTTCTTTCAATATGTTCCGAAGTTTACGCCCGAAAACTTTGCATTCGTGCAGGGGAAGTACGAAGAGTTCGCCTTGCTGACGATCCTGACGGCGGCCTTTACGCCGATTCCTTACAAGGTGATTACGGTCACGGCCGGCGTTTTCGGGGTACCATTGTGGGTGCTTGTGGTGGGTTCGCTGCTTGGGCGCGGGGGGCGGTTTTATCTGGTGGGAGCGATCATCTGGGTGTTTGGCGCGCCCGCCAAGAGGCTGGTGGAGAAGTATTTCAACCTGCTGACGGTAGCGTTTGTGGTGCTACTTGTTGGCGGGTTTGTGCTGATCGAACGGGTCGCGGGCGGGCACGGGGATAAGGGCAGCGAGAACGGGGCTCAAGTCGTCGAAGAGTGAGCGTGCTCGGTGTGCCGTGGTCTCGGCGCTGCATGACTACAACGGGGGCGTGTTGCAACCCGAGGTGTCGATTGGTGGGGATGGGCCAAAGGCATCTTGCCGAATCAAGTGTTGTGCGCCACGACCATCCTGGCCGTGCGAGCGACAGGTAAGGCAGCAATCAGGCACTCACGGCCAGGATGGCCGTGGCACACAGCAGACGAGGTGATGCGAATCGTTCTAATCAGTTCTTCGCGGGGAGATCGTCGCGACAAGCCGCAAGCTCGCCGACTCGAGGTTCGCGGCGATCGCGGCATCTTCGAGGTCGTCTGGGTGGATGGTCAGGTCCACCGTCGCGTGCTCGAGCCTCGGCCCGACATCGTAATAGAGCGTAAACCGCACGCTCTGCACATTGGTCAGCAGCGGGTACTCCTCCGAGTCGCCAACCGGCACGCCGTCGAGGACGATGGTCTGGGTATACCAGAGCTCAAAGGGGGCAACAGACCCAGGAGGCGCATCTCGGCGTTCGAGACGGACCACGGTTTCCTCACCTGTGACCTCATCACGCCCGGTCACAAACTCAAGCTCCGGCGGGTCAGGGATGAGCACCGGATCGGTAATCGGGTTGAGTGGGAAAGGCCCAAACTCTTCACCGGTACGAATCATCGTCGTCAGACGCTGCATCACCATGCGCGCCACAACATGCGACGACGCGCTCTCCGTGGTTGCCTTGTACGCCTTGAAGCTAGCATCGAGCGCGGTGAGTGTCGCGGTGAGCAGCATCGAGCTGATCAGCAGCGCCACCAACAGCTCCGCAATACTGAACCCGCGTCGGGCATTGGCCGAGCGTTTGTGTGCAATGGAGTGACTCAAAGCTTGCCCTCCTTATAGGTTGCTCGTATCGGCAACGCCTTCACCGGGAGCATCAGCCCGTCGGGTAGCTCCGCCTCTGGGTCAAAGTGGAGCCGGATGCGGCCGAAACCGTTAAAGGGGATCGTCACAGCCCCGGCATCAAGCTCCTCCTGTGTCGGCTGTTCCCAAGGGCCGAGGTCTGCAAACCCGTCGCCGTCAAGGTCCCACCCGACGATCCGCACGCCATCGACCTCGGGCAGGGTCAGCGGGTCGAGCGATTCTTCGTCGCCGTCGTCAGGCCCGAAGTAGCCGAGGCTGGTGTTGAACCCAGCGGGATTCCCGATCGGTTCGCCGTTGATATCCTTGAGCGGGCCTTCGCCAAAGACAGGCGCGAAGGTCAGCAGGAGCGACCCCTCGATCTCTGTATCACCACGCACATCAAGGACACCCGCGATGATCGCACCGTGGAGCCTGACCTCCTGCTCGGGGGGGCTGTTAAATGTGCCGACATCAACCGAGAAGTTGGGGAGCATCATGGAGCTCTTGGCAAGCTCCGCAAGGTCGATCTCCTCCGGGTTGAGCGAGTCGTCCGTCGGGTGCTGCTCGAGGAACCGCGTCTTGCCGGTAAACTGCAGCTTGTTGCGGACATGCGTGTATTCCTGAGGCACATCGCTCACGATCGAGCCCACAAACAGCGAGTCATGGAACCTGATGTTGTTTGAGTAGGGCCTCGTGTCGGTGACTCGCGTCGGCACGAGTTGCATCCCGCCGCCAAGGTCTCGCATGGTTTCGATGACCAACGGGTCGGGCAACGCGGCATAGTCTTCAGGGCTGTAGCCCGCGACCTGGCTCGCGGGGATGTCACCCTTGTCGATCGGGCTCGTCGCCATCAGCAGCAGCTGATTCGGTGGCTGGGCTTCAGGGGGAAGGACGGTCGCGTCGAGGGGCGGGCAGTCACAAAACCCCGTGCTGGCATCGTACTCGTCCGGATCATCACCAAAGACCCAGCGTGAGCGTACCAGTTTCGGGCGGCCGATCGTGGTGTCGAACACCATCTTCCCGTACTCATTCCACGGGATTTGCGGCTTGTTGGGATCGAGAAAGTTTTCGTTCTGGGCATGGACACGGACATATGTTGCACCAACAAAGGTACAGTCAATGAACAGCCCGTTGAGACCCTCGGGGATCTGCACATCGCGGAAGATCATGTGCTCAAACACAGGCCGGTAGTACCAATCCACCGGCGTGGGGGCGTTGAAGGGGATCGGTTCATACGACGCGGTCGCCCAGTTGTCGGGCAGTCCGTCAAGGTCGAGGTCCGGATCGACCCGGAGATACCGGGGGTAGAAAATCTCATTCCCCGTGCCATCGATGTAAGAATCTCCAGACTCGTGGTTCTCGACATACCCATCGAGCTGGTTGATGGGGATACCGAGATTATCGGCAACCTGCTGCCAGAACTCGTCGCCATCGGCAGCCGCCTGAATTGCGGTTTCTGAATCGGTAAAGCTGTCGGCCGTGATGAGCGGGAGGTCTTGTTCCGACGCTCCAAAGATGCGGGGCGCATCGCTCTTGTTAGCCCGAATCGCGCCCATGATCGCCGCGTTGTAGTCGGGGTTGGCCAGCGCCCACGCCGATTCCTCGATCCCAAAGACCAGCGTGCCGTCGAGTTTGACATACCGATCCATGAGGTCGATGTAGCCGTCGAGATAGCCCAGGTCATAGTCGGCGTACCGCTTGACGGGGTCACCGACCCCGGAATACCAGTACCAATCGAGGAACTCCTCACTCCCATCGTCATCGTACCGACCGTTCGAGTTGACATCCTTAAAGCCGAAGACACCGTTGCGGTTGCGGTCGGGTGTACCAGAATCGATGAGGTAGGCAAGGTCGGCGTCCACGATGTTGCCGTTGGCATCCAGAAACTCGGTCGCGATCTCGATCCTGCCATCGCCGTCACTGTCGTAGTGGTTGATGAAGAGGTCGAACTCATCGACGAACCCATCTTTTGTGACATCATCAAACGCCGATGCCGGGTCGGGGTCGCCGCCGTCCATGCCGTACCCGCTCGGGATAGCTGGTCCCTCGATGGGGTGCTCAGGGCGGAGCCGGTTGTCGCCGTCCACATCGATGGCGGGATCGCCCGCGACCGCGTAGAGCGCCTCGATTTTGGAGTCGAGCACAGGATCGATATGCCGGAAGTCGGACTTGGTAAGTAACGGGTCGCCGTTCTCGAAATCGACCTGGTTATAGCGAACGCCGAGGCCTCCGACAATCTGGACATTCTTCCCGATCAAGATTCGGCTCGGGCTGACGACCGCGTGATCAATCCGCTTGACGATGCGGTAGTCCTGCATGATGGTGCGGGTCATGGGGGGGCGGTTCGCCTGGAAGTCATACCCGATCACGATGATGCGGATATCGGTGCCGTTGGCGAGCGGTGCGTAGACAATCTGATACCCCGATGGCGGCGGGCCGTTGTTGCCGGGCGCGTCAACCGCGATGATCGGTGTGACCACCCAGTCTTCGGCCTTATACACCGCGGGGTCTGCCTCGGGCCATGCCGCGGTCATCATGGGTACATTGATATCCGAATCAGATTCGACAATGATATTGGCATCCAGACTATGCAGAAAGAGCAACGCCTCGGCCATCCCGGCGGGCACATCGTCATAGCCCAGCGGGTTGGCAATCACGGTGAAGTTGCCCCACCCGTTCAGCTCCCCGAGCCAGAGTGACTCGACAAAGTCGGGCGACATCTCGCTCTCTTCCACCACAAACCGACCCGCAGCAAGCGCAATCCTGTTCTGCGCGACAATCAAGCCTGTCTCGGCCGCGCCAAGGGCCTGGGTCACCTGCAGGTGCGTGCTCGAGGTGCGGATGTTGCCCTGCGTCGAGATTGCCATCGCAGCAACCAGTGAGCCAAAGAGCACCAGAAACATCATCGCGAGCACCGAAACAACACCCCGTCGTGAACGGGGCATGACTCTGCGACGAACTTGCGTGTGTGTGTTCACCCTGTGGCTCCTCCACCAACCCCCTCCAAACCCACCCCGCTCTTACGGAATAATCCAACTGACTCGTGCCATCTCGATCTCACCGCCGATCGTCGTCGTGTATGACACGATGACCGTCACACGGAGCGGGAATGATTCTCGACCCAAAGGCGGCATACCGTCCACCTCAACCTCGCGCTCGTAGGCATCTGCGCGGGTGAGTGATGTATCAAATGGTTCCACCTTCTCGACGATGATCTCTTGCGCCCATCCAACCATCGGAACTGTGCCCCCGTTTTCGTCGAGCTCGATCGAGCCGTCTAGGGCGACCTCGGGAATGATGTCACCAAGGGCGTTGATCGGGCCGGGCATGTTGCCGTTGAACCCGAAGCGCATCCCGTCGAGATCGTCGAGGTCATCGATATCAGCAATCACAACCTCCAGGCCATCGAGCCCGAAAGCGTACCCCTCATCGACATTGAGCCCATGCACCGGGTCGTGCCTTGGGAGTGATCTCGTGAGTTCGCGGACTTCCTGGGCAAGGAAGTTGCCCGTGGCAGCGTGCGAAGACCACAGGTTGCTCTGGATAAATGCCGCCTGCGCCTCGACCATCGCAAGCACCCCGACAACAAGAATGACCAGGGTGAGCGCCGTCTCGAGCAGTGTGAACCCGGGCGTCGTGTGCGATGTTCGAGATGTCCGACGGCGTGCGCTCATGGGCGGTGCTCCACGGTCGCGGCCGCAGCTCGTGGGTACTTGGGCGAGCGCGGCCCGACCCCGCTCAAAGTATCGGTTACGAAACGAGCTGGCTCATCTTGAAGATTGGGAGAATGATCGCCATCGCAATGAATCCAACGACTGAACCCATTAGAACGATCATGATGGGCTCGATCATGCTCGTCGCCGTCTTGATCTGGTCCTTTAACCTCTTGGTGTAATAGGTGCTGATCTCGTCGAGCACCTCCCCAAGCTTTCCGGACTCTTCACCAGCCGCAATCATCTGCACCACGCTCTTGGGCATCAGCCCGTCCTTGATGAGTGGCCCTGTGATCTTGCGCCCCTGCTTGACACTCGAATGCACCCGATGCCACATGCCTTTATAGAGCTGGTTGCCCGTGATATCACCCGTGATCCGCAATGTATCAAGCATCGGCACACCGGCGTTGATGAGCTGCCCCATCGTCTCGAGCGATCGGCTGATATAGAGCGATTGGAACATCCCCCGCAGTCCAGGGACTGTAATCTTGAGTTTGTCAATCCAGAACGAACCCACATCCGTCTTGACAACCACGATGAACATCCCGACCACCGCCACAACACCGCCCACAATAAATGGCCACTCAGAGGTCAGAAACAAGCTGAGTCCCATGAGGAAGTTCGTCGCCCAAGGCAGCACATCCTCCTTGCCCTCAAAGACCGTGTAAAACCGGGGTAACACAAACGAGAGCAGGAAGACCGTCACAGAAACCGCGAGGCCACCGATGATGCCCGGATAGATCGAGGCTCCGATCACCATCTTGCGGGTTTCCATCTCCTGAGACATATACGCCGCGATCCGGTTGAGCATCTCAGAGAACGAGCCGGACATCTCCGAGGCCTGCACCATCGAGACATAGAGCGGGCCGAAGAGTTTGGGATACTTGGCGATCGCCTCCGAGAACTGCTTGCCGCTCTCGACATCATCCTTGAGGCTTGTGACGACCTTCTTGAACTGCGCGTGGGTGGTCTGGTCAGCGATGCCATCGAGCGCCGCCCGGAGGTTGATCCCTGCGCGGATCATGACCGCGAGCTGCGTGGTAAAGTCCAGGACATCCTTGGCGGTTGGCTTGCGCGAGTTCGCCCTCTTGAGGAACTCACCAATCCCGGTTGCCGCCGCTGATGCCGCAGGCGAGAGAGACAGAACATGCAGCCCCTGACCACGCAACACCGTGGCGGCCCCGGCGACCGAATCGGCGCTCAACATCCCAACAGTCACTTTCCCATCGTTGGCACTGGCCTGGTAACGATACTGTGGCATGCACGCTCCCTTTCATGCGATTTATGCAGCGAGCTGACGGGAAAGCTTGTCTGGGTGGACTGCCTGGGCAATCGCGTCTTCCTTCCCGATCATGCCGTTGAAGTAGAGCTCCCCGATCGCGCTATCAAGGCTGCACATCCCGATCGCACGGTTGGTCTCGATCACATTGGGAATCTCAAAGGTCCTCGCTTCACGGATCAGGTTGCGCACCGCCGGGGTACACAGCAAGACCTCGACCGCGGGCACCATGCCGGACCTGTCCTGACGGGTAAAGAGCGTCTGGCTGACGACCGCCTGGAGCGTCCCCGCGAGCATCGCACGGATCTGGTTCTGCTGACCGGCCGGGTACATATCAATGATCCGCTCGACGGTCTGCGATGCGTTGACGGTATGGAGCGTGCTGAGCACCAGGTGCCCGGTCTCGGCAGCCGAGATCGCAAGGGCTGTGGTCTCGAGGTCTCGCATCTCACCGACGAGCACGATATCGGGGTCCTGGCGAAGCGCGTGCTTGAGCCCCGAGGCAAAGGTGGGCATGTCCTGCCCGAGCTCTCGCTGCTCGATCAGGCACTTGTCGCTGACCAGGGCGTATTCGACGGGGTCTTCGAGCGTGATGATGTGCTTGGCGTACCGCTCGTTCATCGCCTGGATCATCGCGGCAAGCGTGGTCGACTTGCCCGAGCCGGTGTCACCGGTCACAAGCACCAACCCGCGGGGCAGGTAGGTCAGACGAGAGATAACCTCGGGGAGACTGAGCGATTCGAGCGGTGGGATCTTCGTCTTGATCGTCCGCATCGCTAGCGCGACCGATGCCCGCTGCATGTGCGCGTTGACGCGGTACCGGCCAAACTGCTCGTTGGCAAACGAAAAATCGGTGTCCTTTTGCCGCTCAAAGATCGACTGGGCTTCGTCAGAGGCAATCTGCTGAAAGAACGACGCGACATCCTCAGCCGTGACCTCGGGAAGGTCCATCCGCTGCACAACCTGGTGGACCCGCATGGTCGGCTGATGCCCGGCAACAATGTGGATATCGGAAGCATCCGACTCGTGAGCAAACTGCAGGATTTTCTCAAAGTCCACGGCGAGCCTCCAGTCCGACCGGCACCCGATTTGGGGCACCTCGTCGCGGTTGACTGGTCATCGGCAAGAGCCACCCTTGCGTTCAGGATCGATCCCCCGACGCGCAATACCGACCAAAACCTGCCCCAGCCGAGACTGCACAACCTCCACTACCGACACGGATCACCAGACCGGATCAATCGGCTCGAACCACCCAGACTGCACAACCGGTACTCGTTGATGCGAGTTGTGAAAGCATGGTGCCAATCACCGAGCAGAGAACCCCCTACTTCCCCGCCGCCTTGTCCCGTGCTGCAACCGCCAACCGATCGCACCGCTCGTTCTCAGCGTGGTCGTTGTGCCCCCGGACCCAGTGAAATCGGACGGTGTGCGTCGTCAGCAGTTCATCGAGCCGCATCCAGAGATCCTGATTTTTCACCGGCTTTTTGGCGGCCGTCTTCCACCCCCGGGCCTTCCATCCGGCCATCCACTCATTGAGCCCCTTGAGGACATACTGCGAGTCCGAATAAAGATCGACCTCGCTGGGCCGGGTGAGGGCCTCGAAG
>JAJRZG010000245.1 GCA_024275365.1 Planctomycetota bacterium | reverse complement strand
GGCGAGGCGTTGCACGCGGGACTCTCTGAGCCTCGGGTGCCGATCGTGCTGACCGGGGCAATGAGGCCGTTCGAGATGATACGGACCGATGCACTGCAGAACCTGACCGAGGCGATCTTTGCGACGGGCGTGCTTGAGGCTGGGGTGTATTGTGTGGCGCACGGGCGGGCGTTGCGGTTCCCGGGTGTTGTCAAGGACCGGGGGCGGGTGACCTTTGTGCATCGGGAGTAGTGCAACGATGCCGGGGGGATGGAGACGGACTTCGGATTCCCGGGTAGTTCGCCCCTCCGGGGCGACTCCCTGTCTTTTCTCCTCATCCTTCTCTTTCTCAAATGGATGTTGCACCCAAAGAGAGTGCCAGGCGAGGAGATGAGGGAGAAAAGGCAGGAGTCGTCCCGGAGGGACGAAGTACCCAAGAAGCCGTCCCGGAGGGACGGACTACCCAAAGGCAGGAACCCAAGGCTCGCTCAGCCCGTGATCGCGGTGATCTTGACTTTGGTGTAGCGTTGGCGGTGGCCGGTCTTGCGGCTGTAGCCGGTCTTGGGCTTGAACTTGTGGATGTAGAGTTTTTCGCCTTTGAACATCGGGTCGGTGATCTCGCCTGTGACGGCTGCGCCCTCGACGAAGGGTTGGCCGATCTTGGCATCGCCGCCGATTTCACCGACGATGAGGACCTTGTCGAACGAGATCGCTTCGCCCGGTGCTGCGTCGCCGCCCTTGTAGAGGTCGATGAGGATTTCTTCGCCTTCGGTGACCTTGCGTTGGCCGCCGGACTCTTCGATGATCGCGTACATGGTCGGTCCTTTCGTCTACGCCGGTTCGGGGCGGGTTTTTCAATGGCCCGGCTTGGTACCCGACAGGCGGTAGGGCGGGAAGTCTAGGCGGAAGAGTGGTTCGGGTCAGCCCCGCTTGGGAACCCCGAGTGGCACGCGCTTGGGCTCGCCATCGCGGCGGGGGTATGTTCGGGGGGTGAGGCAGTTTTTTTCGAGTGCCACGATCCGGCCGGTGGGGGTCTCGACCGTCCCGGCGTGGCGGGCACCGAGGATTTCGAGCGCTTTGGCTGCTTCTTCGAGTTCTTCGGGGGCCTTCTGCCCCTTGATGAGCAGCACGAGACCCGAGGGCTTGGCGAGGGGAACCGTCAGCTCGGCGACGACGGCAAGGCGGCCGACCGCCCGGGCGGTGACGACATCGAAGGACTCGCGCATGCCTGCGGAGCGGGTGCCATCCGGCTGGCGGGTGCCTCGGTCCTGCCCGGCCTGCTCTGCCCGGGCCTGGATGACCTCGGCGTTGGCAAGGCTGAGGGCGGTGATGGTCTCGCGGAGGAAGGTGACTTTTTTGCCGGTAGCTTCGAGGAGGGTGAATCGGAGGTGTGGGCAGACGATGGCAAGGGGGATCGCGGGGAGGCCGCCGCCGGAGCCGATGTCGATGATGCGGGCAGCGTCGGGCAGGTCGGCGAGCATGGGGAGGAGTGTGAGGGCGTCGAGGATGTGGCGGGTCCACGCCTCGGCCGGGTCGGTGATGGCGGTGAGGTTGGTGCGGGTGTTGGCGTCGAGGAGGAGGGCGAGAAAGCGGGCGAGGTTGTCGAGGTCGGTTGGCTCGAAGTCAATGCCGAGGTCGGCAGCAGCCTGAAGGAAGTCGGCTGTGGGCTGGGTTGGGTCAGTGCTTTGTGTCATTGCGTGTTCTACAGGGCCTTGCATCAAACTGTTTTGGACGCCGCCGCTGAGCTTGCGAAGCGTCGGGTATTGGAGAGTGTCTGACACTCGTTGACCCGAGACTTCGCAAAGCCTCAGTCTCGGCGTCCGGGCACCGGGTGGTATGAACGGGACATGGACTTCCAGAATCAACGGGTTCTAGGGTGCCTGCCCGAGAGGATAGCGCGGGGCGGGGTTGTAAGGAGTCAGCTCGCGGCGCATCGCGATATTGAAGAGCAGCCCCGTCATCAGCCAACAGGTGAGCATACTCGACCCGCCATAGCTGAGAAAGGGGAGCGTGATCCCGATGATCGGCAAGAGCCCGATATTCATGCCGATATTGATAACAACCTGGGCAGCGATGAAGGCCGCGATCCCAACTGCGACAATGCGCCCGAAGCGGTCTTTGCACATGGCTGCCACACCCAATGCACCCGCGAAATAGGTGAGGAACAGCCAGATGACCCCGACGGCTCCCACGACACCAAAGCGCGTCGAGATGACAGAAAAGATCATGTCGTTGTGGGCCTCGGGGAGGCGGTTGAAGCGAATGAGTGCGCGGGCTTTATCGTCGGGTTGTCCGCTGAGGCCGCCCGCCCCGATGAGCCGCTGGGCGGTGAAGGACTGGAAGTTGATATCGTGTTCTTGCGAGCGGTCCCCCTTGACCTGCTGGACAAGGGCCACGAATCGGGCCTTTTGGTGGGGCATGAGGAAGGGCCATGCAGCGGGGGCAGCGAGGCTTGCGAGCACGACAATGAGCGCAAGGTGCCGCAGCCGTGCCCCGGCTGTCACGAGCATCCCAAAGAGCGAGGGGACAAACAGGCAGGCGGTACCGAGGTCCGGCTGGAGGGTGATGAGCCCGATGGGGACAAGTGTGAGCAGCCCCGGCGGAAAGAGGGAGAGGAAGGATTCGGGCGGGTCTCGCTGGCGGAGATAGAGAGCCATAAAGAGCACAAAGGCGATCTTGGCCGGCTCGCTCGGCTGGAGGTTGAAGAGGGGGAGGTTGATCCATGCGCGCGCGCCGTTGATCGGCGTGACCAGCCACGAGGGGACGCCGGGAAGGAGCAGAAAGACCAGCAGCCCCAGCGAGAGAAAGGCGATCGGCCAAGTGAAGTACGCAAAGAGCTTGTAGTGTGGCAGCGCAATGACGACCGCCCCGAGCACGCCCAGGATACTGAAAACGATCTGTTTCCAGGCGAGGGCCGAGAGGTCGAGCGGGCCGGCTGGGTTGATGTGCGTGGCGACATCGATCGCATAAATGCCGATGAGGCTGAGGGCAAGGGCCGTCAGCAGCACAACCCACCCGGCGTGCGCGAGCTTGATCGTCGAACGGACCGACCGCATCGAGGAGGAGGTCCCTTTGATGAGGTGGAGAAGACTCACGGCGTGAGATTTCCCCCCGTGCGGTTTCCCTCTCTCAGGTATCCCTCGTCGATGAGGGCGCGGACGATCTGGTTGGCGATCGGCCCGGCGACTTTGCCCCCCGAGCCGCCATACTCCATGATGACGCTGATCGCAAAGCGTGGCCGATCACCCTCAGCCCCCACGAGGATCGTCACCCAGGCGTGGTCGCCAGCCCGGATGGGAATGGGGTTCCCCTCCGCATCGAGAGGCGGATCATCAAGAAAGAGCGGCGGAGCCTGGGCGGTGCCCGTCTTGCCCCAGTAATGGATGCCGGGGATATTGAAGATCGGCTCACGGCCGGTCTCGAGGGTGATGTGGTGGGCGGTGCCTTGCTCGGCGTTGTTGATGACGCCATCGAGCCCTTCGAGGGCAGCCACGATCGCCCGCCGGTCGAAGCTCGTCTCGTGGATCTCGGGGGGTGAGCTGTCGTCGATGACGCGGGGGGTGATGGCGACCCCCATCCGGGCGAGCGTGGCATAGGCATTGGCCGCGTGGAGGGGTGTCCAGGAGATCGGGCCTTGGCCCATGCCCATGATGGTGGCGTCGAAGGGGGTGATGTCGGAGCCGTCGTTGTTGCTGTTGTGACCCCCGATCGAGCCGGGGAACTCGGCCCCAACGCCAAGGTTCCAGCGCTCCCCGACCCCAAAGTCGCGGAGGACCTGGGCGATCCCGGCCCCGCCGAGTCGCCTGCCGATGGTATAGAAGAAGATGTTGCACGAGGCGGTGATGGCGTCGATGCCGTCGAGGTCGTGGCCGAAGCGGATGGAGTGGTTTGTCAGGCCGAAGCGGTCGCGGAAGATCCAGCATCGGAGGATGCCCGGCCGATCGGGGAGGAGGTGTCCGGTGCATTCGATGCGGTCGCCGAGGGTGTAGGCGCCGAGGGTGTCAGCCCCGACGAGGGTGAGGGGCTTGATGATGGAGCCGGGGGGATAGGGGGCGGCGATAGCGCGGTTGACGAGGGGGTTGTTGAGTCTGTCGTCGATGATCTCGTCGGGTCGCTCACGGAGTGTTTGCCGCGAGAAGGAGGGGCTGGTGACGAGGGCGAGGACCTGGCCTGAGTCGATATCGAGGACGACGGCTGCCCCGTTGAGTGGCGTGCCGACGGGGAGGGCGAGTTCTGTGCCCTGGTAGGGGTGGACCATGGCAAGGTCGAAGCGGGGGTCGAGGATGGCCTGGACGCGGGCCTGGAGGTTGATATCGAGTGTGAGG
>JAJRZG010000244.1 GCA_024275365.1 Planctomycetota bacterium | reverse complement strand
GACGACCTCGAAACGACGGCTGGGTCTGGCAGGCAGACGCCGGGGCTCTGGACGATGCTGCGGCTCTCGTTGCGGGTGGTCTCGGGGAGCAACATCTCGCGGATGGCAGCGGCCCTTGCCTACCGGACGGTCTTCGGGCTGATCCCGGTGCTGGCGATCGGGGTGGCGGTGCTGGGGGGGTTTGCGACCAACGAGCAGATCAAGGAAACGGTCCGCGAGGTGCTCGAGTTCTCGGGGCTGAGCCAGATTACTGTCGAGCAGGAGGTGGAGGGGGACCTGCCCGGGATTCATCCGGAGGATGCGGGGGGGCAGCCGGACCCGGCTGAGGAGAAGCCGGAAGCAACAGGCACCGGAGAAGCCGAGGTTCACCCGCTCCACTCGACCAAACTCGATGAATGGCTGCAAGAGCTGGTCGAGAAGGTGCGCGAGGTTTCGTTTGTGGCGATCGGGATGACGGGCATCCTCATGCTGATCTATGCGGCCCTCTCCTTCATGATCGAGATCGAGCGGTCGGCCAACCACATCTATCGGGCACCGAGAGGTCGGTCGTGGGTGCGAAGGGTGACGCAGTATTGGACGACACTCACACTCGGCACCGTCTTCCTGGTCGGCACTTTTTATGTCGGGGATCGGCTGACTGATTCGCTCCGCTCGTTGCAGGGGGCGGTGGGCGTCGGGGCAGCCCTCGGCCCCGAGGCAGCCGGGATCGCGGTGAGTATTGCGATTAGTTTCCTGTTGCTGCTCTTCCTGTATATGACGATCCCCAACGCGCGAGTCTCGGTACGGTGTGCGGCCATCGGGGCGTTTTTCGCGGCTGTTTTCTGGGAGATGGGCAAGTTCGGGTTCGTGCAGGTCGTGATGCTCTCGTCATACCAAAAACTCTATGGCGTGATTGCGCTGGTGCCGCTCTTTTTGTTGTGGGTGTATATCACCTGGATCATCGTGCTCTCGGGGTTGCAGATCAGCTATGTGCTGCAACACTTCCGGGCGTTTGCGGTGAGCGATGAGGATCAGCACGGGCCGGTGCTTGTCGAGCCTCTGGCGCTGATGCGGGTAGCAGTCGAGGTTGCCCGTGAGTTTGTCCTTGGAAAGACGGCGGTGGTTGCTGATATCGCCCGGGCGGTCGGGCTCGATGAGCGGACAGCCCTGACGATGCTCGAACGGCTGGATGAGGCGGGGGTGCTCCACCGGGTGCGCGAGGGACAGGAGCAAGAGGCGTTCGCCCTGGCAAGACCGGCATCGGAGATCGCGGCGGGTGAGCGGCTCGATCTGGCGGGGCGGCTGGTCGAAGGGCAGGGCGAGCACGAGGAGAACGATCGGCTCAGGCGGCTTCGGCAGGCCCAGCAGGAGGCGGCGGCCGGGATGAGCCTGGCGGACTTGGTGGGGGGAGAGGAACGCAGAGACGCGGGCGAGAGGCCCACACCACTGGGGGGTGGGGAGAGGCCGGACACACCGAGTTCAACCTAACACACTCCGAATAGTTTCTAGAAAAACCGGAACCGGTCGGCTTCCTTTTTTGTGGTCCGGGAAGGGCTGCCGCGCTAGGCTTCTGCCCTTTTCGCTGCTGCGAACCGGGGAATGGAGGTGCCATCACGGGATTTACCCGCTGGTGGTAACGGGGGCAAAGGGAACGGCCGATATCGGCTGGCCCACTCGAGGGTTTCTGAGGGGAGATCGGAGCACGCATGGAGGTGTCTCGCGTCAAAGAGTTCAGCGTCTACCTGACCGATCGGCCGGGAGAGCTTGCGGGGATTCTCGAAGCCCTGGCAGCGGCTGGGGCGGCGGTCATGGCGATCTCTGTGGTCGAGCAGAATGGCAAGGGGCTGGTCCGCCTGCTGGGAGAACCCGAGGAAGCGGTCCGGCGGGTCTGCGAGGGCGTGACCGATTCGGGAGCAGGACCCGTCGCCGAAACGGATGTGCTGGCGGTCTCACTCGGAGACAACCCGGCCGTCTTCCGCGAAGTGGCCGTCTCGCTGGCCGATGCCAAGGTGAATGTTCGATATGCCTATCAGAGTCCCGCCCACAACGGGATGGGAGCACGGTGCATCCTGCGGGTGGATGACCCGGAGAAGGCTGAGGGGATTATCCGGGAGTTGGTGTAGGGCGAGAGTCCCCGCTTGTAGAACAGGCTCTTCCAGAGACACGGTTCGGAGAACCGTGCCACCGGGTCACCTTGCCACTGGGCCCGACACTGACGCTTGGGGCTCATTGGCCGCAGGAGTGAGCTAGGATTGGGTCACGCGAAGGAGACGCCGATATGGGTATTGAGACCGCCTTGCCGACGGACATGATGCTGACGACGCAGTTGCAGCGGGTGCTCAACTGGGCCCGGCGGAGTTCCGTCTGGCCGATGCCCTTTGCGACGGCCTGCTGCGGGATCGAGCTGATGTCGACCGCGTGCAGCCGATATGACCTGGCGCGGTTCGGGGCGGAGGTCATGCGGTTCAGCCCGAGGCAGAGCGACCTGCTGATCGTGGCGGGTCGGGTTGGCGTGAAGATGATGCCGGTGCTGCAGCGGATGTATGAGCAGATCACCGAGCCCAAGTGGGTGATCTCGATGGGGGCGTGCGCCTCGACGGGTGGGGTGTTTGATACCTATGCGTGCGTGCAGGGAGTCGATCAGTACATCCCGGTGGATGTGTATGTGCCCGGGTGCCCGCCTCGGCCCGAGATGTTGATCGAGGCGATCATGACGATCCAGCGGATGATTGATGAGGAGCGGATCCCGCCGAAGGGGCCGGATGGGAAGCGGATGCCGCTCGGGGTGAGCGTCGAGGGGAACTATGAGCCCAGGCCTCAGCCGGTGGGGTTGACGGTCGGGGGGTGATGGTGGGGGTTGATCGCACTTGTCTTTCTGGATGCCGACACTGAGGCTTTGCGAAGTGTCGGATCGAAGGGCAAATACCGCACAAAGTACCGTTATCAGACGCTTCGCAAGATCAGCGTCTGGCATCTGGAGAATCGCCCCGGAGGGGCGAAGTACCCAAATGCAAAAGACTCAAACGCCTATCCGAGCGGCAGGAGTGAGGGGGTTCTGCCTGTGAGCTTGTCCTCGGCAACAGCCAACCGCTCGGCGGCTCGCTCGAGAGACTCCATCGACTCATCAAGGCTAAAGTCGGCAGCGGCGGACCAGGCGCGGTTCATGCTGCGCTCGGCAGCGGAGAAAACATCCATCAGCCCGGCGTAGGTGCCAAGCCCCATGCGTGCGACCAGCCGTTCGCGCTGGTCGGTGATGGCGGGGACATAGTCGCTGATCGCGTCACCGAGTTTGTGCGTGATCGTGTGGCAGGCATGGTGCGGCTCGCCGAGTGTGGAGATGTCTTCGAGCAGGGAGCCGACGACCAGCCTCAACTCCGTGAGCGCCTTCTCGGGTGTCATGGTGTCTTCATGCTCTGCGAGTTCATCTGCGAGCTTGATGGCGCGGGCGGTGCTTCGGCGGGTCAGGAACGCCCCCGCGAGCAGGCCCACACAGGCTGCGCCAAAGTATGGGAGGTGTGTCCATCGGCTGAGCTTGAACGACTTGACACGGACGCGATCGACGGGTTCTTTGGCCTCCTGGAGTTGCTTGACCACCTCAGGTGTCAGGGGGGTGTCGGCCTTGATGATCGGTGTGTCTTTGTCGATCTTGCCTGCATCGGCAGCGAGGATGGCGTAGACCGCCTGACCGTCCTCGTCGGCTGCGAGGCGGAAGCTTTCCAGGTCGCCGGTCTCTGGCACCCTCCACACATAGGCTGTGGTGGTGGCAACAGCTCCGACGCCGAGCGATATCCAGATGAGCAGAAAAGCGAGCAGTTTCATGGTGGCACTCTTTGCAGAGGGGGTGGAGTGTGTGAACTAACCGACAGCGAGGATAAAGATATTGAAGAAGAGGGCGAGGATGGACTCACCGACAATGAGCCCCGCAGCAAAGGGCACCCCCCACTCCTCGACCCAACGGGGGCCCTTGAAGGCACGGAAGAGGATGTTGGCGATGCACCCGATGCCATAGGTTGCGATGTACATGAAGGGCAGGTACATGCTCAGACCGACGAGCACGCCAAGCCCCGCAAAGGAACCGAGCCCGAGCAGGACACCGAGCCCAGCACCGAGGCCGTAGAGGGCGTAGGGCATCTCGACCCCCTGGACACCCTCAATAACCGCTTGGAGGGCCTGAGCCTGGGGCGCGGTGGTGGTGGTGCCCGGCCCCATGGGGATGCCGGTGGTCTTCATGTTGGCGCCCACGATGATGAGGATGGTCAGCATGGTAATGGCTGGGCCGATGGGCACCGCGATCATCTCGCAGACCTGCTGGCGGAGCGGTTTGGCCCCCACGAGGTGCCCGGTCTTGAGGTCCTGCATCATGTCTGCTGAGAGCGTGATCGCCACGCACAACGCTGCACCGATGAGCACCGCGCCCATGACCGCTCCCGAGCCAGCAAGGAGCAACACGAGCACGACCGTCAGGAGCGCCATGCCGGAGATCGGGGACCAGTCGGTCATGCCGGTGCATTGGGCGATAATCATGCCGGCAAACCATATCCAGAAGACACCGACGACCGCGATGATGCCCGCTCGGAGGTGCGGGTTGAGCCCGGCGAGGAAGCCGGGCTTGGCGTTCATGGTGGCGAGGTAGGCATCCTTGGTCGTGTCATCCCAGGCGATGGCATCGTCTCCCCCGCCCCAGGTTGTGCTGTTGTCCCAGGCGGCTTTGGCATCTTCGTCGGCAAAGGCGATGGCGTAGCCGTTGTAGTCGGAGGTCTCGACAGCAGCAGCAACATCGAGCCCGCTGACAGGGCAGAAGCCGTCCTTGTTGAGCGGCTCGTTGCCAATATAATCGGCAGCAAAGAAGAGGAGCACGCCCGCGACGATGATGGCGAGGATGAGTGGTGCGAGGCCCATCTCGTCTCGCCCGCCACGCGCTGCGGTGCGGCCCGCAGTGGCGATGGATTTGAGCGCTGCGATGATCGCGGGCAGCGAGGCAACGACCCCCATGAGCGCGCCGCCGAGGAGCAGGCCGATGCCCAGCGGGCGGTTGAAGGCCTTGAACGCGACACCCGGTGCATCGGCTGCGCCCACCGTCTCGGGGAGGAGCCCCATCGAGAAGACCATCGGGTTGATGATAAAGTAGGCGAGGATGCCGCCCGCGAGGACGAGCAGCCCCGCACGCCCGGTGATGAACCCCGCGCCAAGGGCGAAGGGGGCGATCGCAAAGATGAGCTGGATCTGCGAGGGCAGCCCTATGACGCGCCCGACATCGACGGTCTCATCGGTGACGATGAGATCGGGCAGGCCGTTCTCGTCGCGGTCCACTCGTGTGTCGAGCACGCCCGGCTCGGTCGCGTCCTTGTCGCCATAGGCCGGCAGGCGGAGTTGGAGGTCGTGATAGCCCCAGATCGGGGACTTGGTCCAGCCGAGCCTGGTGGATCGGAGGTCGGTCCAGGTGAGGGCTTTGGCATCGTCACCCTCGCCGGTGAAGCCCCGGGAGACCTTGAAGACCGCGATCGACATTTCGTCTGAATAGTCGGCAAACTCTGAGAGCGGCTCGGCAGCCAGTTGCGCATTCAACCCCTCGATCTCACTCCTGAGATCAGCGATCCTGTTGCGCGTGCCCTCGGGGACGGGAGCCGTTTGCAGGGCTTCTTTCTCAACCGCAAGGGCAGTTGTGGCGGTGCGGCGTTGTTCGACCAGCTCTCCCCGTGTGACCATCGCCTCGGGGGCTTCCTTGCTCACGATCCAGCGGTTGATCGTGCGTGTGCGATTGGCCTCTTCGATGGTGACGCGCTCGGAAAGGACGAGTTCGTCGAGTTGGTCCAGGTCTAATCCGGCTTCGCGGGCTGCAAGGAGAGCCTTGACCGGGCGTTGCTCATCGCCCAGGAGTTTCACACTGTCTACGCCTCGGGAGGGCAGCGTGTGCATGGCGGTCGGGGCGTAGATGGCAGCCGAGAGGGCGATACCAGTGAGCAGGACCAGGATTTTTTTGACCCCGCCGCCCGGGCTTTTGAGGATGGTGGCAACACCAACCCCAGTCGGGAACCGCAGCCGATCGATCTCGATCATCTGCTTGCGAAGCGGGATGATGAACGCGCACCCAAGAATCGCACCTGCGATACACGCCAGGGCAATAAGCCAGAAGTCCGTGCTGGTCCAGGTCAGGGTCATGCCGAGCAGTAACAGGACCGGGACAGTGAAGATGACACCCGAGTTTGAGGTGTTGATCGAACTGGCGACGGTCTGGGTGATATTGACTTCGAGGATCGAGCCCGCGTCTTTGACAAAGACACGGAGGAGCCCGCGGAGGAGCCCGAACCCGACGACCGCTGCGATCGCTGAGCCGCCGATGGTAAAGCCGATTTTGAGCCCTGCGTAGGTGATCGAGGCGTTCATCACGACACCGATGATGACCGCCAGGAGGAGCGCGGAGAGCGTGACTTCTCGGTAGGCTTTGCGCGGGTGTCCGTCGTGGTCTGCGGGCATCTCAATCGGGGGATCGCCGGGAGTGCGCGAGTCGCCAGCATCCGCATCGAGGTCGAGCGGGGCGTGTTCATGAGGGGTGAGAGGGTCGTTGGAGTCTGAGTTGTGGTCGCTCATCGCAGCCTCGGTGAGGGGTTCGGTGGCGTCGGCCGCCCGGGGTTGGCGGGATTGGTCTTGGGCATGGTAGTGGATCGAGGGACGCG
>JAJRZG010000243.1 GCA_024275365.1 Planctomycetota bacterium | reverse complement strand
TGCTTTTCTTTGAGCCTTTGACGCTTGAGGATGTGTTGAATGTTGTCGAGCGGCTCGCCGGTGGCCCGGCTCTCCGAGCCGGGTGTGAGAGCGGCGTCCCAAATCTTGACCAGCAGACACACGGCTCGGAGAGCCGGGCCACCGGCGAACTCATCAAAGGCCTCATCATCCAGTTCGGCGGGCAGACCCCACTCAACCTCGCCGATGGGCTCGTGCTTGCTGGCGCGCCCATCCTCGGCACCAGCGTCGATTCGATCGATCTGGCAGAAGACCGCGACCGGTTCGACCATCTGCTCGAAGAGCTCGACCTCAAACGCCCGGCCAGCGGCATCGCTCGCTCGCTTGAACAGGCGGTCGAGATCGCAGGCGAAATCGGCTACCCCGTGCTCGTCCGCCCCAGCTATGTGCTCGGCGGGCGGGGGATGGAGATCTGCGCTGACGAAGTGGCCCTTCGACATTACGCCAACACCGCCCTCGATCTCTCCGGCCTCGACGATGCCCCGCTGCTGGTGGATAAGTTTCTCGACGGCGCGACGGAGATGGATGTCGATGTTGTGGGGGATTTTGATGGTGGCACGGCTCTCCGAGCCGTGAGTGCCGATGGATCTCCAGCAAAGCCACAGCCGCACGGCTCGGAGAGCCGTGCCACCGAAAGGTATGCCACCAAGGGACAAGCCCTCATCGCTGGCGTCATGGAACACATCGAACACGCGGGCGTGCATTCGGGTGATTCGTCCTGCTCGGTACCGCCATGGTCGTTGCCCACGCGCCTTGTTGAGCGCGTCAAAGACACCGCCCGCCGTCTCGCCCGATCCCTCCATGTCTGTGGCCTGATGAATGTCCAGATGGCGATCAAGGATGACGACATCTACATCATCGAGGTCAACCCCCGCGCCAGCCGCACGGTGCCCTTTGTCGGCAAGGCCAAGCATGTGCCGTGGGCGAGGGTTGCGGCCAAGGCGATGATGGGCGTGAGCCTCTCCGAGCAGGGCTCGCGTGAGCTGCCCGACACCGGGGCGTTTGCGGTCAAGGCTCCCGTCTTTCCCTTCCAGAAGTTCCCGGGTGTTGACTTTGTCCTCGGCCCCGAGATGCGCTCGACCGGCGAGGTCATGGGGATCGACATCTCGATGCCGGTTGCCTACCTCAAGGCGATGCTTGCAGCCGGGGTCAAACCGCCGCGGGAGGGCGGGGTGTTTCTGTCGGTGCGCATCGAAGATCGGCCCGCAATTATTGACATCGCCCGGTCGCTGATGGCGATGGGGTACAAGGTGTATACGACCGAGGGCACAGGTGCAGAGCTTCGTCGCCATGGCATGAAAACAACGATCCTGCAAAAAATCAAGGTCGAGGCACGCCCCAATGTTCTCGACCTTATGGCTGATGGCCACATCGCGATGGTCATCAACACGCCCACCCAAACCGGCTGGCAGACTGACGAAGGCAAGATCCGTGCGACGGCTGTGCGGCTCTCCATCCCGATGGTGACGACCACGACCGCAGCCAAGGCGATGCTCCGCTCAATGGAGGCCCTGCGTGCCGGCGACTGGGGGGTTGCCGCCTTGCAGGACTATGCCGAGATGGCACGCGAACGGACACCCTCCGACCAACCGATCTTCTCATCGTAACACACTGAGGCTCACCTTCTTCTCCACCTCGTCCACCGGGCGGGCGATCAGGTCGTAGCCTTCGCTGCCGACGATCACGCACCGCACCAGCTCGCCGGGGCTGAGCCTCTGGCGGCTCTGGACATAAGTTACAGCATCGATCGAAGGAGCCTGAAAGTAAGTTCGACCTTGATATACCAGAGCATCATCTTCGGTGGCACGGCTCTCCGAGCCGTGCGGCTGCTGACTCACGGCTCGGAGAGCCGTGCCACCGGGAGCCGTGCTCCCTTCGATCAGCACATCGAACCGGTGTCCGGTGTTCGCAGCATCCTGTTCGTCGAAGGCTTCTGCTAAAAACGCAGCCTGCTCGAAGGCGATCTGTTGTTGCAACGCGAGCACTTCGCCCTTGCGCCGTGCCTTCACCTCGGCGGGCACCGTGAGGGTCGCATCCTCCTCCATCGCTCCCGCGGGCGTCCCCGGCTCGCGCGAATACTCGAAGACCCCGACCGCCTCGAAGCCGATCTCCTCGACAAACTCGAGCAACTGCTCGTGGTCGGCCTCGGTCTCGCCGGGGAAGCCGCTGATAAAGGTCGTCCGGATCGCCATGCCCGGCACGCGGTCGCGGAGCTTGTTCATCAGTTCCCGCTGCTGTGTGACGGAAACATGCCGACGCATTCGCTCAAGCACCGACTGGCTGGCGTGCTGGAGGGGGATGTCGATATACGGAAGCAATCGCCCCCGCGAGACGATCTCGGCAATCGCGTCGATAAACTCGTCGCGGAAGTTGCTCGGGTAGGCGTACATGAGCCTGATCCAGGCCGGGCTTCCCGTTTCCTCGACCGCCCGATCAATCGCATCAAGCAGCATCGGCAGCCCGCCTGCCTTCCCCCCTCTCCCTTTGGGAGAGGGCCGGGGTGAGGGTGCATCTCCCCATCCCTGACCGATATCATCCCCATAACTCGTCGTATCCTGCCCGATCAGGTTCAGCTCAAACGCCCCGTCCGCGATGAGTTCGCGTGCCTCGCGCACGATCCGCTCGATGGGTTTACTTCGCATCTTGCCTCGGATGCTGGGGATCGTGCAGAAGGCGCACGCCTGGTTGCACCCTTCGCTGATGCGCAGGTAGGCATAGTGGCGGGGCGTGAGTCGCAGCCGGGCCGAGTCGTCCTCGAAGTAGCCGACGCCCTTGCCGTCCTTGCCCTGCACCGTCAGCCCGACGGTCTCGACGCCCCGCTCCTTGGCAGCTGTCAGGGCGTTGCCGGCGATCCAGTATTTGGGTTTGTCCTGACCTTCGAGGCTTTCCTGCCGGGCTTCGGGGAGGCCCCGGACGGCTTCGATGATCTTGTCGCGGTCAAAGACGCCGACCATCGCGTCGATCCCCGGCTCCCAGTCGAGCATCTTCGCCCGGTGCCTCTGCACCAGGCACCCCGCGACGACAACCCGCTTGACGAGCCCCCGAGCCTTGGCGTGGACGGCTTCCTTGATGACCGCAAGCGATTCGTCTTTGCTCGCTTCGAGAAAGCCGCAGGTGTTGATGACGATGACATCCGCGGGTTGAATGCCCGGCGAATCGGATGTGTCGCGTTGCTCAGCGTCGGCATCCGTGCTCCGCTCCGTCCCCGATTTGCCCTCGACCCCGAGAGCGTCGTCGTGCTCCCAGTCGTGGTCGGTGGGGTCATAGGAAACGGGGACCAATCCATCCTCAGCGAGCAACCCCAGCATCTTCTCGGAGTCCACAAGGTTTTTCGGACAGCCGAGGCTGACAAAGGAGACGGTGCGAAGGTCGAGAGCGTTGGGGTGTTTTTCGGGCATGGCTGTGCAGATCGTAGAGCGCCCGCACAGCATACTCACCTCCCCTACTGGACACAGCCCTACGCTGAGATTCTCGCTCCTCGGAGTGCCGTCCGTCCACCCGGCATCGGGTACGCCTCGTTGAGCCCTGCGAGCATGTCCTCTTCCTCAGCAATCACAAACGATGCCTCCATCCCCAGAGCCCATCCGACAAACCGCATCGCCCGAGGCAGGTATACCTCGGTCGTCGCGATCACCAGCTCGCCCGACTCAACCCGCATCGGCAGGATCTGAAACTGCCACGCCTGCCTGCGCTCAATCAGGGGCAGCACCTCTGCATCAGCTCGCTCGTCTGCGAGTTGCACCCGCCCGGTGAGTTCGGCATATTGCAGAGCCCAGGCCCGCTCGACCGCCTTGGGGGGCACGCCGAACATCTCTTCTGCAAGCACGCCAAACGGTCGCCCGCTCGAACCTTGCTCGGCGAGCACCTCACCCCGCTGCTCTTCGCTGAGCACGCCCAACTGCACAAGACAATCACCGAGTCGAATACGCATGAGATTCTCCCTCCCCGTTCGTCTGCCCGGCTTCCGCAACCCGGCGACAAACACCACATCGGCGTGCACGCCTGGTGGGAGAACGAGGGTATCGAACAACCCGCCCGCAACCTCCGGCCCCACCGCTCACGCCGCGCAGCAGACCTCTGCCGGGCGTGTGCAATGCACCGACGCTGCAGGCAGGCAGCCCAGTTGTTCTGTGTGATTGCCTTGACAGCCAGAAACACCCGCAGAGTCCAAAGGCAACTGAATCTGCCCCCTCCAGGTTGCAAAGTTTTCCTATTTTTCTTTTCGGGGGAGAGAAATCAGCGTGGTTTTGGTGTGCTGTATATTGCCATAACTCGCATCCAGACAACGACTTAGAGCAGATTGCCTCCAAAGAACTCCCCAATAGCAAAGTCCGAATACTCTTGCAACCTCAGGCAGGCTCACTCGTATAACCCTGTTGGCAGGTGTGCGCTGATTCTTCCACCCCCCCTGCCACTCGCCACGCTTCTCCTCCAGCGATCCGGCGGCCCTCTTCATCGGGGGTCGTTGGGGTCGCATTGCGCGGATGGATATTCCCATACCACCCCCCCCCCGATACCTCCGCTGAGCCCCGATTCCAGTCGGGGGGGGGCTTCCGATACGGGGGGACACGCCCAAAAACCCTGGACTGAAGTCCCGGGCTCGGAAGGCTTTGGGTCGTACGACCCTCGCTGTCGGGGTGTACGCTGCCTCCATGTCCGATCCCGACACGCCACTTTCGCATACACCAGACCCAACCGACCCGGCGGCTGTTCTTCCCATCGTGGTGGGGGGGCATATCTGTGCCGAGGTCGAGGACCGCCCCATCGCGATCGTCCTTCGGGATGCTCTCATGGCCAGAGCTCCCGCCGGGTTCCCACTCGCGTTTGTTGTGGTCACAGACCTGTGGTACCTCAACTCCGACCCGCTCCAGTGCCAGCCGACCATCTCGATCGGGAGGCCGGAGGTCAATGCCTTGTCCGCCTATTTCGCAGACAAACTGCCGAGCGTGCTGGCGGTCGATGATCGGCTGATCGTGCAACTCGACCCCGACCTGACCGACCCGGCAGCCAGCTGCTGGGGTGCAGATGCAGCCTCCACCGCCGAGGCAGTCCACGCCTTTCTCGAACGATGGGCGGATGCGTTTCTGCGTGCTGCTTTGCGAACTCGATAGAAGACCGCGTTGTGCTGTGTTGTGCTGTGCTGTGTTGTGTGCCACGGCCATTCTGGCCGTGCGAACGCCCCGGATGCCGTCGGCTCCTCACGCTCGGCTCACAGAGACGCGAACACACCCGCTCATTTCCCGACGCAGAATGTCGCAAAGACCCGCCCGATCACCTCGTCGGGTGTGACTCTGCCGAGGACATGTTTGAGCAAGTCGAGTGCGCTGCGCAGGCCATCGGCGATGAGTTCCGGGGTGTCGAGTGCGTGAGCAGTCGGATCAATCTGTGCCTCGACCGTTGTGAGTCGTTCGACAGCGTGCGCGATCTCGCGGGCGTGCCTCGCAAGGGCAACCGAACACGACCCGCCGCAAGCCCGCAGCGCGATGTCGGCGATCCCCCGGCGGACAACATCGAGATGCCAGCCGTCGAGGGCACAGACCTCGATATCGCCCCCGTGATGCCCGATCCCCCCCGGCTGGTCGGCCTTGGTCCGCACGCGCAGCACCGGTGTTGTGTCGGGACAGCCCCATGATTCGGTCGTGAACTCACCACGCGGATCACAGTGGATGATGGCATCGGCGTTGTTGATTGCCTCACGGGCAAGTGCCTGGGATGATGAAGAGAAGGCGGGGGGGATACCTGCTTCGTTAGAAAGTGAATCGAGTCCAGGCAGATCGGCCAGCCGCACCGTGAGCCCCGGGCCTGCTGTTTCATCTAGGTGGAGCTCTTCAATGAGCACATCACGGGTGGTGCCTACCTGCAGCGCGACGACACTCCGCGTGCGGCTGAGCAACGCATTAAAGAGCGTGCTTTTGCCCGCGTTGGTCGGGCCGACAAGCACGACCAGTGGCGAGTTCCCCCCGGCTTGCGAGGCAAGCTCGCCGCCAGCGCGAGAGGTCATCGCAGCCCGGAGGTGCTCGATGCGCGTGCGCAGATCACCCGGCCTGATCGGGACGACATCTTCCTGGTCCACAAAGTCGATCCCTGCCTCGACCAGCGCGAGCAGTGTCGTGAGTTCATCAGCCCAGGTTCGATAGATGCTTCCTGTTTCACCGGCTGCGAGCTTGCGAGCTGCAACAAGGTCGTCAGCCGTGCGAGCCGCGATAAGAGCCGCGATGCCCTCTGCCTCATCGAGCGAGAGCTTGTTGTTGAGGTAGGCGCGTGCGCTGAACTCGCCCGGCCCAGCACGACACACGCCATCACACTTACAAAGAAGTTCGATCACACGCTCGATCAGGTTCGGGTTGCCCGGCAGGATGATCTCGAGTGTGTCCTCACCGGTATAGGTCGAGGGGGCTTGGGCAAAGAGTACGAGAGCAGGGCAGGAGAAAGATGGGCGGGCGAGACGCCCACCCCACTGGGAGGGGTCGAGCAGGACTTCACATACCGATACGATGCGTGCGGTAGGTGTCGGCTGCACGAAGTGCTCGATCAGGTCGGCAACCGCTGGGCCGCTGATGCGGATGATCGCACGGTCGGCTCGACCGGGGGCGGTCGCGCAGGCGACGATGGTAGTGGGCTGGGGAGTTGCCATCGGTATAGGCATTGTTACCCGCGCCGTGAGGAGAGTTTAACAGATACCGATTCTCTAACGCTTCTTGTACCGTCTTTGGTTCGGCCCGAGGTCTTTGCTCTTTCGGGGGATGTGCTTGGCACCGGTCCCCCGCTGGGCCTGGAGTTGCTGCCGTTCCTCAGCCATCGTCTTGAGCTTGGCCATGAAGCCGCCCTGCTTGGGCTTTGCCTTGAGGGCCTCGGGCTCGAGTCGCCCGCTCTTTTCGAGGTGGCTTCGGATCCATCGGCTCTCGAAGATGCCGAGCACCGAGTTGGTGATGAAGTAGATCGACAGGCCGCTGGGGGCACCATACATGATGAGCGGGAACATCACCACCATCATGATTTTCATCATCTTCTGTTGTGACTCCTGCTCGGGGGTCATGGCGGCAGAAGTCGGGGGGGTGAGATACTTCTGCTGCATATAGAAGACCACACCGAGAAAGAGGGGGAGCACATTGATCGCGTCGATCGTGCCCAGCAGCGGCAGCTTGAACCCGCCAGCCCCGAAGTAGATCATGCGGTCAGGCTC
>JAJRZG010000242.1 GCA_024275365.1 Planctomycetota bacterium | reverse complement strand
GTGTTGATCCGGTCGATCACGCGGGTCGTCAGGTCGTCTGGCCCCGCAACCCGGAAGCACACAAGCGACAGTGATCGAGGCACCACCAGCTCGAACCGGTCGTCATACTTGACGAACCGCTCGACCATCTCGGCGAACCTCACATGCTCGCGGATGTGCGCGCGCAGGCCTTCGGTGCCATAGTGGCGGATGACAAACCACAGCTTGAGCGCCCGGAACCGCCGCCCCAGAGGCACATGCCAGTCGCGGTAGTCGATCACAGCCCCGCTCTCGGTCGCCGCGTTTCGGAGGTACTCGGGCGTGATGCTCATCGCGTCGGTCAGGTCGAGGCGGTCACGGACCCAGAAGAGGTCGCAGTCGAAGTTGGTCAGCAGCCACTTGTGCGGGTTGATACAGACCGAGTCGGCCTGCTCGAGGCCATCGATCATGCTGCGGTGCTCGGGGCAGACCAGAGCGCTGCCAGCCCAGGCTGCGTCAATATGCAGCCAGATGGGGTTGGTGGCAGCAGCCCCACCATCGGAAGCACCACCTATTGCTATTGCAGGGGAGCGGGCTTTCCAGCCCGCGTCCGCCCCCGTACCCGAATGCGGGCTGGAAAGCCCGCCCTCCTGGGTGGTATGTTCGTGGAACACGCGCACGATCTCGGCGATGTTGTCCACCGCTCCGACCCCTGTGGTGCCGACGGTTGCGACGCAGGCGATCGGGGCCGGGCTCGCCGGGTCGGCTGCTCGCTCTTCAAGCACGCGACGGAGGTGGGCGATATCCATGCGCCCCTGCGCGTCGGTGGCGATCTGCCACACACGCTCGTCGTCGTCGGGTCCCTCAGCGATCCCCGCCATCATCGCAGCCTTGACGACCGAAGAGTGGGCACCCTCCGAGCAGATCACCGCAAACTGTTTGTCCACCGCCTCGACCGCCAGCCCGATTTCACCCGTTGCCTCTTCATGCGCGCGCGCCCGGGCGCGATGCACCCTGCGCCAGCGTTGTCTCGCGGCGATCAGCGCGGTGAGTGTTGCCTCGCTTGCGGTGCCCTGGATGACGCCTCCCCCGGTGGAAGGGGCATCGGGCCCGTCGCCCCGGGCATCCGAGCGGAAACACGATGGCAAGCCAAATGCCTCGGCCATCCAGTCGAGCATTCGCGTTTCGAGCTCGGTACAGGCGGGGCTGGTCTGCCACATCATCCCCTGCACGCCGAGGCCAGCACTGAGCAGCTCGCCCAGCACCGCCGGTCCGCTGGCGTTGCACGGAAAGTAGCCAAAGAACGACGGATGCTGCCAGTGCATGAGCCCGGGCATGATGATCCGTGTGAGATCATCAAAGACCTCGTCCCACGCCTCAGATGGCTTGTCGCTCGCACCGAGCCCGGTCTCGGGTGGGTGCTCAGGCAGCCGAGCAAGTACATCGCCCGGCTTGTCCTGACTCATCACCGGCCACATGGAGACCGAGCCCATGTAGTCGGCGACAAAATCGACCATGCGGTGCCCGAGCGTACGGAACTCTTCGGGTGAGAGGTGGGGTGGGGTATCGGGCTGGGGCGGGGTGGGTTCGGACATGCGGTAAAGGGTATGTCGTCGGATGCCCGCACTGCCCCCCCCCGAAGATCCGACGCTTCGCAGAGCCTCGGTGTCGGCGTCCGGATGAACACCCCTACGCCCCGCGTACAGAACAAGGGATTGCGTTCACAACAAAAACACAGCCGAGCCCCCTCGGGACTCGGCCGCTCAACGAGACCTCAGCGGTCCGTATCAACCGCAGCCTGCGTTCCAGTCATTGAGGAAGGCGAGGAAGTCGAGCGAGTTCGTCACGCCGTCGTCGTTCCAGTCGGCGATGGGGTCTTGCTGGTTGTAGAGATTGAGGAAGACGAGGAAGTCGAGCGAGTTGACCTGGCCGTCGTCGTTGAGGTCGACCGAGCAGAACGCCCAGTGATATGGCTCGAAGAAGGGGATCAACTCGCCGCCATCAATCAAGACCCACCGGATCGCCTCACCGGGCAGGATGGGCAGCAGCTCTTCGGACATCGACCCGAAGAGGGCTGAGGTGAAGACCGGGATCACGCTCGTGGGGCTGTTGCCGATGACGGTTTCGATCACATTCCCGTCGGGGCCGTGAACATTCTCCAGGTTGAAGATCGTCTCTGCGCCCTCGGGTGTGTGTTCGATCGCCGCAGCCGCTGCCAGGTCGCTGCTCGCGCCGCAGTGGTCCTGCTCGTTGCACTGGCCCGACTCGGTGATGGTGACCTCGCCGGCATCCTGCCCCTCGCCGCTGACTGCATGGAAGTATGTCGCGGGCGGTGCTGCGGAGCGGATATCCTTGCCGACCTCGACTTCCTTGAACTTCGAGAGGCTGGTACCGATCACACCCTCGTTGCCGCACTCTGCGTCGAGCCGCTTCCATCTGACCTCTGCGAAGTTGCCCGGCAACCTGACGACATCGCCCTTGCGGAGCACATCGCCTTCCTTGAGCCTGACCCACTCGTCAGTGCCGTCGCGCTTCACCGCCGCACCCCCCCGGATCTCGGTGATCTCGACCTCAAGTTGTGCCAGTGCCGTGCTCGCCAAGGTGAGCAGACACACCAGAACCCCCAAACGCCTGAGCGTGCCATGAAGTTAGTACTGAACATGATGGATACCTCCTGTCTGAGTCGTTTCGAGTCTGGAGCCGAACAGTTCGGTTCCCCTCTCGCAAGCGACAGCACACAGCAGGACTCACGACACACACAGAAATTTCTTGAAACCGTCTCGGTCAGGAAACATGCACAGAGAGCCCCTCGCGCGAGCAGGGGAGCAACACTACTCGGGGAGTTTTTCCAACTCCGCCTCGACGCGCTCGACCAGTTGGCTCACAGTATCAAGACCGAAATCAAAGTTGAGCCCGGCTGCGGCAAAGAGCTCGGGCAACGGCTTCGACCCACCCAGGCTCAGCGCCTTGATATAGGCATCAATCGCGGCCGGTTCACCCTGTTCGAGTGAGATCAGCCACAGCCCGAGCGATCCGAGCTGCGCGATGCCGTACTCGATGTAGTAGAACGGGTGCCCCCAGAGGTGCGGCTGGCGCTGCCACATCCACTTGTGCTCGTCGTCGAGCCCGCTCCAATCGAGCCCGCTGCCGAAGCGCTCTTCGAGGCTCAGCCAGAAGGCGATGCGCTCGTCGCGGGTGTGCGTCGGGTTGGTGTAGATCCAGTGTTGATACGCGTCGATGGTGGCGATCCACGCGAGCAGGCTGACCGAGCCCTGCAACTGCTTGCGGGCTGCCCGGGCGCGGTCGGCTTCGTCGGGGTAGTAGCCGTCGGGGCCGCCCCAGTGCTTCATGGTGAGCAGTTCCATCGACATGCTCGCCACCTCGGCAAACTCGATCGGGCTGTGGCGGTAGCCGACGAGCGGATCCTGTCGGCACAACTGCGAGTGGAAGGCGTGCCCGGCCTCATGCACCATCGTTTCGACATCACGGTGCAGCCCGGCAGCGTTCATAAAGATAAACGGCTCGCGGATGCGGTCGCGCATGTATTGATACCCGCCGGGAGCTTTGCCCTTTCGGCTGTCAAGATCAAGACACGCCCCGTCGCGCGAGCCTCGGCACTCGGTCCCGTCGCCGAGCTCACCGAGCATGGACGCGAGGCGAGGGTCGAGCTTGCCAAACGCCGCGATCGCCTTGCTCATCAGTTGCTCCCCGCCCTCGAAGGGCGTGAGCGGATCGCGACCCTTGGGGTCCACCGCGATATCCCACGGCCGAAGCGTCTCAAGGCCCAGGTCGCGCTTGCGCTCGGCCAAACGCCGATGGTTAAAGGGGACAACCGCCTTCTCGACTGCCTCATGGAACGCAAAGCAGTCTTCGGGTCCATAGTCAAAGCGCAGCATCGACTTGAACGCATACCCGACATAGTTGGTGAAACCCGCGTTGGTCGCGACCTCGTGGCGGAGCGCAATCTGCTTGTCGAATATCTCGTCGATCGTGTCTTTGTCGGCAAGCCTGCGCTCGGCGCAGATGCGCCATGCCGCCTCGCGCTGGGCGCGGTCGTTGGATTCCTGATACTTGCCCATCTGCGGCATCGTCTGCTCGCGGCCATCAAACTCGACCGACATCGCACCGGTCACCGTCTGATACTGCTGGGTGAGTTTCTCGAGCTCGGTCTGGAGGGGGACATTCTTCTCACGGAAGAGCTCGACCGCTGCCTTGGTCGCGCGTTCGAGCACGAGGTAGCGGTCGCGGGGCATGTCGAGCTGTGCGAACAACTCGGCTTCACGCTTGTCAAGCTCGAAGGCGACCGGTTTGATCTTCGGGCTGATCTCCTCGATAAACTTGGTAAACGCCCCGGCAGCCGCCTTGTCGTTGGTGTCGCAGGTCATCGAGATATACAGGTTGGCCTCGGCCTCGTGGCAGGTTGCCTCGAGCTCGCTGCGGTCGCCGAGCCACGCCTCAAACTCGGCAGCCGATGCGACGGGGCGCTCGAGGAGTGCCTGGAAGAGGGGTTCGAGGTTGGCCCATTCGGTCGCGTCGATCTCGGCGGGGACAAAGGTCGTGTCTAGCGTCGGCATCCGGAACTCCTTGCACTATCTTGTGGTGTTGTTGCGGGTTTGGTTGAAAGGATCATAGAACACTCGATTTCTCCAAGACCCTGACAACGAAAAAACCCCGGGATTCGTATCCCGGGGCTTGGGGTGTTTCGTCATGCGCTCACGCGCTCAGGGCTGTCTCATCAGGTCGCGGAGCATCTCCTGCTGCTCTGCAAACCACTCGGGGGTCAGGTTCCGGAGCAGCGCAAAGATCGGGAACTTTTTGACCGCTCGCTTGATGACCGCGAGGTGCCGACGGGCCTGCCCGACAAACATGCCGCGTTCGGTGATGTCCTGGGCACTCTGGGCGTTGCCGATGGACATGTTGTATTTGACGAAGTAGGTCTGGAACTTTTCTTCTGCGGTGGTGATGCCCTTGCGCCATTCACGCATCTCCAGCTCGGCCTTGCTGATCGGGAAGATCTCGCCAGCGACATGCTCGCCTAGCCAGTTGACCTCGGGGTAGCCGAGCAGTTTGGTCAGCTCATCGAGGTTGTCTGCTGTGCCCTTTGAGAACTTGAACCTCGCGGCCTGTTCAGAGTCGAAGGTGAGGATGCGGTCCTTGGGGTTGACAAGGAACTCGCCCTCGTCGCTGTTATACCAGGTAAAGTCGCCGTTCTGGTTCTGGTTGCACGAGAGCGGATACCCCAGCTGCATCGACCGCATGATGGCCTCTGGATGGTTGGCTTTGGCAGAGACCTTCTCCATCATCATGATGACTTTTTCAGTGGAGTATTCATCAGATTGCTGCAAGGCACCCGACCACATGGTACACGCGCCGTAGTTGCCCTCGGGCATAAAGTAGATTTCTTCGAGGATGTGTGAGGTCATCGCGGCTGCCGAGATCGCGGTCTCGATCCACGCCACCGTGCGGAAGCGGGGTTTGTATTCGTTGTAGAGCAGGTCGTGGAGGATGGGCACTTCGAGTGCGTACCCGCCGCCCGACTTGATCTTGAACACCACAACATCCACATCCTGCTCTTCGAGCCACGGGATCAACTCTTCGAGCGGGGTTGCGGAGAACTGCATCCCGACCATCCCCTCCAGCGTGATCACCACACCGCGATGCTCGCCGGGCTTGCGGGGAGAGACCTTGGTCGTGCTCGCCTTGGCCGCCTGGAGTGACTCACTCGGGGGAAGATCGCCTGTTGCGTCGCGCTCGATCCGATCGATCAGCCCCGAAGCAAAGAAGGCACCCTTCTGCTCAACGCCCCCGATGGAGTAGGTGATCCAGACCGAGCCGTTCACCTCGCGGATGATCTCACCCTCGAGCACCCTCCCGTCCTTGAGGTACACCTTGTCTTCTGCCCAGGCGTTGCCCGTTGTGGCGAGCAGCATGACCGACACCAGCGTCAGCCCGGCAATGACCCCGGTCAGCCTCTGCATGATTCCCTTAATCTTCATGTTGCTTCCTCGCTCTCGATCAGACTGTGCTGTCGTGTGGATTAAGTCCTGTGGTCTCGAATATCTACGGCCGATCCTTCATCTGGTCCTGACGGAGCTGTTCATGCATAATCTCTAGCTGTGTCACCGGCGGCAACCCGTCGGGGATCTTGAGCAGCCGAACCTTGTAGACTTCGTCGTACTTCTCTAAGATTAGGATGATCTTTGTGATGATCTGCATCTGTCGAGCGCGGGCAGCCTGGCGCTCACGGTATTCACCCTGCACCTGTATCTCCCCAACCTGCTTCCACAGATCACGCAGCGATCTCTCGGCAGAAACAAGCTCCCCCCCCCACCGCTCCATGAGCCGTTTGCTCTTGCCCTCAATAACCTTGTGGCTCCGTTCGATCTCCAGCTCATAGAGCAGGTCGTCAAGCTCATCAACCTGCCCCTTTGAGACACCGAGGATTCCTGCGATCTTCGCATCGAGCGTGAGCACATCGTTCCCCTCGCCGCGGGCCAACGCCCTGACAGAGTCGGCGTTCTCGCCTTCTCCATTGTCGGTCAGCAGAAACTCACCCAGGTCGCTGTTTGGCATTGCCTCGACCAGCACCGCCTTGCCCCTCTCGATCCGATAGCTCAGGACATACCCCACCCGGGCCATAGCCGTGACGATTTTCGTGTCATACCCGCCCCGCACCGCCATGCCACGCGCACGCCCCATGCGGAGTGAGAACTGTTTCTCTCGGACAATCGCGGTTCCCGTCGAGCCGAACAGCTCGGTCAGATTGCCGATGCCACCCATCTTCCCGTCCGAAGAAAAGTAGACCGTGTCGAAGTTGAGTGGCAAAAACGCGGCCCCGCCCATCGCGGTCTTGACCCACACCACGACCTTCGGGTTGTACCCCAGGATCTCAGGCAGTTCCTTGGTCAGGATCGGCTCGATCTCTTCGGTGATCCTGAACTGGTCAAACTCGGCAGCAAAGTCGGGCCTCTCATCCCCCCGGGCGGTCTCCCAGGTGTTGTCCATGACCACGATCACATACTCAGGCCGATACTTGGCGATGTCCTTGATCGTGTTCCGGATCGGTGTCGGCGCGATATCACGACCGAACTTGCCTGTGAGCTCAAGCACATAGACACCCGGCGCGTTCTCATCGGCTGTGTCAGCAGCTATGGGATTGTCCGGATGATCCACCCCGCCCCGCGCGGGTGTCGTCGTCGCTTCGACCTCATCCCCCACCTCGCCCCGCTCGATCGCCAGGATGTCGGCCTTGTTGTAGGTCTGCTCGCCGCTGATCCCCGCGACGACCACCAGGAACCGCACCTGGGTCTCGGTCTCTTCGAGCACCTTGCCCGAGATGATGCGGCCATCCTTAAAGATCAACTGGTCGGGCGTGTCGAAGGAAACCCCCGAGAGCACGCCCGTCATGACCCCCGAGACCGCTGAGACCGCTGCGGTCGGGCTGCTGGCTGCGGCGGCACCCGTCATGCCGATCACTGCCAAGAGTCCCACAGCCGCTGCTGTCCAAACCCGGTTGAGCTGTGTGTTCATTGCCTGACCTCTTCCCATTTCGTGTCGTCGTGTGTGTGAAACCGTGTGCAGAACCGGTTTGTGTTGGTGTGCATCATCGGGCAAAGGTCACCCATACCCCATCAGAATGCAGAGTTTAGCCCCCCCCGGGGTCCCCGAGTTCCGCAGCCAATGCCACCGCTTCTGCCTTTTGTCGCACTCGGCCCTCGAGCTGGGCGTCGTAGACCGCCTTGAGCACCCGAGCAAAGACCGGACCTGGCGTGATCCCAAGCCCGAGCAGGTCATTCCCATCAAGCATCGGCTCGGGAGTAAGCCCGACACCATCCGCAGCGAGAGCCTCGACATCAGCGGCAATCGCCGATCCAAGCCGGGCATCGCGGGCTGCGGTGACCACGAGGGCTTCAGGAAACCAGATCGAGGCCGATCGGCGTTTGCGCTGGGCGATCGCCAGGCATTCCCACGCCGAGGTCATCTCAATGACACCAAAGAGGATATCCCGGAGCCGAACACTCTCGTCATTACTCAGGCAGAGCGAGTGTCGCCATCGCCGAACAAGAGCGGGGATGACGGCTGCCGACCCGACCTCGCCCCGATCTAAGGCGATCGCAGCCAGACAGGACGCAAAGGAAACCCACCCCTCCGAGCCCCCGACTTCAGTCGGAGAGGGCGTGGGAGCACCCGGGGTCTCCGGTCGCAAACCACCTCCGGACTGAAGTCCGGGGCTCTGAAGTGCTGCGAGTGCTGAGCTTTCATCACTCATGCGCCCACCCTCGCCCAGGAGCACCACCCCGAGCCCGAGCTCACCGAGCAGGCCAACCGCCTGTGCCCGGCTCGGGTGGGCCATCATCCGCCGAAACTCATCCCCGATCCTCTCCCGACTCACCCCTGCAAGTTCAGCCGCGTGGGCGCGGATGGCAGCAGCGGTCGCCGGCTCGATCTCGAAACCATACCTGGCTGCAAACCGCACGGCCCGGAGTGCCCGGAGGTGGTCTTCTGCGAGCCGCTTCTCGGGATCGCCCACCGCGCGGATGAGCCGTGCCCGGAGGTCATCGAGCCCGCCGACGAAGTCGATGATGCCGGGGGTACCGCTCCCGGTGGCACGGCTCTCCGAGCCGTGTGTCTCGATGGCACCGCCCTCCGAGCCATGCCCCTCTCCCCCATCATCTTGGAGAGCCGATCTCTCATGCCCGGCTCGGAGAGCCGGGCCACCGACGAGCGGGTCAAGGAACAGCGCATTGATCGTAAAGTCCCGGCGTTGGGCGTCGTGCTCGGCATCGGTAAACTCGACGCGATCCGGCCTTCGCTTGTCGCTGTAGGGGCCATCCGATCGGAAGGTGGCGACCTCGACCATCACCCCCTGCTCCTTGACCAGCACAACCCCGAAGCTCGCCCCGACCGCAGCTGTCTGGCGGAAGAGCGCCTGGACCTGCTCGGGCCGGGCGCTGGTCGCGACATCAAAGTCCACCGGCTCAGCCCCCAGCAGCGCATCCCGGACACACCCACCCGCAAAGTAGGCGGTGTGCCCCTTGCCTCGGAGTGTGCGCACGATCGCGGTTGCCGCGGTGCGGGCTTGGGTGCTGGTCCATCGTTGTACGACCGCTGCCATGGGGAGAGTCTAGAGACTCTGGCAGAGTGGGGGTGGTATCATACGGATCCAAAGGTACTCAACAGAACCTTTCACACACCAAGCCCAGGCATTGGGATGCCTGGGCTTTGATGCCAGGATTGCAACAACACCCCGGGAGGTCTTCCCCCCGGGGCGTCACCACGGTTCCCCTTCCTACTTCCCGCGTTTTTGGGACTTCTTGCGATCCTTCTTGTGGGACTTCTTCCGGCCCTTTTTGTGGCTCTTTTTGCGGCTCATCGCTGCAAAGACCGCCCGACCGAACTGGTTCGAGACCCTCGCCAGCCGCACACGGCGCATGTCAAAGATCTGCCGCTTCCCGCCAGCATCGACCACGAAGACAAACGGCACACAGACCGCCTCGACCAGCACAGGGGGCTTGGTCTCGTTGGGCACCAGCGTCACCCGTTGCACCCCATCAGACCCGGCCGCCCCGCCCCCGCCAAAGCAGGAGAACTCCGGCCACTCGTAAGTCTCGCAGAGCACCGCGACGAAAGAACCCACACAGATATCGTCCGGCCGAACCTGCCGGGCAATACGCACCTTGTTGTCTTTCTCCAGAATCATGGCTTCACCTGTATCCGTGTACGCCACACCGGCGCAGCGACAGACTGAAAGGGACTGACTTTGATGTTGAGGATTCGGAAATAGTCGGGATCAGCCGCCCGTGCTGGCTGCCAGACCGTGACAGCGCAACCACACCCGGCTGCCCGAAAGCAGCTCAGAATCTCGGGATGTGTTCTTCGTGCGCACCACGGCGGACTACTTGGGACAGACAAGGAGTGTTGCATTCATTCTCGTAAAGTCAAGCACTCAAAGTAACATGAGAAGGAGTCTCATGTGCGCGTTGCCTCGACATGTGCCCAGTAATCGCCTGCCATCAGTTCGACCGAGTTGCCTGCCGGGTCGCGGAAGTAGATCGACCTTGCGTGTTTCCCCGTACCGCCCGGCCAGTCAATCTGCCGCTCGATCTCGACACCGTGCTCTTGCAGGTGCATGAGCCAATCGTTATAAGTCTCGTCAGCGATCGTAAACGCTATATGCCCTGGCCCAATCGCCCCGTGCGAGGGCACATCCCGGCCGGGCCTTCCCGACTTGGCCGCATCAAAGAGGAGCAGAACCGACCCGCTCGGCAGTCGGAACCCACACGCGAGCTGCCCCACCTCTTCTGCGAGCATCGGCAGCCCGAGCACCTTGCGATAGAACTGCGCTGCCGCGACGAGGTCGGTCGCGTAGAGGATCGTCTCGTGAATACCGAGTGGTTGCATGCGCACACCTTCGCTCAGAGTTTCCTCGCCACCACCACCCCTTGCCGATTCGCAAGGCAGCACGCCAAAAACCCACTCGCCGTGGTGGCGATCCCCCTATCAAAGGCATCGATCGCATCGCTCGATTCGTGCTCGCCCGCTGCATCCGTCACCCACCAGTCCGACGACCCCAGGCAGTTGTCCGCGACGAGCAACCCGCCCGGCCGGAGCAGCACCGCTGCGTGCTCGGCATAGCCGCGATACTCGGTCTTGATCGCGTCGAGAAAGACCAGATCGCACGACCCGGGGCCGAGTTCCTCGACAAGCCCGGGGAGCACCGCCAACCCCTCGCCCTCGCGCACCTCGATCCTGCCTGCCGAGCCGCCCTCCCCAAACCCGGCAGCCTCGAACTCGGCCCGGGCAAAGGCGGCGTGGTGCGGCTCGGCCTCGATCGTGAGGAGCCGCCCCCCCTCATCGAGCACCCCCTCGCCCAGCCCCCGCGCCAGCCACAGCCCCGAATAGCCGCCGAGCGTCCCGACCTCGACCGCCCGGCCGCCCCCAGGACCAGAAACCATCGCCGCCAGCACCATCAACAGCCGTCCGACCTCGGCCGAGACCGCAATCGGAGGCAACCCCGCAGCCTCGGCCCGGTCCATCAACCCGGCGAGCTGCTCGTCGATCGGCTCACCAAGGCTGCCAAAGACCGCGTCGAGATAGAGGCTGGTGTTCTCCCATCGTTCTGGTGTCATGTGCATGGCCAAAAGATAGGGGGGGTGACCGAGGCCCACGCCGGGGGGTGCAAGCAATCGGGTATGCTTCCCAATACAAGCTTGAAGGGCTCCTTGCCACAGATGCACCCCCCGCAGCCCGCTGCTGGCGTCGCCACCCGTTGCTGGCGCAGCCGCCCGCTGCCCGCACCACCCGCTTCTGGAGGTTCAATCATGTATACCCACCCCACCACGACCCACATCACCCCCACGAGCCCCCGTTCCACCGGCCGCACGCTTGCGTCGGTCCTGGTGGTTGGTGTTGTGCTCGCGTTGCCTTTGGCTCCGCTGGTCGGCTGCGCGATTATTTCGAGCGACCAGCACACCTCCTTCACCGGCAACTATGTGGCCTCGGACACGCTGAGCAAGATCATCGTCGGCGAATCGACGCCCGAGTTCACCGAGGCGATCCTCGGCGAACCTTCGAGCAAGACCGACCTCGATGACGGCTCGAGCATCTGGCGGTGGGACTACACCATCCGCCGCGAGAGCGACGGCAGCCTGCTGCTGATCTTCGACGGCGAAAGCTCAAGCTCGAAAAAACACTCGACCTATGTCCACTTCAAGGATGGCGTGGTGGTGAAGAAGTGGCGGAGTTAAAGCTCTTGGGTCCATGATGCCCATCCGAAACTACACCCACCCCAAAAGATGCGCCACCAGGTACCCCACACCCGTCAGCGCAAAGCTCACAACCGCCAGCACACCCAGGCCCATCATGAGCAAGAGGCAGCCGCTGGTCCCCTGGCCCGGCAGTGGTGGTTCGTTCGTCGAATGCTGGTCGGTCATGGCGGCTCCGTCTTCCTATCTCAAATCCAGTGGGGTGGGCGTCTCGCCCGCCCGGCAGTCCCGGCGCAAGGTCAACTGCCCGCACCGGCTACGATCGTAGCGTGTTCAGCACCATCGACGAAATCACAGCCGAACTCCGTGCCGGCCGTATGGTCGTCCTCACGGATGACGAGTCGCGCGAGAACGAGGGAGACCTCGTCTGCCCCGCCCACGGCATGACCCCAGAGGCTGTCACCTTCATGCTCAAAGAGGCCAAGGGCTACCTCTGCCTCAGCCTCACCGAGGCCGACTGCGACCGACTCGACCTCACGCCTCAAGCGGCTGTCAACACCTCCGTCCGGGGCACCCCCTTTACCGTCTCGATCGACGGCCACCCCAAGCACGGACTCACCACGGGTGTCAGTGCCAAAGAGCGGGCCAAGACCATCCAGCTTGCCATCGACCCCGACACCGGCCCCGCCGATTTCGTCCGGCCGGGGCACATCAACCCGCTCCGCTCCCGCGATGGGGGTGTGCTGGTGCGTATCGGCCAGACCGAGGGCTCGCTCGATCTGTGCCGACTCGCGGGGCTCTACCCGGCAGCCGCCATCATCGAGATCATGAAAGACGACGGCGAGATGGCCCGCGTCCCCGATCTCGAAGTATTCTGCAAGCAACACACCCTCAAGATGTGCTCTGTAAGGCAGATTATCGAGCACCGCCTGGAGAGTGAGCCCTTTATCCACCGCCTCGAACCGACCGAAGGCACGCCGATCGAGACCCCGCTCGGCAGCTTCAACTGCATCGTCTTCCGATCGCTTGTCGATCCGCTCCCTCACCTGGCGATCACGGTGGGCGATGTCGGCAGCCTCGGGGCCGATGGGAATCCGGTCGAAACCAATGAACCCATCCTGGTCCGTGTCCACCGTCGCGACCTCCTCGGCGATATCTTCGAAGACCTCAACACCACAGGATCGGCAGATGGTCCGACCTCGACGGGCCAACTCCTCCGCGAATCGATGCGGATGATCCAGGATGCCGGGCGCGGAGCGATTATCTACCTCCGCCCCCACGGCGTGGGTGATGCCCTCAGCCAGCGACTCAACCAGCCCTTCGACCACAACCCAGAAGATACACCTGGCCAGTCGGTCCCCCATACCACACTCGAATATGGCACAGGCTCACAGATTCTCCGCAGCCTGGGCGTGCGACATATCCGCCTCATCACGAACAGCGACACAGAATATCCCCAGCTCGAGGCGTTCGGACTGACGATCACCGAGCGAGTGCCGGTGGCTGCGAGGGTGTGAATCCGGGCAAAGTTGACAGACTTATCCCTAACATAATCCGCATATTTTTACTGATTGAGTGCAATTCGGGCTGCCCGATCCGGTAGAATACTCATGCGGGCAGGGGAGTCGGTGGGTATCGACAGCACCTCAGCCGCTGTGGAGCCACATCAACTACAAGGAGAAACCATCATGTTTGGATGCTGCTGCTCATCAAAAAACGGAAAGACCACGATCATTGCTGCCCTGCTGATAGCAGGCGCGACCATCGGCGGTGCGTACCTCTTGAAATCTTCCGACTCGGACAAGACGGCCGAACCCGTCAAGGCCGACACCCCCGAGGTCATCCCGTCAAACTTCGTCCAGCCCGAGGACCCGATGGGCAGCGACCCCATGATGGATGCCTTTGCCCAGTGGGGTGCTCTCGCTCCCGAGCACGAGGTGCTCACCACCATGGTCGGCACCTGGGACTGCACGACCAAGTTCTGGATGGGCGGCCCCGAGCCGATGACCGGCAAAGGCACCAGCACCAACGAAGCCATCCTCGGCGGCCGATTCGTCACCCAGCACTTCGTCATGCCCGAGTTCATGGGCGGTGCCTACGAGGGTATCGGCACC
>JAJRZG010000241.1 GCA_024275365.1 Planctomycetota bacterium | reverse complement strand
CTCGGCCCGGCCGCCGATCATGCCGACGACGGCCTTGCCCGGCGAGATGATGCCGAGAGTGTTGGGGCCGACGAAGTTGGCGTCATGTTTCTTCGCCGCGTCAGCAATGGCCATGGCGTCCCAGACGGGCACGCGGTCGGCGACAAGGACGACGAGCTTCACGCCCGCTTCAATCGCCTCAATGGCGGCCGGCCTGACGAGGTGTGCGGGGACGAAGAGGACGGAGATGTCGATGGGCCCGAGGGTTTTGACCGCCTTTGCCACCTTGTCAAAGACGGGGAGGCCGAGGACTTCCTGCCCACCCTTGCCGGGTGTGACGCCGCCGACGACCTGGGTGCCGTAGTCGCGCATGAGCTTGGCTCGTGCGCGACCCTCGCGGCCTGTGATGCCTTGGACGATGACTTTTTTGGATTCGTCGATGAGTATTGCCATAAGAGTTTTACCACAGAGGACACAGAGGGACACAGAGGTGAAAGACAGAGAAAGAAGAAAGAGTAAAAGAGGTTAGAGGACTCGACGCTTGATGCCGTCACGGAGATGGAGGACATTGAAGTTTAGGAGGAGACCAACGCGCATTTGTGAGAGCTTGAGATATGTAAGAAGTTGGGCTTCATGAATAGGAAGGAGCTTGTCGATGGCTTTGAGTTCCACGACAACGAGTTCCTCGATCAACAGATCAATACGATACCCGGCATCAACCGGCTGCTCTTTGTATCGTATCGGCAGTTTGACTTGACGCTGGAAGGGAATGCCGCGGCATGTCAGTTCGTGGGCCAGGCACGCTTCATAAGCCGACTCAAGCAGGCCCGGCCCCAGCGCAGTGTGGACGGCATACGACGCGCTGAGGATGCGTTCAGTGAGATCAGCGTGCAGATCGCCATTGCTTGTTGAGTGATTCATGAGCCCCCTCTGTGTCCCTCTGTGTCCTCTGTGGTGAGTTCTTCCAGCCCCGGGATATCGAGCTGAACAAACACCCCCTCAATCCCCATATTTCGGCACTCAACCTCACACGCGATGAGTTCGCTGTCTTTCTTGGTGAGTTCTTCGGGGGTGACGGCGATGGCAGGCTTGCCGTTATCGTCTCGGAGCAGGCCGGCGGATTGGGTGATGATGGCGGAAGCGTGGTCGGTCCAGGCAGCGGTGTCGATCCAGAGCGTGCCGCCGGTGATGGGGAAGGCGGCGGCCCCGGCAGAGCCGACAAAGGCGGGAGCACGGGGCTTTCGGGGTCGCCAGAGTTTGGCATTTGACTTCGTAACCAACTCGCCAAAGCGGGCGGCGATGAAGGCGGGGGTGTCAGTCTTCTTATATCCCTCGATTGGTGCCCGCAACTCTTTACCAGCGGCGTGGAGGATGGCGACCGCCCGGTCCTCGGCGTTGCCCCCGAGCCGGATGACGGCCGGGATGTCGAGGTTGAGTTCCCAGAAGGCCTTGGCGAGGCCGTAGGCGGACCAGAACTGTTCCTGGCTCGCCACGCCCGACCCCGAACCGAAGTAGCCGCAGAGGTTGGGTTGCATGAGGATGATGCGAGCGGCCCTGTAGACCTTGGCCGCTGAGGGGTTGCCGGAGGTGTCGGTGAAGTTGGCATTGGTGAAGCCCTCGTTGACGAGTGCGTCCATGGACATCATGGAGCCGCCGCCGCCTGCGCCGTGGAAGCCGACGAGCCCGCGCGACCCCGGCCCAGCCTCGGCCGCCATCTGGGCAAAGAAGAAGGTCCCCCGGTGGTCGTCCTGCTCGACCTTGTAGGCGATGCGTTCGAGCTCCGTCGGCGGGTGGTCCAGCTCGCGGGCGATCTCGAT
>JAJRZG010000240.1 GCA_024275365.1 Planctomycetota bacterium | reverse complement strand
TGAGGAGGATGTCGCGGATGCGTTCGCCGACGCGGGTGCCCCCGGGGTCGCGGACCTTGGCGAGGGGGACGCTGTGGCTTTCACACTCGGCGACGAACCGGTCGAGTTGGGTGGATTTGCCCGAGCCATCGGGGCCGTCGATGACGAGGAATCGGCCTGCGAGGCGCGAAAGCCATGCGGTGGCCGGGTCGGGGGTGGTGGGGGTCTTTGGGTTGGCTTTGGGTTTGGCCACGGTGTCTGACATCCTTGTCGTCGTACTCACGCGCCGAGTGTAGCGGGTCTGGCGGCTGCGGTGTCTGAAGCGATCGAAGAATGAACGAAGCGGCCGGGTGCTGTGGCCACAGCTTTGGGTGGCCACGATCCGGGGTATCAAAGGTACCGGTCATGGTCACGCGGGCCGTGACCATGGCACCCGGCTCATATGATGAGCCGCACCCCTCCCAACTCGGCGAGGTCATAGGGGAAGCGGTCGCCCGGGGAGCCGATGAACATCAGGTTGACGGGGATATTCCACTGTTTCGAGAGTTTGAGGATGAGCTTGGGTCCGAACTTGCCCTCGACGATCACGAACTCGACATCGATATCCGGGTACGCCTCATCAAGAAACTTGAGGTGTGCGTCGAGCTCTGGGGGCACCTCGTCTCGGCTCTTGACGACGGTGACGATCTTGGCGCGATTCGTGTGCTCATTGCGGCGGATGTAGAGCATGGCGTTGTTGAGGTTCTCGGGGTTGTCGCCGCGTGTAAAGAAGACGACTTGCTGAGAGTTGATCTCGTCGATCTTCTCACGAATCCACCGCGAGAAGGCGCTCATCGGCCTGACAAGCGAGGCGACTGTCGCGCGCATCAAGAAGAGCCCGGCCTTGAGGATCACGATGCGCCCGAGCATGACCGAGAGGAAAAGCACCGAGGGGACAAAGTATTCCAGGAATACCGCGAGGTATGGCGGGTTCAGGACGGCGTTGCCAACGAGCCCGGCGGTGACCGCAGTGATCCCGAGCAGCACCGAAGCCCACGAGGCGTTCACCGGGCGCGGTAGCTTTGCACGCTTGACCTTCAGGAGGATATTCCCGATCCCAAAAAGGATCATCACGCCCAGGAAAGAGATCGTGTAGACCCCCGCCAGGGCTTTGAGGTCTCCCTTGGTGATAAGCAGCACCGACACTGTCAGCAGGAAGAACGCGATGATGATGCGGTGGGTGGTGCCGCGGCGGTTGGCTTTGAGGAAGAACCGGGGCAGGCAGCGGTCGAGTGTCATGCGGCGGGCGAGGCCGTTGACACCGATGAAGCTCGTGAGCACCGCGCCCGAGAGCACAAGCCCGGCATCGATCGAGATCGCGGTCGCCATCCATGTGCCTGCGGACTCGCTCCCCATGTGGGCAAGGAGCGCCTCGCTGTGTTCTCCGATATTTTCGAGAGGGATCAGCGAGAGGGCGAGCAGGGCGATCGCCGGGTTGAGGATGGCGACGGCGATCCACATATTCCGCAGCGTTTTGGGAAAGACCCCCTCTGCCTGCTCTTCGACGAAGTTTGCGGAACTCTCAAAGCCCGAGATGCCGAGCATGGCTGCGGAGAACCCGAAGAAGAGTGCCAGGAAGAACCCCCCCGGGGCCGGGGTTGCCATGTTTGCGGTGAGTGTCCCGAGCCCGTTTGTGGCAATATACACAGCACCGAGCCCGATGAGCAAAGCGAGCGTGAGGAGGTGCGTGACAAAGATGGCGATGGCGACTCTGGCCGACTCGGTGATGCCAAGGATTGTCAACACCATGAAGACCGCGAGCAGACCGATCGTCGCGCCGGTAATCGGTAACTGCGGGATGAGAGTCTGTACATACCGCGTGGCCTCACTCGCCGAGATCACGGCGGTCGCCATGTAGGAAAGGATGGTCAGGCACGCGGCGAGCGAGGCTCGAAACTTGCTTGTGGTATTGAGCAGCGCGTTGTAGGCACCGCCATTGAGCGGCAACGCCCCCACAACCTCCGCATAGATCGACCGGAACAGGTAGAGCACGCCAACAACCAGCAGCAACGCTACGGGCGCGAGCTTGCCTGCATAGAGAATCGACAGGGCGGAGACATAGAGGCACGACGAGGTGATGTCGTTGCCACAGATCGCGGTGGCTTCCCACTGGCCGAGCTTGCCGTGCTTGCGTGCAGCCGCTCGCTCTTTCATGCCGTCTCCATAGGGGACAATAGTGCGTCACGGCATTCGGTGCGGTTGCCTGAGGGGCCCAACTCTCCCGGTTGTGCCGGCTGGAGCGGGTCGTCTGGTGAGAGGGGGGCGTGCGGTCTGGATGTAGTGCATGGGCAAACCGCCCAAGAGTGGTGTGTTGTGGTTCTTGAATCTACTTCTTCCCTTGGGGCTTTGGTCCGGGCTTGGGTGGCGGTGGCTTGGGTGGCCCACCAAGCAGCAGGCGGTCGAGGCTCATTGTGCCCGGGCCGACAAAGAAGAGGGCCATCGCCGCACAGAGCAGGGAGAGTTGCCACATGGGGGTGGTCCAGGCGGCGGTATCAAAGGCGGCATGGTTGGGAAGGAAGCCGAGGACGGTGTTGCCGGACTGGATGGCGGGGCCGATGGTGGTCAGCCAGATCGCGCCGAGCATGACGCCTGCGAGACTTAGTGTGCTGAGCCGAGTGAGCAGGCCGAGGGCGAGGAGGATGCCCGCGATGAGTTCGGTGAGTCCCGCAGCAAGGGCGAGATACCGGGGCCAGTGGTCGTAGTCGGTCTCGGGGTCGATATCCGGCCAGAGGGGCATGAGGGGGGAGCTGTCCTCGTCGCTCAGGCCGGGGTTGATCGCCTTGTGCAGGAGCAGCACAAGCCCGGCGTATCGGCGGACGCTGACGGGATCGGGGAAGTCGGCAGCCGTGGCGAGGAACTGGGGCTGGGTGGGCTGTTTACCATTTTGCCAGGAGACAAGGCGGACGGGTTCCACTGGTCGAAGACCAGTGCGGGGTGTCGGTGGGTCATCGACGAATGGGACAGTTCGGCACTGGACTTTGTCCCGTGGCACCCGGTTCGCCCGTGGCACCCGGTTTGCCAGCGTTGCTCTGCTTTCTGGCTCAGCGAGAAGAGCCTCGGGGGTATTGGTGGGCTCGTCGGTTATATCGTCGGTTGGGTTCTCGGCGGGATCTGGTGCCAGTTCGGCATCGGTATCATTCTCGGGCTGGGCTTGGGTGTCCTTCGGGGGCGGTCTCTCATGGCGAAGGGCGTTGGGGTTGGGGATCACGCCATAGTTGGCGAGGATGGCCGCTTGCTGCCCCTGAACCTCGAAGCGGTCGAGAAACTTGCCGAGCCCTGCCCAGATGAAGGTGAGGGCGAGGAGGAGCCTGAGAAAGAGCGGGGCCATCGCCAGGCCGGTTCGATCGCGCGTGCGCATGGGGGAGTCTCCGGAGCATCGTTACTGCAACTATGGATAGGGATCGGTCAATTGGCATTTCGAGCATGGAAATGGGTGGAGTCGTGATAGGATTGTGTATGAGCGGGCGTGGCGGAACTGGCAGACGCGCGGGATTTAGGATCCCGTGGCCGCAAGGCCTTGCAGGTTCGATTCCTGTCGCCCGCACTTGGTGTTTGGAGATTGCTTGGTATCAATCTCAGAACCGGGAGTCTGGAGAGGCCGTATGGTCTGGTGGGACTGGTGGGGTTGTATCGATTCACAGCAGCTTGGGAAGGGTGGCAGGAGCGTGAGGCTGTGGTATTGATAGAGGGGCGGCCCCCCGCACACACGAGGCGGCTGTGCTGAGAGTCCATGCGCGAAAGAGACAGAGGAGAGCGAGATGCGTTACCGGAATGGTTCCCGAACTGGTCGAGTGTTTGGTCGTGCGTGTGCTTACGAGTCTGAGCTTCTCGAGCGGCTCGAGGGGCGTTGCCTCTTGAGTGCCGACCTGGCGGGTGTTCGGCTTGTGCTCAATGGCGACGGCACGGCAGAGGTTCGGCAATGGACGGGCGATCACGACACGATAGATGGGACCGGCTCGGGCACACCAACACGGTTTGTGTTGACGACCAATGAGCAGCGGTTTGTCGGCGAGAACGACTATACCGGGGTCTCGCCGACCAACTGGAATGAGTTCCAGCTCTACACCGACGGTGCACTCGGGGTGGCGTATCAGGGTGCCGGGCCACAGCAGATTGGGTCATCGTTCCGGGCGCTCGATGGATTTGACCTGGGTTGGATGATCGAGGGCGCGGCGGGCGATCCACAGACGATCAGCTTTCTCCACGAACTGACGACGACGGCTTCAATCCACGACCTCAACGGGAGCTGGCTCTACACATCGATCGCGTTGCCCACGAGCGGCTCGGCGAAGAGTTCGACGATTGCAGGTGCCTATGGGACAGTCACTATCTCCGACCTCACCGGGAACTTTACCTGGAAGGCAACCGAGATCGGTGGGACCTCTTCGGGCTCCGGACAAATCCAGTCACTTGCATCGTTTGGGCTCGGGCAGATTTCTGACTCAGAATACTTTGCTGTCAGCAGCAGCGGGGATGTCATGACGAGCATTGATCTGAGCTATAGCGACGGGCTGACCTATCTGACCATCGCCCTTCGCCGTGGCGACACGCTGACGGCCGAGCAGATCGCGGGCGAATACCGGTTCGGGGCAGCGTTTGGTGGGGATGCAGCGACCCGTCGCGGGGCAGACCTGCTGGCGTTTGAGAGTGTCTATCTCAAGATGAACCTTGACGGCACCCTGACCGCTTTCGACCTGGCCGACTGGGATAACGGCACCGAGACCGTGGTCGAGACCGGCACATGGTCGCTCCTGCCCGAGGGACGCACCGTCCTCATCAACTATGAGGGGTCTGGCGAGGGGCATCTTGTCGCGTTTGGAGCCGATGGGAAGAGCTTTATTGATCTTCGTGTCAGTCATGAGAACGGGGAGTCGTATGTCATCGGCCAGGGTGTGCGCGTCGTTGGTGGTGGCGGCGATGGCGGCGGTGGTGATGGTGGTGGCGGTGATGGTGGTGGCGGTGATGGTGGGGGCGGTGATGGTGGGGGCGGTGATGGTGGGGGCGGCGGTGATGGTGGTGGTGGCGATGGCGGCGGGGGCGGTGATGGCGGCGGCGGCGGCGATGATTTCGTCGATGACTATGGCAGAGACGACGACGGCTCCGGTGACACGCTCACCGACAATGTCCCCTTCCCCATTCTGACAACCACGGGGCGATCACCGTCAGGCCGGCAGGCGGTCTGGGAGTTTGGTAACGACGGCAAGTGGTACTTCTCCAAGGTCGGGCTCCGGTCCGATACTCCTGGGATACTTGGTGAGTTGGTGACATGGAAGGACGAACAAACCGGGTCATTCATGGCTGCGGCTTCGACCGAGAGCGGGATGATTCTCTGGGTCCATGAAGAAGACTCCACGACATACACCAAACGCAACCTGACCGAAGAGGCTGGCGAGGATGCCGAGATCCCGGCTGGCCCGGCCACCTACATGAGGCTCGACGACGGGCGTAATGTGATCATGGCGGTCAACGATGTCGGTGATGTGATCGCCTATGTCGAGTCGCAGGGTTCGACATTTTTCCTCAACCTGTCGCAGGCGGAAATCCGCGATAAGGACAGGATCGTGCCCGCGCTGACCGGCACGCTGACCGCGGGTGTCTCGGCATGGGGCACCGCGATTATTGCCGGGCTCGATGCCGAGGGTAAGGTGTGGACGATCTGGTTCAGCACGCAGGATGCGGGCGCAGGTTGGCAGGCGAGTCCGCTCTCGAAGATTGCTGCCGCGCTCCCGATCGCGGGGAATCTCTCGATCTACTTTACCAGCTGGAACGGGATCAATGTCACGGGCCTGAGCGAGACCGGTGAGACCCGTGTGATCTGGTGGGTGCCCAGATTCAAGGGCAACTGGGAGGTCTCGAACTTGACGACCAGGTTTGACGGGCCGACCTTCAAGGAGGGCACCATGACGACCTACACGACGCCCTGGAATGCACTGACAATCATTGGTGTCACGACCGATCAGAGGCTGGTCGCGTATTGGTGGGCACCGGGCTTTGATGCCTGGGCGATCTCCGACTTTAGCTAACTGCTGCCCAAGCAGCAGCCCCGGATCGTCCGTGGCCCAATCAGCGTGACCATCCGCGCCAACGACAACATCTGGCTGTTCGGTCGAGACTCAAGCAACGAGATGATTCGCATGGCGTGGTTCAAGTCACTCGATCACTGGTCGAGCACCTCAATCGTTTCTGGTGCGCAGCAGTTCTAGCCGATTACGCAGTCACCATCAGCACCCGCCAGTCCACGCAGTGAGAAAGGCGAGCACATCCAGGGTGTTGATGGCACCGTAGCCGTTGAAATCGGCGTGCGGGTCTTGGGCTGCCCAGTCGTCGAAGAAGTCGACTACATCCAGGGTGTTGACCTGGCCATCGCGGTTGTAATCGCCGGGGCAGGGGACAAAGAGCACGGCCCCAGCGGTGACGGTGACGGGCTCAAAGAGGTTGTTGGCGACCGAGAGCCGAAGGGTGTAGGGGCCGGCCGCTTCGTCTGAAGCATCCCACGGGGCAAGCTCACTCTCGAAGACCTCGTCGGTGATGTTGGTGACGATCGGCATCCACTCCTGGGGGTCGTTACCCGCACCGTAATCGACAGAATAGCTGACAAACTCCCATGGGCTCGTCGGCCCGCGGAGCAGGCGGGCCGAGCCGCGGATCGAGAGGGGCTCATCAAGGAATCCTTCGACACTCTCGATCATGGCTTCATAGATCACGGCCGAGTCGGCAGCCGCGGGTGTGCCGGGGTGCTCGGTGTTGAGCAGGAAGATCGCCGAGTCGTCGATGGCGTCGATCTCCTCCCCGAGCAGGGCGCTGTCAAAGGCAAAGATCATCCCCCGCTCGCTGGTGGTGGTCTGCGCGAGGTTGACCGCGTTGAACATGAGGATGAGACTGTCGCCGTCGGCCCGCATGTAGCCGCCGGTGCCGTCGCAGAGGGAGTTCTGGACGGTGACCTGTGCGGCATCACCGGTGATAACCTCGCCGAAGATGCTCGAGTCGATCGTGAGTTCTGTCGAGCCGAAGGGGTAGAAGCTCCAGACATCGACGCTGGTGTTGACAAACCGCAGGTTGACATCGCCCCAGACGAAGGTCTGATCGCTGAGTTGGGCGTTGTTGGCGAGCCCCTCGATCCAGACCTGGTTGTCTCGCTCGAAGTAGGTGCCGGCGACCTGGAGTTGGGAATCGTGAAAGGTCGCGCTCGAGCCGCTGCGGGCCATGAGTCCCCAGAAGACCTCGGTGCAGTCGGTGAGGGTGGCGGTATAGGGGATGCCCGTCGCCCAGGGCGCGTCCGGCCCGATCGAGAAACTCGCAACCTCGCCGGGCAGCGGGAGGGTGGTGTCGATCGTCGCGCCGTCGGGCGTGGTGAGCCAGAGCAGCACAAGATCAGAGTCGGTGATGTCGAGTTGGTTGTCACCGAAGCAAATAAACTCGCCGGTGATTGTGCCTCCTTCGATGGTGGCCGTTGCGGAATCGTACAGCCCCCAGGTGGGGAAGCCCTCGACGGTCTCGACGCCGGAGAACTCGCAGTGTGCCGAGCCGTTGAAGCCGAGGGTGAAGCTGAACCCGCTGCCGTGGAGGATCGAATCGGTCGCGGTGAATGTGGAGTTGTCGCCAGCCCAGACACCGTCTTCATAGGCGAAGTTCTGGAGGAACTTGAGCGTTGCTCCGTCGAGTTGGATATCGGACTCATCAAGAAGGAATATCTGCGCAGCGACAGTGAGCGTGACGCCCGGCTCGACACGGAGGCTGCCGTTGTTGACCAGGAGGAGCCGTCCGTTGACGAGATGATCGGTCGAGAGCACGACGGTCTCGTTGGGGTCGTCTTCGCCGATGATCCAGTCCTGGGCCGAGGCAGCCGACCAGCCGAGGGTGGTGACAGAAACAGCGATCGCCAGAATAGTGTGCGGGCAACGGGGCATGGGGTCTCTCCTCTTCAAGTGGTTCCGCGACGAACCCTTCCAGAGAAGAGAGTTGGGATTGGCAGACGGCCTCTTTCACTCCCTGGTGGCACGGCTCTCCGAGCCGTGCGGGAATGACACACGGCTCGGAGAGCCGTGCCACCAGGGGTGGTCTACGCCTGGTCTTTCCCGATGCCCAGCGCCTCGATCGCGCCGATCACGAGGCCGTGGACCCGCGGCGGGGCGCAGATGATGCCCTTGTTCTTTTCGAGCCCGCGCCCGTGGCTGAAATCGAGCGCGTTGCCGAAGATATCGGTGACAAAGCAGCCGGCTTCGGTGGCAACGAGCGAACCGGCAGCATGGTCCCAGATGCGCTCGACATAGCCTTTGCGTGTCGGCATTCGGAGGTAGGCATCGGCCTGTCCGCGCCCGGTAACCGCGTATTTGGCCTGGCTATCAAGCCGCACGGGTTCGCCTGCCGGGTGGCCTTGCGTGGCGAGGTGCTCGAGGATGCGGTCGGTGTCGCTGACATTCGAGTGGGCTTTTTCGACGCTGGCGCAGACGCTGAGGGTCTCCCCTCCCGCGTGGTCGAGCCGTGTGATCTTGGTCGGCTTCTCGCCTCGGTCGTCGGCTGCATACTCGAAGACACCATCGCCCTTGATCGCCGCGTAGAGACAGCCGTGAGCGTCGGGGACATCGAGCGGAACGGAAAAATCACGGGGGAGATTTGGGCAGCCCATGACGCCGACGACGGGCGTGCCCCGCTCGACATAGGCAAGCGCGATCGCGTACTGCTGGTTGCGGAGGAAGCCCTTGGTGCCATCGACGGGATCGAGCGTCCAGAACCCGGCGTGGTGGGTGTCGCCCGCGCCGATGTCGATGGCGTCGAGCATGTCCTTCTCGGTCGCGTCCTCCCAGACGGTCTGGACGGCTGCAAGCGTGGCCTGGCGGTGGGTTGCGTGGTCATCCTGCCGAAGCCACTTGGAGTCCTCTTCGCCGACGAGGATGACTCCCGAGCCGAGATGATCGCTGAGCACCTTGGCGACAATCGCCTGGCTGGCAAAGTCGGCGACGGTAACGGGGGATTTATCGTCCTTGGTGATGGCCTTGAGCTCATCGAGCGAGCCCTGGACCTCGCGGCAGACGGCCGAGGCAAGAAAGACGGCTTCGCGGGCAGCGGTGCAGAGTGTGGCGTAGTCAGGCATTCCCGTCCTCGATTCCAAGATATGTCTTCAGATCATCGTGGGAGACACGCACACTGTAGTCTGTGAGTTGATTCAGTCGGCGGGCGCCGCCAGGATGGAGTTGCCCGTTGCGACGCTCGAAAGCGACATTGACAACGGTCTTTCCTGCATCTTTCACCACTTGTACTGCAGGCACATAGTCTTGATCACCGGAGACAATGATGGCAACATCATAAATATCTCGCAGCACGATCAGATCGGTAGCGAGTTTAACATCGACTGCTTTTTCACCACCAAGCCGATCTGTAAACAGGTTGTGAGTAATTGCACCAGCACGGCGGTACTCAATCGACCGGTGTTTTTGGCTGATGCCATTCTGGACAGCGATCCATCCGTCGAATCTGTTCTGCATTGTTTGACGCCGGCGATGGATGTGCTCTGCAATCTTGTCACACTCTGCGTCAAGTGTGTCACCTGACAAGCCCTCGAATCTATCTTGAAGATCCTTTTGTCGCCGAAATAAATGGTTGCGTTCAACAGTGTCCTTCGAGATGCGATAAGGAAAGAAGTCGAGGTGCTGAATTGTGTACCAGTATGTTCGGAGTAACTCGCCCTCTGGGCAGGCTTGTCTGGCAAAGTCGGCAAACAGTTTTTCCCAGTTGGCGTTCTTTGGAAGATAGTCCCGTCGCTCGAACTGGCCACGGAATAGATCAACAATTCCATGACGGAGGTTCTCGCCATCCACAAATACGCAGCATCGCTTTGTCATGCCTGGATACTATGCCGTAGCCTGACAAAACAAAAACAGCGGGAGGCACGCAGCCTCCCGCGGTGGTATCGTGCCCGAGATGCACTCAGGCCGAGAATATCTTCGACAGCATTATCGCAGGTGTTCAGTGCATGTCAAGTGATTTTTTGAAAAACTGGGCGACATTCGGGGTGGATACCGATCAGGGTCAAATGGCAATCGCAGAACCGAAAAACTCCATATGCAGTGCTTATCTAGCGCGAAAAGCACCACATATTGTAGTATCAGTCTTCTGACACATCCACAAGCCCACGCTCGCCTAGGCACTTCAGACACATCTGCACGCAGGTCTCCAGATCGTGCTCGGCGGTGTTGATGACCAACTCGGCGTTCGTCGGCGCTTCGTAGGGATCGTCGATGCCGGTGAAGCCTTTGATCTCGCCGGCACGGGCCTTCTTGTAGAGCCCCTTGGGGTCGCGCTCTTCGCAGACCTCGATGGGGGTATCCACAAACACCTCGATGAAGTCGATCCCGGCCTCCTTGTGCAGCTCCCGGGCCGCGTCACGGTCGGCGGTGTAGGGGCTGATGAAGCTGGAAAGGGTCACGACCCCGGCGTCGGCAAAGAGCTTGGACACCTCGCCAATCCGGCGGATATTCTCAGCCCGGTCCTCAGCGCTGAAGCCCAGGTTCTTATTGAGCCCGAAACGGACATTGTCGCCATCGAGACGGTAGCAGGAGACATTCTGGTTGCACAGAGCCTGTTCGAGGGCGCAGGCGATGGTCGATTTGCCACAGGCGGAGAGGCCGGTAAACCAGAGGGTGCATCCCTTGGTGCCCAGGGCCTTCCAGCGCTCGTCGCGGGTAATGTTGCCTTCGTGGAAGTGGATGTTGGTGGCTTTGACCTGGGTCATGGGGACTCTCCTCGGGAGGGGTGTTTGGATGGCTATTCTCTCGTGATACCACTTGGAG
>JAJRZG010000239.1 GCA_024275365.1 Planctomycetota bacterium | reverse complement strand
TCACCCCGGGGCAGGCTTCGAGGAATCGCTGAATGTGCTCGGGCGACTCGCGTTCTCCCCCGACAAGCAACTGCCGAAACCCCGCAAGGCAGGCCGCATTCTCCGCAACCAGCAGGTTGAAGAGCCCGGCCGTCAGCCAGCCGTGGGTGATCCGGGCGTTGGCAAAAAAACTCCCGAACTCCGCAAGCGAGGGCAGGGCCTTCTCCTGCACGACGCAGGTGCCGCCATTGAGCAGCGGTGCCCAGATTTCGAGCGTCGCAGCATCAAAGGCCACCGACGAGGCCAGCGCCCAGCGGTCCTTCGGCGAGAGATCGACATAATCCGGCTCGATCACGAGCCGAGCAACGCCGCGATCGGGGACGAGTACGCCCTTGGGCGTCCCCGTCGAGCCGGAGGTGAACATGAGGTAGAGCGGCGAGTCGTCCTCCCGTTCGGCCCAGAGCCCCGTCTCGGAGGCACACACCACACAGCACCCAGATTCGGCGCACACCTCGGCAACATCGATGCATGCTGCCCTGCTGAGGATGGCGAGCCGTTCGCCGGCAACCAGCGCCACCGACCAGTCGAACAGTTCGAGAATCGCAGCCTGTCTCGCTGCGGGGCTTGTGGTATCGATCGGGACATACGCCGCCCCGCACCGCACCACAGCCGCCACCGCCAGGACAAACTCGACCGATCGGCTGAGCAGGATGGGCACAAAGTCACCCGGCCCGACACCGGCTGCTGCCAGAGGGGCCGCGATCTCCCCCGATCGGGCCTCGAACTGGGCATAGGACAGCGAGCCGCTCGCCCCCTCGACCGCTGGTTGTGCAGCATGCTCGGTCAACACCTGCCGGAGCCTGCTGGAAAGTGCGGACATCAGCCATCTCCACAGAGATCCCCACCCGGCTTGACGCACCGGGCGCACAAAGAAGCATAACGGCTCAATCGGCCCAGCGATTCAAGGTTTCTCCGACTCCGAGTACTCTCTCCCCGCCGGGGTCTCTCTCTGCAAGTTCTATCCTGCCGAGAGCGTCTCCCCAGCCCACGACTCGCCCGGCTGCCACCAATACCGGACCAGTTCCCCCGCCTCGCTCAGCCCCATGATCGAGATCACACCCGCATTCGAAGTGTGCCCGATCACCCCCCTCGCCGGCGGCTCCACATCCGGGATGTAATCACTCAGCGTCGTGATCTGCCAGCCGTCGGCACTCGGGGTCCACCAATAGACCACCACCTTGCCCGCCGCCGTCAGGCCTGAAACATTCAGCCCGCCCCAAGGCGTCACCCAACTCGCAACCGTCCCCTCCATCAACTTCGGCCCCTCGAGCAACTGGTTGAGCTTCGAGACCCGCCACTCGCCCCCAAAGCTCGGCACCCACCAGACCACTGACAAGTCGCCATTGACATCGGTCCCGGCGATATTGATCCCATTCCAAGGCGTGAGGTAGGCCGTGATCTTGCCGGTGTATTGCGGCGCCCCGGTGATCGCGCTCAGATCGGCAAGCGTCCACCGCTCCATGCCCGGCGACCACCAGGCTGCGTGAATCTTGCCCTCGGCATCGAGCCCGGCGATCGTCAGCCCATTCCACCCAGTGACATACGCAATCAGTGTGCTGCCGACCAGCGTCGGGAGCGAGAGCCCCTGGGCAGCAAGGTCTTCTGCCGAGATGTCCTCAAACCCCCAGACCGCCCCCCCATTGCCGTTGAGATTCCCCGTCTGGCGATAGGCGATCAGGTTGCCCTCAGCATCGAGCCCCGCCGAATAGACGAGCCCGGTGCGTGTGGTGAAGGTCACCGGGTTGGTAGCAATCGGCGCGACTCCCAGTTCGGCCGAGAGGTTCCGGACACTCCAGTTGCCCGCCTCATCGCTGGCATAGACGGCCAGGCCCGAAGCGGTGGCGCTCATGATCGACGACCGGCCGGAGACGGGATCGAGAAAGGTCGAGAATCGCCCCTCGGGCGTCGGGCCGCCAGCCTCACCGACCAGATCGACGCGGGTCCAGGAGCCGTCGTCCTCTTGCAGATAGAGGATCGG
>JAJRZG010000238.1 GCA_024275365.1 Planctomycetota bacterium | reverse complement strand
CCCCCCTAAACTCCAAACAATGACTTCTCCCGCAGCCACCATCCTCGACCTCGACGGCCCTGTCGCCGGTGCCCTCGGTCCTGAGTACGAACCCCGCCAGCAGCAGCTCCGCATGGCTGCCCGAGTCGAGGCGGCGATGGAACACAAGGAAACCCTGCTCGTCGAGGCGGGCACGGGCGTTGGCAAGTCGTTCGCCTATCTGGTGCCAGCGATCCAGCGATGCCTGGGCAAAGGCGAAACGGTTGTGGTCGCGACCAACACGATCGCCCTCCAGGAGCAACTGATGGAGCGGGATATCCCGCTGCTCCAGAGCACGATTGCTCCTCTCCCCGAGGGAGAGGACCCCGGGGCGGGGGCTTTCCAGCCCCCGAGTGCTCCCACAGGGACGGGGCCATTCCAGCCCCGGGCAGATTGGACCGGCGAGCTTCGTGCCTGCCTGGTCAAGGGGCGGGGGAACTACATCTCCATCCGTCGGCTCAAACTCGCAAGCGCACGGCAGGACAAACTCCTCACCGACGAGGCGGCCCGGCGGTCGCTGCATGTCATCGAGGACTGGGCGTACTACACCACCGATGGCACACTCGCCACGCTGCCGACGCTCGAACGGATGGGCGTCTGGGACAAGGTCCAGTCGGACTCTGCCAACTGCATGGGCCGAAAGTGTCCGCACAACGAGGCGTGCTTCTATCAATCGGCGCGGCGGCGGATGGAACGGTCGAACCTGCTCATCTGCAACCACGCCCTCTTCTTTTCCGACCTTGCGCTGCGGGCCAGGGGGGCGGGTTTTTTGCCCAAGTACGACCATGTGATCCTCGATGAGGCGCACAGCGTGGAGGATGTGGCTGCTGAGCACTTCGGGCTCTCGCTCAGCGAGGGGCGGGTCAACCACTTGTTGAGCACGCTTTATCAAGCCCGAAAACAGCGGGGGTATCTTGCGCAGCTGATGAATCTGCACAACGATACCGAATCGGTCGAGCGGGCGGTCATGCTTGTGCGCGCAGCCGAGCGGGCCTCGCGGCAGTTTTTCGAGTCGCTCATCGAGCTGGACCGATCGTCAGGGGTGCGCAACGGGCGGGTGCGCGAGGCGCAGGCGGCCGCCAACCCGCTGACACCCGCGATGAACGATCTCGCCATGCGGCTGCGGAGCCTGCGCGAAGATATGAAAAGCGAACCCGACCGGTTTGAGCTTGCTGCGTATATCGAGCGGGCTGTTTCGATCGCTGACACAGCAGAAGCGTGGGTCGAGCAGACAGCTGAGGGGTGTGTGTATTGGATCGAGGTCAAGCAGCCGGGCGCGGGGAGCGGGTATCGGGGGGTGCGGGTTTCGGTGGCAGCCTCGCCGATTGATGTAGCGCCGTTGCTTGATAAGTATCTGTTTTCCAAGGATTCCAGCGTGATTCTCACGAGCGCGACGCTGGCGACGCGGACGGTCCATGAGGATTAACCAGCTGAGCGAGCCGAGACGGCGTTTGCTCACACGATCGGGAGGCTCGGGTGCGAGGGGGCGCACGCGATGCAACTGGGCAGCCCGTTTGAGTACGCGCGACAGGTCGAGGTGTTTGTCGATCGGACGATGCCGTCACCTTCGCCTGCAAAGCGAAGAGGCCGTGGCACCGGCTTCCAGCCGGTGCGTGAAGGAGGCGGTGTCAGCAACCAGCCGGAGAACTACGAGCAGGCGCTCGCCAACCGCATATGCACACATGTGCGCGCAACCGAGGGTGGAGCGTTTGTGCTCTTTACGAGTTTCTTTACGCTCAACAGGGTTGCTGACTTTGTGAGCGAGGAACTTGCCAGCGAGGGGTTCCCGCTGCTTGCCCAAGGGCGCGATGGCCCCCGGAGCGAAATCCTTCGGCTCTTCCGCGAGAGTGATCGGGCGGTGCTCTTCGGCGCAGCGAGCTTTTGGCAGGGGGTGGATGT
>JAJRZG010000237.1 GCA_024275365.1 Planctomycetota bacterium | reverse complement strand
CGAGGGTTCCGCGCTCGTCATCGGCCCAAAGTGCTCAACAACACAACTTGCCGAAGCTTCGTTATGTCGTATGGGGATGGATGTTCACACAGTCGAGTCTGAGTCTGCTGCCATGTCCTGGCTGGGTGGTACCCCCCATGTTGATCTGCTCTTGGTAGATGAATGCCTGGGGCCGCTCGAATCAGGGGTTGATCTTGCGCGCACCATCCGGGAGCGTTGGATGAGCCTCCCGATCATTCTTATGATGATGAAGAATGACGATCAGATACAAATGGATCTTGCAACAATCCCGTTCATGGTTTTGCTGGAGAAACCCTTTGATCGCATCGAACTCACCTCATCTGTACGGACAATCCTCTCTGTCGAGCAATCACCAGATGATCAGATTCTTCGGACTTCTCTGGATGGGGACCCTGAGATCGGTCCACTCATCACGGAGTTTGTGCAGCGAATCCTGGAGAGTATCGAACGGGTTGCGCACGCCTGCCGACGAGGGCCCGTCAGTACGATTGCCTATGAGATCAGGAAGATTGCCGAGGACTCGATTATCGTCGGGTACTTCCTCCTCGGCGAGATGCTCATGCAAACCTGGAACAGTATCGGTCAATCAGAGAATGTCGGCGACGCGAGGGCACATGTCGAGGAGGTTCTCCCGCTCCTGCGTCGGCTTCACGGGCTCAACTGCCGGTAGAGAGGCACTCTTCTGGCACACTCGACGGAAAGCATCTCGCTTGGCCTGACTCGATGAGCCTATCTCTCGCGGATGCGTTTTTCGATCGTCCCGCTGTCGCGTTCGATCAGGATTTCATCGGCCTCGGTGAGGAACAGGCCGTGGTCGATCGCACCGGGGATATCGTTTATCGCGGCTGCCATCTCGGAGAGATCGTGCTCGCCGAGGACGACATCGATGACCATGTTGCCGTTGTCTGTGAGGAACAGCTCGCCCTTGATCGTGCGGCGGCAGACACCATTGAGCCCGAGATTTCGGAGCTCGGCCCGCACCGATGCGAGCCCAAAGGCGAGCACCGCGATCGGCAGCGTCGTCCGCTCGCCGATGCGGCTGACGAGCTTGGACTCATCGATCATGTAAACGCACTTGGTGCTTGCCCAGGCAACGATACGCTCGCGGGTCATTGCGCCGCCCGTGCCCTTGAGCATGTTCATTCCCGAATCGACTTCGTCGGCCCCGTCGAAAAGGTAATCGACCTTCTCGATGAGGGCAAAGTCCATCACGGGCAAGCTGTGGAACCTCGCAAGTGTCTCTGAGGCGTGGCTCGTCGAGACGCAGCGGATTTCGAGATTTTCATACCGTACACGCTCAGCAAGTGCAATAATGCCACGAGAGGCTGTTCGCCCGGTGCCAAGCCCGACGAGCATCCCGCTCTCGATCTCGGCGACTGCAGCTTCAGCCAGAGGGTCTACAACGCGTTGCTCAGTCATCACGATGCTCCAAACTCGATGCCTTGGGCGAGCCGCATCGACTCGCCGTAGTTGATGGTGACGGTCTGGCGACGCATGTACTGCTTCCACGAGTCGCTCCCCGACTCGCGCCCGCCACCGGTGTCTTTTTCGCCGCCGAATGCCCCACCGATTTCGGCGCCGCTTGTGCCGAGATTGACATAGGCAAGGCCGCAGTCGCTCCCTGCGCCCGCGGGGCTGAGGAACTTCTCGGCTGCTCGCACACCCGAGGTGAAGATCGCCGAGCTGAGCCCCTGGTCGGCATCGTTCTGCATCGCAATCGCCTCGTCGATCGTCTTGTACGAGAAGATATAGAGGATCGGGGCAAATGTCTCTTCATGGGCGATCGGGAAAGGCTTGTCGGCCGGCACGCGGATAATCGTCGGCTGGACAAAGTGCCCGCCGAGCCCATCACCGGTCGCCCGGTCGCCGCCCACGAGCACCTCGCCGCCCTGCTCCTTGGCCTTGGCGATGGCGCGGAGAAACTGCTCGACCGATCGCTCATTAATCAACGGCCCGACAAGCGTGTCGGGGTTGAGCGGGTCGCCGATATTCACCTTGCCATAGGCCGAGACGAGCCGGTCAGTGAGGGGTTCGACGATCGACTCGTGGGCGATCAGACGCCGTGTGCTGGTGCAGCGTTGCCCTGCGGTGCCGACTGCGCCGAAGAAAATGCCCTCAAAGGCCAGATCAAGGTCGGCGTCCCCCTCGACGATGATCGCGTTGTTGCCTCCGAGCTCGAGGAGGCACCGCCCGAGGCGCTTGGCGACGACCGAGCCGACGATCCGGCCCATGCGGCAAGAACCGGTCGCGCTGATGAGCGGGATGCGCCCGTCGTGGATCAACCGATCACCGATCTCCTCGTCGGTCCCGATGACGAGCTTGAAGATATCTTTGTAGCCCATGTCGGCCGCCACACGCTCGGCGATCGCGTTGGTCGCAATCGCGGTGAGCGGGGCAAAGAGGCTCGGCTTCCAGACGGTGACATCGCCACAGACCGCGCCGAGCATCGCGTTCCAGCCCCAGACCGCATTGGGGAAGTTGAAGGCCGAGATGACCCCGATCGGGCCCAGAGGCAGCCACTGCTCATACATCCGGTGCTCGGGGCGTTCGCTGGGCATCGTCTTGCCATAGAGCTGGCGGCTGAGCCCGACCGCAAAGTCGGCGATATCGACGGTCTCCTGGACCTCGCCGATGCCTTCTGCCCTGATCTTGCCGACCTCGAGGGCGACCAACTCGCCGAGGGGTTCGAGGTATTTGCGGTACTCGTTGCCGATCTCGCGGACGACCTGCCCGCGGACGGGGGCCGGGATGCGACGCCAGCGGTCAAAGCCGGCAACGGCCTCGGCCATGGTTTTCTCATCAGAATCGGCGGTATCGAGCCGGACACCCGCGATGGGGGTGCCGGTGGCGGGGTTCATGCTCAGGACGATCCCTTTTTCGGGGGTCTCGTCGCCAACCGGCTCAAGAACGACGCGATCGTCGTTGTCGAGCCCCAACTGTCGAAGGAGTTTCATGCTCATGGCGGAGTGTAGGGGGGTATCCGGGAGGGGTGCGGAAGATCACTCCCAAGCCCAGGGATTGTGATCCCTGGGCGTTGCGCCATGATGCAGAGGAAGGGTACACTCGCCCAGATATGGACACCCCCCCACGCATACCCGATCTTTCCCGTATCGTGATCGCGACGGGCAACCCGCACAAGGTGGAGGAGCTTCGGCAGATGCTGGCGCTGCCGGGGGTCGAGTTTGTGGGGCTCAAGGAGCTGCCCGGACACGAGGACTTTGTCGAACCCGAGGAGACCGGGCAGACCTTCGAGGCCAACGCCACCATCAAGGCCCTGTCCTATGCCGAGCAGACGGGGTTGCCCTGTCTGGCGGATGACTCGGGGCTGGAGGTCGATGCCTTGGGCGGCGCTCCCGGCGTCATCAGCAGTCACTACTGCACCGATGGCCGGGAAACGGGGATGTCCCGAGCCGAGCGGGATGCTGCGAATAACGCCAGATTGCTGCGGGAGTTGGAGGGTGTGGAGCCAGAGAGCCGTGGTGCGAGGTTTGTGTGTGTGATGGTGCTGGCCAATCGTGGGACCGGCTTCCAGCCGGTGCCTCTCCGCCCGACTCCCGCCAATATGTCACCGGTCAACCTACACCAACGAGGCACCGTCCACAAAACCCAAGGAGACCTCCCGCACTGGCATCAACACGGCGCAACATACTTTGTAACATTTCGCGTTCAGCAAGGATGTCTTTCCCCAAACGAGCGTGATGTCGTTCTCAAGTCGTGCCTCCACTGGCACCGCGAGAGGGCACTTGTACACCTGGTCGTCGTGATGCCCAACCATGTTCATCTCCTGCTCTCACCGCTCCCCAAGCAAACGGGTTGGCACGAACTCCCCGAGATTATGCACAGCATCAAATCATTCACTGCCAATCTCATCAACAGAATGCGGGAAACCAGAATCCCTCTCTGGCAGCCCGAGTATTACGACAGAATCGTGCGGGATGCTGATGAGTTCGGTGAGACATGGGACTACATGCTGAAGAACCCGGTTGCTGCAGGGCTTGTTGCACACTGGATGCACTATCACTGGATACGGGGTGGGGAGCAGGAGAGGCACCGGCTGGAAGCCGGTCCCACGGTTCAGGCTAATACCCGAGGCACCTTCGAGGGGCGGCTCGGGCTGCCGGGAGAAGTGCCCCGCGGAGAGAATGGGTTTGGGTATGACCCGCTTTTCCTTGTGGCACCGGAGTTTGTGCGCACGAGTGCGGAGCTGAAGCCAAATGAAAAAAACCGGCTGAGCCATCGGGGGGATGCAGCGGTGAAGATGCTCGATGCGCTGCGAGTGCTCACTGCACGCGGGCCGGAAAGCCCGCGCCCCTGATCTCTTTCTTTGCGGGCTGAAAAGCCCACCCTCCTGAAATCTTCGCACACCCGGGCTGAAGTCCGGGGCTCGGAAATCGAAAAGAGCACCGATACGAAAAAGACGGCCGCGTACTTTCGTACTCAGCCGCCTGGAGGAGAGAGAGAGTCCATTTCACCTGTCTATACGCTGGTGACGGGTGAACGGTTCTGGTTATTGGTCGTCCTTCACTTCGAACTCCGCATCGATCACATCGTCATCTTGGGCCTCACTGCTGGCTGAATCGGCCCCGGCATCCCCTGTTTGGGGGGGTGCTGAGTCACTCTCAGCCTTGGCAGCCTCCTCATAGATCGCCTTGCCCAGTTCCATCGATGCCTGCTCGAGCTCGTGGATGGCAGCCTCGATCGGCTCTTTGTCGTCGCTCTTGAGCTTGGGTTCGAGGTCGGCGATCGCGCTCTCTATTTTGGCCCGGATGTCCTGATCGACCTTCTCGCCGTGCTCTTCGAGGGCCTGGCGAGTCTGGTGGACCAGTTGGTCGCCCTTGTTCTTGACTTCGACAAGCTCGCGGCGTTTTTTGTCCTCTTCGGCGTGTGCCTCGGCCTCGCGCTGCATGCGGTCGATCTCGTCCTTGTCGAGTCCACCGGAGTTGGTGATCTTGATGTCTGCGCTCTTGCCGGTGGTTTTCTCGGTCGCGGTGACCGTGAGGATGCCGTTGGCATCGAGGTTGAACTCGACCTCGATCTGTGGTGTGCCACGGGCAGCTGGGGGGATGCCCTCGAGATCAAACTGTCCGAGCAGACGGTTGTCTGTTGCCATCTGGCGTTCACCCTGATAGACCTTGATCGTCACACTTGGCTGGTTGTCAGCCGCAGTGGAGAAGACCTCCTTGCGGCTGGTTGGGATGGTCGTGTTCTTCTCGATGAGCTTGGTCATCACGCTGCCGAGCGTCTCGACACCGAGGCTCAGAGGCGTGACATCGAGCAGGAGGACATCTTTGACCTCTCCTTGGAGTACGCCGCCCTGGATGGCTGCGCCGATTGCGACGACCTCGTCGGGGTTGACGGTGCGGTTGGGCTCTTTGCCGAAGATTTCCTTGGCGATCTCCTGGGCTTTGGGCATGCGGGTCGAGCCCCCGACGAGGACGATCTCGTCGATCCTGGAGGGGTCGAGCTTGGCATCCTTGATCGCCGCAAGGCAGGGCTCTCGGAGCCTCTGATACAAATCCTCGCACAGGCTCTCGAACTTGCTTCGGGTGATGGTCACCTGCAGGTGCTTGGGGCCGCTCTGGTCAGCGGTGATAAAGGGCAGGTTGACCGTGGTTTCCTGCATGGTTGAGAGCTCAACCTTGGACCGCTCCGCCGCCTCCTTGAGCCGTTGCATGGCCATCGCGTCGCTTCGGAGGTCGATCCCCTCCTTGGCCTTGAAGTCGTCGGCGAGGAACTGGATGAGCTTGTCGTCGAAGTCGTCGCCGCCGAGGTGGGTGTCGCCGTTGGTGCTGAGCACCTCGAAGACACCGTCACCGACATCGAGTATGGAGATATCGAAGGTGCCGCCACCGAGATCGAAGACGGCAATCTTCTCGTTGGCCTTGCGGTCGAGCCCATAGGCCAAGGCAGCCGCGGTGGGTTCATTGATAATGCGTTCGACCTTGAGGCCCGCGATCTCGCCGGCATCCTTGGTCGCCTGGCGCTGTGAGTCATTGAAGTAGGCGGGGACGGTGATCACCGCGCGGTCTACTTGCTCACCGAGGTAGTACTCCGCGACCTTCTTGAGGTCCTGGAGGATGAACGCGGATATCTGCTGTGGTGTGTACTCCTTGCCCCTGGCCATGACTTTGACAAAGTCGCCCGAGCCTCCGGTGACCTCGAAAGGCACCAGCTTCTCTTCGTCCGACACCTCGTCATGCCGACGCCCCATGAAGCGTTTGATCGAACTGATGGTGTTTTTGGGGTTGGTGACCTGCTGGTGCTTGGCCTGCTTGCCGACGAGTCGTTCGCCCTTGTCGTTGAAGGCGACGACGGAGGGTGTGGTGCGGTCGCCTGCCGAGTTGATGAGCACCTTGGGCGAGCCACCCTCCATGATGGCAACGACTGAGTTTGTGGTTCCGAGGTCGATTCCGATGATTCTGGACATAGCCGCGTCTCCTTGAAGCGGGTTGGTGTTGATCGGTCCATGACCGAGATTGCATGGGGGCGCGATGCCCCTCTGGGTGGAGTGTTGCAAGCCCGATGCCAAGGGCCGGGAGTGAGGCGCGGGCCCGTGGGGGCTACCCGGGGCTCTCGGCCATATCTGCCCGGCAGTGGGCTGCCGAATCGGCAGGAGCTGGGTGAATCAACCCTTTTGCCCGATCATTTCCCGAACTCTAATGGACGCCGGAGCCGAGGCTTTGTGAAGCTCCGGGTCGAGAGAACCTGGACCTTCAAGAGGATGCAGACCCGGAGCTTCGAGGACTCAGCTCCGGCGTCCAGGCAGGGGAGCAACCCACACACCAATCTCAGAGGCTCACCCCCCCCCCAGTCACCATGCTTTCTCGCTCGGCTTCGAGAATCTCCAACGCCAGAACCGCGTCTTCCGGCGTGACATCGGCGCGCGTGCGATTCGCAGCGATGCAATCGAGCAGGTGTCGGACCTGTCCGTCGTAGCCGCTGATCGGCTCGACCTCGATCGGCTCGGCCTGCCCATCTCGGCAGAGAAGCAACTGGTCCTCTCGCCCGAGATCGAAGTCCGCTGTCGCCTCCTCGAAGCACACGACATACCGCATCTTAAACCCAAAGCCCGGGTCCTGTGCCCAGCCGCCCTCAGCCACGACATGTCGGAGTTTCTTGTATACAAACATTGTCGTGAGGTGGTTTCTCGATCCAGCGCTCACCAAATACCATGGCACACCGAAGCACCACGCGATGAAGTCGGTATCGTGGATGTGGAGATCGACAAGAGCCCCGCCGCTGCGCGAATCGTCTGCATAGAAGTCGGCCCACGCGGGCATACTGCCCAGCCGGTGAAAGGTCGCGCTGCGGACCTTGCCATACTCGCCCGACTCGATCGCCCGCTTGAGCCACGCCCACGCCGGCCAGAAGCGCATGCACATCGCGGGCATACAAATCGTCCCGGCTCCGCGTGCTGCCTCGACCACAGGCAGCGCCTCTCTGCTGGACAACGCGAGCGGCTTCTCAACCAGCACATGCTTGCCCGCTTCGAGCGCCTGGAGTGCGAGATTGACATGCGTCTCGGTGTGTGTGCAGATGCTCACCAGTTGTAGCGACGGATCGGCGAACAACTCGGCGGGGTCGGTATAGCCTGTCACGGCTGCTGGATCAAAGAGTTGCTCAGCCTCGCAGCCGGTATCAAAGTTGCCCGACGCTTCGACCTTGCCACTCAGGCGGCTGCGGTCTCTGTCACAGACCGCAACGAGCCTGCACGGATATCCTGCCTCAGCCGCCGCTGCATAGGCCGCGATGTGCGTCCGCCCCATAAAGCCAAGCCCGATGACGCCGATGCCGATTTCACACATACTGCAATCCTATCAAACGGTCAAATTCCAGGGTTCCGATTCAGCGTTCCGATTCAAGGTTCCGATTCAAGCCGCCAAAGGCGGCGCATCCGATCCCCCTCCGCCCTGCGGAGGGGGTGGCCGAGCGAAGCGATGGTCGGGGGAGGTGCGGGGTGTGCGTGGTAGCAGTGGGGTTGGGGTCATGCCAAAGGCACACCTCCCCCGCCTCGCTGTGCTCGGCACCCCCTCCTCAAAGAGGAGGGGGATCAGGGAGGATCATGCTCTTCAAGTTTCTTGGCAAGCCGCCGACAGTGCCCGGCGACGAGTCTCGCAGCAGCATCGAGATCGCGCAGCACATCTGCCGCTGGAAGCCTCAACACCTCATATCCATTCGACCGCATCCACGCATCCCGCCTTCGATCCTCTTGGCCCCGACGATCATGGGACCGTCCATCGACCTCGACCACCAGCAACACTTGGTGGCAGTAGAAATCCGCAACATACGGCCCCATCGCTTTCTGGCGACGAAACGAGAAACCCGTTTGCCGGCGCGCAAGCCTTGTCCACAGCAGCACTTCCGGCTTGGACATCGAGTTTCGAAGTTCTCTCGCCCGAACCTTTGTCCCGTCTGAGGCTCGGGATGCTCGACGGCGTTGGCTGTGAGAAGTGTCGTTGTGTGTTGCCATGCCGGGAGTGTACCGGATTACCGACTGCTTCAACTGCCACGCGCAGCGTTGTCATCGATCCCCCTCCTCCTTGCGGAGGGGGCAGCCGAGCGTGAGCGAGGCGGGGGAGGTGCGGGACGGGCGTTGTGGCATTGAGTCTGGGAGTGGAGCGAAAGACACACCTCCCCCGGTCACTGGCGCGACCACCCCCTCCGCAGGGCGGAGGGGGATCAAAAGGCACCTCCCCCGACCATCGCTTCGCTCGGCCACCCCCTCCGCAGGGCGGAGGGGGATCGAGGCGGTCGCTGCGCGACCTTTCTCACGGAATGCGAGGGATCAAAGCACGACGTGAGGGATCAAAGCACGACGGGAGGGATCAGAGCGACCCGTCCGCTTCGCTTGGTGTCCACTTCACGAACCCCTCGATCGCCTGATATTCCGGTAATCCCAGTGCGTCGTAGGTCTCGGCGGTTTCGCGGTTGCGGTCCTCGGCCCGCTGCCAGAACTCGCGCGTGTCCCATGACCCCGGGAAGAGCGCCTTGTCCTTCTGGCTCTCGTGCTTGAAGATCGCCATGCGTTTGCGTTCGACCTCGTCGGGCGAAAGCGGCACAGCCATCTCGATCTCCGAGGCCCCCCACTCCTGCCACGCGCCGCGATAGAGCCACAGCTCACACCTCGGCATCCATGGCCGGTCCTGCATTCGATGGAACGCGGTCGTGATGGCAGCCAGACAGGTGCGATGCGTGCCGTGGGGGTCGGAGAGATCGCCCGCCGCATAGACCAGGTGGGGCTCCACGCGGTCCATGAGGTCGATGATGATCTGGATATCCGCCTCGCCCAACGGCTTCTTTTTCACCAGACCCGTTTCATAGAAGGGCATATCGAGGAAGTGGATGTTTTCTTGCTTGACGCCGCTGAACTTTGCGCCTGCGCGAGCCTCGGTGCGGCGGATGAGCCCCTTGATCGTGCGGAGCTCGGGCGTATCGACAGCACCGGGTTCCTTTTTGCGGAGAAACTCACCGATAGTGTGGGCAATCGTGCCCGCGCGCTCGGCCCCGTCGCCGAGCCCGAAGGCCTCGCAGAACTCCTCGACAAAGTCTGCGTGCCGCTGGGCTGCTGCGTCAAAGACGGCGATATTGCCGGAGGTCTGGTAGGCAACATGCACCTCGTGCCCCTGATCGCAGAGACGGATGAAGGTGCCTCCCATGCTGATGACATCGTCGTCGGGATGCGGGCTGAAGACGACAACGCGCTTGGGGAAGGTGTCGGGGCCGTTCGCTTCATCGACACCCTTGCCGACGACAAACCTGGGGCGGTTGGGTTTACCACCCGGCCAGCCGGTGATGGTTTTTTGGAGGGTCTTGAAGACCTCGATATTCACCCGATACGCCGTCCCTCGGACCGAGATAAGTTCCTGCAGGCCGCATTCGTTGTAGTCTTCTTCGGTGAGTTTGAGGATAGGTTTGCGCACAGTCTGCGCAAGCCAGATGACAGCACGCCTGGTGAGCGCCGCGTCCCATGTCAACCCGAAATCACCGACTGGCCCCGCGAGCCAGGGGGTCTTGAACCGCGTGAGCTCGGCAGCGGCTGCCGTATCAAGCACGACCCTCGCATCGGGGTGCTGCTGGAGGAAACTCGCCGCAACGCTCGGTGTCACCTCGCCCTCGACCGCCTCGGCGATGATCGGTGCTTTGTGTTCGCCGAACGCAAGCATGACGACCCGACGCGCATCGAGGATGGTACCGACGCCCATCGTGATCGCGCGCCGGGGCACATTCCATTCGCCGAAGAAATCGCTCGCAGCATCCCGCCGGGTCATGCGGTCGAGCGTGATGAGCCTGGTGCGGCTGGTGGCCCCTGAGCCCGGCTCGTTGAACCCGATGTGCCCGGTCCGTCCGATGCCGAGCACCTGTATGTCGATCCCGCCCGCTTCGGCGATCCTGGCTTCGTAAGCATCGCAATACGCCCCGACCTCCTCCATCGACAGCGTGCCATCGGGCACATGGACATTGGTTCGGTCGATGTCGATGTGATTGAACAGGTACTCGTCCATGAACCGGTGATAGCTCTGCAAGTCGTCCTGCTGGATCGGCCAGTATTCGTCGAGGTTGAAGGTCACGAGATTGGCAAAGCTCAGCCCCTCCTCGCGGTGGAGTCGGACGAGCTCTTCGTAGATGCCGCAGGGGGTCGAGCCGGTCGCAAACCCGAGGACCGCCTGCCGGCCCGCTTTGGCCCGCTTGCGGATGAGATGGGCGATCTCGGCGGCGACCGCTGCGCTGGCGGCGGCTGCGGAGGGGTGGACCGTGACTGCGGTTTTTTCGATGCCTCCTCGTACAACCCGGTGCTCAGTCATCCGATCCTGCTCCTTGTCAATCCTTGGACACTCAAAGAGTCTGACCCGAGGAAGCCTATCGGATTGCCGACTGCTTCAACTGCCACGCACAGCATTGGCACCGATCCCCCTCCTCCCTGAGGAGGGGGTGCCGAGCGTGAGCGAAGCGGGGGAGGTGTGTCTTTGGCGTTTCCACCGACCCCATTGTCATTGCGTATGGCTCGCACCTCCCCCGACCATCGCTTCGCTCGGCCACCCCCTCCGCAGGGCGGAGGGGGATCGAGGCGGTCGCTTGCGCGACCTTTCTCGGCATGAACACAGCAACCCCGAGCACGAACACAGCAATCCCGGTATCCTCTTCTGCCATCAGGAACCCCACGGATCGGGAGACCGCTATGCCTCGCACCAGTTTCGCTGCTCCTTCACCCTTTGCTTTCTTTGCTGCTGTTGTGATCGTCCTCGCGGGCGTGCTTACTGGGTCGATGATCCAGGGGTGCTCCTCGGGGGGCAGCCCCTTCCGAGGGCTCTCGCCAAGCCGGGGCTCCGAAGAGATGCGAGGCATCTGGATCACCCGGTGGGACTACCGATCAGCGGTCGATGTCGAGCGGGCGATCGATGTTGCTGCCGAGGCCGGGTTTACCGATATCTTCTGGCAGATCCGGGGGCAGGCCGACGCCTACTACCGCTCCAATCTCGAACCCTGGGGCGAAGAGCTGTTCCGCGACAAGCCCAACGCGACCGATCCCGGGTTTGACCCGCTCGCGGTGGCTGTCAGCCGGGCGCACCAACAGGGTGTCCGCCTGCACGGCTGGATCAATGTCTACCCGCTCTGGAAGGGGACGGGGCAGCCCAAAGACCCCCGCCACCCGTTCATCCGCAAGCCCACCTGGCGGCTGATCGACCAGACCGGGCAGCCCCAGCCACAGAACGAAAGCTATGTCGTCGCCAACCCGACCGACCCGGCGGTGCAGGCCCACATCGCAGCCGTCTGCCGCGATATCGTGAGCCGATACGCGATCGACGGGCTGCACCTCGACTATGTGCGGTTCGTCGGCGACATGCTGCCCGAGGGCAAGGTCTACCCGGCAGACCCGGCCTCGATCTCGCGGTTTTATAAGGCGACCGGGCACCGCACGCTGAGCACCCCTGCCGATCGAGCGGCCCATGACGGGTGGGTCCGTGACGAGATCACCCGGCTGGTCGAACGGATCAGCAGCGAGTCTCGCCGGATCAGGCCGGGGATCGAGCTGTCGGCGGCGGTCTGGCGCGATCCCGACCTCGCCCGCGAGACGCAGCTCCAGGATGCGGCCCGCTGGCTCGAAGAGGGCACGCTCGACCGTGTGCTCCCGATGATCTATACCGACGACAACGCTGTCTTTGTACGCGATCTGAACGCTTGGCTGGCGGTCGCGGGGAAGAAGCCGGTGACGCCGGGCATCGGGGCGTACAAGCACAAGCCGACGCAGACGCTTGAGCAGATCAGGCTGAGCGAGCCGGGGGCGGGGTACTGCATCTTCGCGTTTGCCACGATCTTTGAGAGTGTCAACCCGTTTGAGCCCAAGGACGACACGGCCATCGCGGTCCGCACCGCACGGAGGCGGGCAATAGCAGCGGTGCAAAACTCTGAACGATCGGACTGAACCCGCGTTACGCTGATGCTTCTCCGCCCGGAGGGGCACCGGGCTGTAGCCACGGGTAGAGCGAAGCCTCGCACGCAGCGGTGCAGAACCCGTGGAAGGCCTCCCAACCCCCTCGCCCCATCCGGGGCTCATTTCGTCATCCACGCCCACCACGGGTTCCGCCGCCTCCAGCGGACTCCATCCGTGGCTACACGCCGGTCGCCCCATTCGGGGCTGCAATCCTCGCTCCCAATGAGCCGGGCAGAACAACCTGCTATCCTGCCTCGATTCTCACAGGAGGTTCCCATGCGTCACATGCTCCCCATACTTCTCCTCTGCACACTTATTGGAACAACGACTGCTCAACCTGTTCCCCCCGCTGCCAACCTCCCCTCCACCCCCGAATCCATCGCCCTGGTCGATCTGCTGAGCGACTATCAGGCGGACCGTCGGGCGGTCTCGTCCTTCTATGGGATGTCCTTTGACACACACGCGCTCGATCGGCTCGAAGCCCTCCACACCGAAGCGGCCGAGCGGCTGGCGGCCACCGACTTCGCTGCACTCGATCAGCAGGGCAGGATCGACGCCCTGCTCTTTCGCACCAAGCTCGAATCGCAGGCCGCCAAGCTCACCCTAGCCCGCACCCGCCTCGACGAGATGCGTCCGCTGATCCCCTTTGCCGAGACGATCGCCGGGCTTGAGCGCAGCCGGGTTGCGCACGAACCGATCGACTTTGAGGAGGTCGCGGCAACCCTGGACCTGCTCGATGAGGAGATCACCGCCATCCGCACCCGCATCGACAAGGGCCGCAAGGATGGCAACACCGACGAGGATCGGCTGGTCGTCTCGCCGGTGCTCGCGCAGCGCACCGCCGGCACCGTCCGCGCGCTGGCCCGCACGCTCAACAGTTGGTTCGGCTATTACGACGGCTACACGCCCCAGTTCTCCTGGTGGGTTGCGTCCCCCTTTGCAGATGCCCACAAGGCGCTTAACGACTACGCCAAGTATCTCAACGAGACCGTCGCCGGTATCAAGGGCAAGGACGACGACCCGCTGCTCGGCGACCCGATCGGCCGCGAGCAGCTCCTCTCTGACTTGCAGGCCGAGTGGATCCCCTATGCCCCCGAAGAGCTCATCGCCATCGCCGAGCGGGAGTTTGCGTGGTGTGAGGCCGAGATGCGGAAAGCCTCGCAAGAGATGGGCCACGCAAACGACTGGCACGCGGCGCTCGAGGCAGTCAAGGAGGATCATGTCCCGCCGGGCGAGCAGGACGAGCTTGTGGCAGCCCTTGCGCAAGAGGCGATCGACTTTGTGACCGAGCGTGACATGGTGACGGTGCCGCCGCTGGCCCGCGAGCTCTGGCGGCTCGAGATGATCGCGCCCAAGAGCCAGCGGACCTTCCCCTTTGCCTTCTATGGCGGCAACTACATGGGCGTCGCCTACGCGGCCGACGAGATGAGCCACGAGGACAAGCTCATGGCGATGCGGGGCAACAACCGCCACTTCACGCGGGCCGTCGTCCACCACGAGCTCGTCCCCGGGCACCACTTGCAGGGGTTTGTCGCCCAGCGCGAACGCCCCTACCGCCGGGTCTTCTCGACGCCCTTTCTTGGCGAGGGGTGGGCTCTCTACTGGGAGATGATCCTCTATGACGCCGGGTTCGCCCAGTCGCCCGAGGACCGGATCGGGATGCTCTTCTGGCGGATGCACCGCTGCGCGCGCATCATCGTGAGCTTGAAGTTCCACCTCGGCGAGATGTCACCCGAGGAGATGATCGAGTTTCTCGTCTAGCGCGTCGGGCACGAACGCAGCAACGCAACCGCCGAGGTCCGGCGCTATATCGGAGGCAACTACTCACCGCTTTATCAGTGCGCCTACATGCTCGGGGGCCTGCAACTCCGTGAGCTCCGCGGCGAGCTGGTCGAGACCGGCACCATGACCGAACGCGCCTTCCACGACGCGGTGCTGCGGCACAACTCGATCCCGATCGAACTTATTCGCGCGGGGCTCACGGGGGCGGAGCTCACGCCGCAGACCCGGACCTCGTGGCGGTTCGGGGAGGAGGCGGGCGGGGATTGAGGGAAGCAAGGAACGCCAAGGACGCGAAGACCGCGAAGGGTGAGCAAGGCAGAACGCGAAGGGCGCAGAGAGAGGGACGCGGATGACGCGGAGCAAGGCATGGAACGCGAAGCTCGCCAAGAGCGCGAAGAAAGGCAGAAAGGCAGTTTTACCACAGAGGACGCAGAGGAAAGGCAGGAGAAGAAGAAGGCCTTGGGGAGTCCGCCCCGCTGGGGCGGTCTTTGCGTGTGCCTGCTTCCCCGTGCATTGCGTCGGTCTCATACTGCTCCCCCTCCCGCGCCCCGTGGGAGGGGGTTGGGGGGAGGGTGTCTTTATCTCGATGGCCCGACGCCGGTGGGGTTGGCAGGACCTGCTTCTCTTCTCGTGGGACCGGCTTCCAGCCGGTGCGGACCGGCTGGAAGCCGGTCCCACAGCCCGCTGCGCATCACCCACTGCTGTGCATCGAGCGTCTGATCCTGATACCGTTGGCCCATGCCCACGCGCAAGCCCAGCACGAAAGACCACCCCCCCAACGGCCGCGCCGCGCGGCTGCAACGAGCGGCCCAAGTGCGTCTTCAACGGGCAGTTCCCAAGACACGAAGGCTTTGTGCTCACGCCTAGCAAGGCCTCGAAGATCATCAAGGCTGCTCCGAAACGGAATCGAGAGGTGGTGCATCCGTTCCTCATCGGGCGCGTCATGCTGACCAATGGCTCGCCCGATCGCTGGGTGATCGACTTCCAGAAGCAAGACATTGTCGAGGCGCAGACTTACAGCGAGCCATTCGAGCATGTAAAAGCCACGGTCCTACCCCATATCCAGAAGCTCGCCGCGAAGGAACGAAAACATTCGGGCAAGGAGACTGGCCAGGATCAGGGCTGGCTCAACACATGGTGGCGGCACTTTCGATGCCGCAAGGAGTTTGTGGATGCCACATCCGTGAAAGCCTGGTACATCGCGTGCTCAGCTGTCACGAAGCGCCCGATCTTCTGCTTCATTGATACAGATATCAGGCCGGACCATGCACTGGAGGCCTTCGCCTTCGACGACGACTACTCCTTCGGCATCCTCCAGTCCGACACCCACTGGCAGTGGTTCGTCGCCAAGTGCTCGAAGCTCAAGAGCGATTTCCGCTACACGCCCCGCTCGGTCTTCGACACCTTCCCCTGGCCCCAGTCGCCCACCAAGGCCCAGGTCCGCGCCGTCGCCAAGGCCGCCCGCGAGGTCCGCCGCCTGCGCGATGAGATACTCCCCACGATGGAGGGCGGCCTCCGCGCCCTCTACCGCTCGCTCGAACTGCCCGGCAAGCACCCGCTGCGCGACGCCCACGCCGCGCTCGATGCGGCGGTGCTGGCCGCCTACGGGTTCAAGACCGGGCCCAAGCACCGCGACCTGCTCGCCCAACTCCTCGGGCTCAATCTCAAAGTCGCCAAGGCAATCACCAAGGGCGAGCCGGTGACTGCGCCGGGGGTGGCCGGGTCGTTTGACGACCCGGCCGAGCTCATCACCGACGACTGCATCTCCGCATCGTGATTCGTGCGAGGTGTCCTCTTTCGCATCCACTCCCCACGGGCGAGGATGAAAGGCACCCCCTCCCCAACCCTCCCCCGCGGGGCGCGGGGGAGGGAGCAAGACAGCCTCACCCCGGCCCTCACCCAGCGGGGGAGGGAGCAGGAGGCACGCCCGCCGTCCGGCCAGGCTTCATCCGCTCTCCCCCCTCTCTCTTTCCCCCTGTCTTTCCTCCGCGTCCCTCCGCGTCCTCGGCGGTGAAACTGCCTTTCTTTCTTTGTCTTTCTTCCTTTCCCCTCTGCCTTCCTGCCTTGACTCTGTGTCACTCTGTGTCCTCTGTGGTAAAACTGCCTTTGTGTCTTCTTCAGGATCGCCCCGGAGGGACGAACTCCCCAAGCAAGGCAAGAAAGACTCGTCCCGGAGGGACGAACTACCCAAGGCATTCTT
>JAJRZG010000236.1 GCA_024275365.1 Planctomycetota bacterium | reverse complement strand
GTGCTCACCAGTCGGCTCCTCGGGTTCCCGATCATGCTCGTCGGGCTCGCGGTCGTGCTCTGGATGACGATCGCCGGGGCCAATGTGCCGAGTTCGATGCTCGCCAGCGGCCTTTTCTGGATTCACGGCCACCTGGTCGCGGGAGCCGAGGCGATCGGGGCCCCGTGGTGGCTCACCGGCTTCCTCTTTGATGGCGTCTATCTCGGCGTCGCGTGGGTTGTCGCGGTCATGCTCCCGCCGATGGCGATCTTTTTCCCGATCTTTACGCTGCTCGAAGATGTCGGGTATCTACCTCGGGTCGCGTTCAACATGGACCGTTTCTTCCGCTGGGCCGGGGCGCATGGCAAGCAGGCGCTCACGATGTCGATGGGGTTTGGGTGCAATGCAGCCGGGGTCGTCGCCTGTCGGATTATTGAATCGCCCCGCGAGCGCACGCTTGCGATTCTGACCAACAACTTCACCCTCTGCAACGGCCGCTGGCCGACGATCATCATGATCTCGAGCGTCTTTGTGGCTGCCAAGTTCCCCCCTGCGTGGGCGGGCATTGCTGCGACTGCCTGTGTGCTCGCGGTCGTCCTCGTCGGCACCGTCACCACCTTCGTCGTCTGCAAGCTCCTTTCGAGTACGGTGCTCAAGGGCGAAGCGAGCCATTTTTATCTGGAACTGCCGCCCTATCGCCGTCCGAGCGTCTGGCGGGTCATCTATCGCTCGATCATTGATCGCACGATCTTCGTCCTGGGCCGCGCGATGGTCGTGGCCGCCCCGGCTGGCGGGCTCATCTGGCTCCTGGGCAACATCACCCCCGGCGGCCAGTCCCTCATGGTGACCTTCAGCAACGCCCTCGAGCCGATCGGCTGGGTCATCGGGCTCGATGGTGTGATTCTCCTCGCCTTCATCATTGCGATCCCTGCCAACGAGATCATCGTGCCGACCATCATCATGGCCTACATGGCGACCTCGAAGATGACGGAGCTTGATGCGGCTGCCACCGGCGACCTCTTCCGCGCCAACGACTGGACGATGCTGACGGCGGTCTCTGTGATGCTCTTCAGCCTGCTGCACTATCCGTGCGCGACAACGACCTGGACGATCTGGCGCGAGACCGGCAGCCGCAAGATCGCTCTCTGGTCAAACCTGCTCCCGCTGGGGATTGCGGTTGTTGTGTGCGCAGCCGTTGCGGGCGTGTGGCGGCTGGTCGCTGCATAGTGCCCCCCGTAGTGGGGCAGGCTTCATGCCCATGCGACCTACTCCCGCGCGTGTTCCACCGTGTAGTTCGGGCTTTCCTTCGTGATACGGATATCGTGCGGGTGGTTTTCGACGACTGTTGCTCCCGAGACCTTGCAGAACCGCGCCTTCTCTCGCAGCTCGTCGATCGTGCTGCAGCCGGTATACCCCATCGCCGCCCGCAAGCCACCTGCGAGCTGATAGGTAAACTCGGCAAGCGAACCCCGATACGGCACAAGCCCCTCGACCCCCTCGGGCACGAACTTCGCCCGAGGCTTGCCCTGCTCGTCGAGGTTGTCAGCCTGTCCATACCGATCTGCACTCCCCGCGTTCATCGCTCCCTCCGAGCCCATGCCGCGATAGGTTTTGTACCGCCGACCCGTCGAGATGACCAACTCCCCCGGCGATTCATCAAGCCCCGCAAAGAGCGACCCGAGCATCACGCAGCTCGCCCCGGCTGCGATTGCCTTCGCAATATCTCCAGACATCCGAATGCCGCCGTCAGCAATCACCGGCACATCCCGCCCGCTCGCAGCCACCCCCCGGGACGCCTCCATGATCGCCGTGATCTGAGGCACGCCAACCCCCGTCACCACCCGCGTCGTGCAGATAGACCCCGGGCCGATGCCGACCTTCACCGCGTCCGCCCCCGCCTCGACCAAATCCCTTGCAGCATCAGCGGTCGCGATATTGCCCGCGACCACCTGCGTCTCGGGCCTCCTCTGCTTCAACTCCCGCACTGTCTTGAGTACATTTTCCGAATGCCCGTGGGCTGT
>JAJRZG010000235.1 GCA_024275365.1 Planctomycetota bacterium | reverse complement strand
GACGCCGGGGAGCCGTTTCATGTGCATGATGGAGGCGGCAACGCACGCGCCGGTGTTGCCCGCGCTGAGGATGCCATCGACGGGATCGTCGTGCTTGCGAGAGCCACGGAGAGCCATGCGGACGATAGAGCTGTTGGGCTTGGCGCGGACAGCCTTGGCGGGCGAGTCGTCCATCGTGATGGACTGCTCGGCGTGCTCGATAACGAGGCGTTGGTCGCTGCACCCGAACTCGGCGAGGAGATCGCGGATGATGGCCGAGTCGCCATAGAGGATGAGCTGATCGTCGGGCGCAAGGAGAGCAAGAGCCTCGACACACCCTTTGATAATTGCATCAGGGGCGTTGTCGCCGCCCATGACATCGACAGCCAGCCTCATTTGGTTAGTCCTTCGGGACGCCGATGCCCAGCTTGGGGACGATGATCTTCAGGCCCGGACGGACATAGCCGGACTCGGTACACGCCCTGTGGGGGAGCTTGGGCATGCCACTGAGGGGGCACATGGCGGACTGGGTTGCCTTGAGGGCATCGTGCGCCCGGCGGCGGCGGGTGCGTCCATAGCTTTGGCGTTGTGCTGGGAGCATGTTCGGGCGGTCCTTTCAGGGGCCTTTGTGGTGGGCTTGCGGGGGTCAATACGGCCTCTCCGGCGCACGGAACCACCACCCAGGGCTGGCGACAACGGTAGCGCCGGGGTGGGTCTGGGTCAACGATTCCCGGATCGATGGGCTGGACGCTGGGCATGGCCGTGATACGATGTGGAGATCATGCTCGGTGTGGCCCTGTGGCCTGTCGGGTTTGATTGGCCGGGGTGTTTGTGTTTTTAATCCCCCGAGGCCTCCCTAGCTCAATCGGCAGAGCAGCTGACTCTTAATCAGCGGGTTCGGGGTTCGAGTCCCCGGGGGGGTATTTTGCGTGATTGCTACCCGGGCTTGATGCCGCCCAAAGCCCTAGCGAATCGGTACGCGCGATCCTCAAAATATATGCCCCCGCGCACTCGCGGCATCGCAGTTGTTCCGGACCAATCCGACTCGCTTTGCCTTGGAATCCGCTCGATAGAGCCGAGTAGCCGCCGGCCGATAAGCTTGCACGGTCTCTCGACTCTTTTCTCGCGCAGTTTGCCCATTTTGACAGAAAGCCGATTCTTGGGCTCGCTGAGGACATCGTTCGGTATTGATTCGGTGTATTGCAACTAGTTTACACCCCTTCATTTACCTTTTTTTGTGGATTATAGGATGTCGAGATATTCAGTGGTTTCATGCTTCGATCAAGATTCTGAAAAATAATCATTATTGCATGACTTCGTATCGCTTGCTGGGAGAAAATCGAGTATCCTTGAGTTCTGTGGGGCATTGCTCGGCGTAATGCCCAGATTTTCCTAGGCCCAGGACACAAGCCGTTTCCATCTGGTACGACTTGAAATCTTAGGACCGATTTGCCTTGGAGGTAGAGTACAGATGAAGAATTACATGATTGGAGCAGCGGTGGCTGGCTTGGCCATTTCCAGCGTTGCGAGCGCACAAGTTGTTATGGATTTCCAGGACTTGGAATCCAATGGTAACGGATTCATCGAGCATGGCGATCTCTACACCGCTGGTGATTGGCAACTCGCCAAGCCCCAGGGTGAGCCGTGGCCGTTCACGACTGCTGAGACTGGCAACGCCGGTTTCTATCAGGGCTCGACGATGATGTTCAACAACACCGTCAATGGTGTCATGATCTTTTCGCGTATCGATGGTGCAGCTTTCGATCTGGCCTCGATCGACCTCGCAGCCCTGTTTGTTGGTGGTAACACACCGACCGTAAACTTCGTGGGCAACCTCAGCGGTGGCGGCACCGTGAACGCGAGCTACACCGTGCATAACGGGACAGGCATCGAAACCTTCAGCTTCGCTGGTATGGGTTTCAACGGTCTGTCAAGCGTCACCTGGGTCCAGGAAAACGCGTTCCACCAGTTTGACAACATCACGATCGTTCCGGCTCCGGCCACCCTCGCGCTGCTTGGTCTTGCTGGCTTCGCTGGCCGTCGGCGCCGTCAGGCCTGATACCAGTCGAAGAGTTTGATATGCAACACGGCCCCCGCACCTGCGGGGGTCGTGTTCTTTTTGAAGAAACGCGGGTGCCGTAGCCTTGCGATTCAACGGCTTTGG
>JAJRZG010000234.1 GCA_024275365.1 Planctomycetota bacterium | reverse complement strand
GTCCGGTCTTGCCCTTTGTCAGTGCGGATGAGCCGACAGGTGCATCGCTTCTCAAGGACATTTGCGCGATCGAGGGTGTGCTTGCTGCCACGCTGCCAACCGACTTGCCGGGGTGGCTGTTTGTGCGCACAGACAAAGATGTCGGCGAGGAGAAGCCCCGTCTCGGGCGAAGTGTGATCGAGGGTGTGCGTGGTGCGGTTGCCTCCGTTTCATGTGAAACCAGCCGTTCGCCAGCGTATGCGATCATCCTCGGGAGGGGTGTCGATATCGCTGACACCGAGGCTGTCCTTTTTAACTGGGTTGCGAACTTTGATGCCTCGCGCGATCTGGAGACCTGGCGCGAAGGGGCGTGGGGGATTGCTGCCTTTGACTCGACACCGAAGACATGCGCCGATGCGCACAATGGCGAACCCGTGCGTGAGTGGCCGCCGGTGCTGGCGATGTGTGAGGAAACCCGTGCGAGGGTCGAATCCCGTTGGGAGGAGTATGGGTTATAGATGGACGCCGACGCTGAGCTTGCGAAGCGTCGGATATTCGTCGTGACCTTTGCGCATTCGATCCGACGCTTCGCAGACTCAGCGTCGGCATCCGAAGACAACACAGGAATGCGAAACGGGCGTGTCACTCGAACGAGTCTTACCCAGCTTCAGCCCGTGGGTGGGCATCGTCATACGCCTTCTGGATGCGCTGGGTCGAGAGGTGGGTGTAGACCTGGGTGGTGCTGAGTGACTGGTGCCCGAGCAGCTCCTGCACACTTCGCAGGTCGGCACCATTATCGAGCAGGTGCGTGGCGAAGCTGTGGCGGAGGGTGTGTGGGCTGATCGTCGGGTCGAGACCAGCCTCGCGGAGATACTTGTCGAGCTTGCGGCGGACGGACCGCGAGCTGAGCCGGTTGCCATGCTTGTTGATGAAGAGGGCCGCCTCGGTGCGATTCTCTTCTGCCCAAGCCTTTGAGAACTTCGCATCAGATTCCACCAGTTCGATATAGCTGCGGATTGCAATCAGCGCGTGGGTGCCCAGGGGGACGAGGCGTTCCTTCTTGCCCTTGCCCCGGATACGGAGCGCTTCGCCCGTGGCATCGAGGTCGAGATAGTTGAGCCCGACGAGTTCGCTCACACGGATACCAGTAGAGTAAAGGGTTTCGAGCATCGCGCGGTCGCGGCGGCCGAGCACATCGGCATTGCCCGGGGCAGCAAGGAGGCGTTCGACCTGCTCGACGGTGATTGCCTTGGGCAGCCGCTTGTTTTGCCGAGGCGTGCGGATGAGGGTCATCGGGTTGGTGTCTGCGAGTCCCCGCCGCTCAGCTCACTTATAGAACGACCGGAGCGTGGCGATCTTTCGCGCCATGGTTGCGGGTGAATAGTTCTCTTCAGCGAGCCTGGCCAGGAAGCCGCGGATGGTGTCGGCGTCGGCGCCGCAGATGATATCGGAGATAGTCTTGGGGCCGATCGAGCCCGCGACCGGTGCGCCGTTGGTTGCTGCCGACTCTCGCCGGGACAGGGCATTGCGCTCGGCATCAATATCCACCCCGATGCCGGTGTCGTCCGAGAGGTACTCAACAAACTGCCTGAGGTCAGCGCCATAGCACCGGGCGGTGTACGGGCTGAAGTGCCGTTCGTCGGTGAGGTATGAGGCAAAGGATTGGGTAATCGGGAGGGTTGACATCTGCGGTCTCCGGTTGGTCTCGCCGCTGTTTGGTGTGCGGCGTTGAGTGTCAGTCTTGGGTGTGCGATCTCTTTGGGTTCTCTTCGTGTGTCGGCCAGGCGTCGAGCCTGCGGGCCAGGATCGCAGCGTCTGCGAGGTCCAGGCTTGTGTTTCCTTGCATGGCAGCCCGTGCAGCGGCCGCCACGAGCGTGCGTTCTTCGCCGGGGGCGCAGGTGAAGCGCCACCTGTGTGAGCCATGCACGAGGGTGACGACCCGGATCGAGTCGGGGTTTCGTCCCGGGGTGTGTTGTTCTGGCGTTCGTGCCACGATGCTGCTCCGTCCGGCCCTCTGACCGGACGGTGCCGGCATCAGGGCGTTGGGTTTTTCTCGATCTCGACTGCCAGCGGCCCGAGGCGTTGTTGCTCTTGTTGTATGAGAGCTGCCACCAGATGCTGGGTTGCAAACTGTGTGTAGAGGTCCATACTCGCGGTGTATCTTCGCCATCCGAGTGCTGAGATTGGGTCGTGCCGACCCTGTGCATAGTCGCGGAGGGCAGCAAGCACGCTGTGGTCCTTGGCATCGAGGTTTGCGCTGACGACCGCGGTGGGTCGATCTCCGAGTCGGGCGGTCGGCCTGGCCTGGGTATCAACGGGAGAGGCGGTTAGTGTCCTTGGGTCGATTTGATCCGGGCCGTGAGAGCCGCGCATCGCGTCGCTCCTGGCATAGAGGGCAAGTGAGAGGCCGATGGTGGGGGGGTCGTATGGGTCGTAGGCAGTGATCGTCCCGACGATGATGCCATCGACACCCATGACCGCCGCCAGTTGTCTGACCTGGCCGGGGTCGCGGACACCCTTGAAGCCGAGCGAACGCATCGCTTCAAGGGTGCGGTTGAGCGGGACAGCCCGGACACCCACGACCTCCTCGACCGCTGCGACGAGCTTGTCGCTGACGACCAGCGGATCGAAGACCTCGGTGCCTGTTTCATTGGTCAGCGGGATGACCGCCCAGAGCACATCGCCGAGCGAGGCGTCATAGGGGGCAACCGTGATCCGTGGTTGCGTGAGTTCTTTGTCATGCCGCGAGAAGCTGTCGCACCCGGGGAGGATGACGAGGGCAGCCGCGAGCGCAACAAATGCGCACCACAAGGGGAGGGTTCGAGCGAGTATGGTCTGTACACTTGTCATGGCGTCCTGCCGGGTTGATGCGCGAGGATTCCACCATCGCGTCGCAAGTCCCGGGCCAGCCTTCCGTGCTGGTCCCGGTATGGTTCAATCGGCGAGCAGGCGTCTCCGACTGCACACCGCGGGTGAGTTTCCTTACTGACCTTCAGGCGAGTCGGTCGGGGCGGTTGCAAATGGTTTACTTGGGCTCAGACCGGCAGCCAGCATGGCTTCATTGGCATCCATCGACCAGATGTTGTCCTGCCCGGTCCGGGTCGAGACGAAGTAGATTTTCCCGTCGTTACCCCAGGCCGGCATGAGGTCAGAGCTTGACCCGGCGGTCAGGCTGACGATGGTTGAGCCGTCCGAGGCCAGCATCCAGAGGTTGCAGTCTTCGTGTTCGAGGGTGTCGACCGCGCGGACCTTGTGGGGGTTGTTCACTGCTGCGAAGACGATGTTTGAGCCATCGGGCGACCAGGTGGGGTTGATATAGGCGGTGGTGGCGCTCCCGATGAGCTGGCTTGGGCTGCTGATGCTTCCATCTTTGTATTCAATAGTCCAGATGCCAAAGGCCCGATCGCCACGCTCAGCAGAGCGCTGGTAGAGGATGAGGTTGCCGCCGTTGGGGCCGGTGCCAGCCTTGGGGCACCACTCGGGGAAGAGTCCGTAGCCGATGAAGTGGGGGGTGGAGGTATTGGCAACTTCCGAGATCCAGATTTCCCATCGGCCTGAGGTCTGGCCGAGCTTTGAGTAGGCGAGCATGGTGCCATCGGGCGACCAGCTCGGGTGCAGCTCGGCAGCCCCGCTGAGTGTGATCTGGACAGGGCGGCCGCCGTTGCGGGGCATGACATAGACATTCCAGTCGAGCAGTCGGTCGCTTGAGAAGGCCACCCACTGGCCATCGGGACTGATGGCGGGCATGACATCGCGGCTGGGATCGCTGGTGAGCTGGGTGAGGACGGTGCTTCCGGTATTTTTGAGATAGATATCGGCGTTGCGGTTGTGCTGGGTGCTGGCAAAGACCATGAAGGAGCCGTCGGTCGAGATGGTGGGGTCAAAGTCAGCGCCCTGGTCTGCGAAAGTGACGCGGGAGACATCGGCAGAGTTCGGGTTGCCGGGATAGGGGATCGGGTTTGCCAGGAGTGCTTCCTGAGAGAACCGCGAGTCGTCTTCGCCAAAGAGCATGAGGTCGGATGCCTGGGGCATCGACTCGGTTTCTTGAGTCATTTCGAGAGCGGGTTCGGTCTGATTGGTGTAATACGCCTGGTTGGACTGACAGCCAGCGATCAGCCCGGCGCACGCCAAGAGCATGAGGGCAGGTGTGTTTGTGGCGTATCGGATCGCGACTGAATGGGTGTTCATGGAGCCCTCCCGAGGGTCAAAGCCTGTGCTGAGTGCCGTGCCGAGCGATTCGGCTCGCGGCTGGACAGTCAGGTCATCGACGCTGGAGAGGGGGTGGTTGAGTCCAGTAACTTGAAACAGGTGAAGTTGTTGGAATGGGGGTCAGAATGCGGTTTCGCGGACCAGAATGGCGGGAGAATCACCCGGGCGTTCCCACCTGGAGCATCGGGGAGAGCCGATGGTCTCGAGGTGGGCGAGGTAGCGGGCGAGTGCGTGGTCGCTGAAGGTCTCGAGGTAGGTCTCGGTGGCGGTGCGGTTGATGACGAGGATTCGGTCGAGGAGTTGGGGTCGGCTCAGGGCGAGGGGGGCCTCGGGAGTGGTGTCAGAATCAAAGAGTGTGTCGGATGCGTTGGCAGCGGGATTGCGGGAGATCAGTTCGACCACGGGTGGCTCCTTGGCTCTGGTGGGGGCTTTGATGAGGGTGTCTCTTGTGGGGGTTCGGGCGGGTTCTCTTCGAGAGAGGTCGCATCGACGAGGCGCGGGTTGTGCGCACACTCTGTAACTTGTGCGGACCTTGCGCTGCTTGGGTTTTTTCGAGAGAATGATGGGAGTGTTGTACTACTGCTCGTGGGCTGATGGCAGGGTGTTACCAGTCATTGGGGGTGCGGACTTTTTCCGTGATGCGCAAGTTTTTTCATAGGTGACCTCGGACGAAGGGGGCATCTCTCGGCATCATCTGCTGGCTCGGCGGCGCAGCGCTATCCTTGCCTCTGCACTCAGGAAGGAACCCGCAATGACCGACCAGGCGACGACCACGATCGACCATCCCGCTCTCAAGCTCGTCAAGGAGTCATTCTCCACCTGCCGACTGCGGGCGACGGCGTTTCGGGGGCAGACGACGCTGATCGTCGAGCCGGGCGACCTGCACCGGGTGATGGCGTTCCTTCGTGATGACCCTGGGTGCGCGTACTGCTTCCTGTCTGATGTCGGGGGTGTGGATTACCTTGGGTATCCTCAGAAGATGCCCGGGCGGTTTGCGGTGGTCTACAACCTGCTGAGCCACGATCATGACGATCGGCTGATTGTCAAGACCTTCCTTGACCCGTCGGTGCCGACCGATGGGGTGGAGGAGGACCCGGCCCTCTATGTTGACTCGGTGACCGACCTCTGGCCGGGGGCTGAGTGGAACGAACGAGAGGTCTTCGATATGTTCGGCATCCGGTTCCGCAACCACCCGGACCTTCGCCGGATTCTGACTTGGGAAGAGTTCCCGGCTCACCCGCTGCGGAAGGATTACCCGTTGCGGGGGCGGGGCGAGCGCGAGACTTATCGGGTGCTTGATCGCACTTCGTCGTGAGTTTGCGGGGCTGATACAGATCACGATAAGTTTGCATGCGTCTTTACGAGCCCTGTGCGCGAGCACAGGTTCTGGATATATCTGTGACATTCGGCCATCCACAAACCCGAGCTTGCGCTCGGGGCTCGTAGAGGCAAAAAGACACCCGGCCTACTCGCTGCTCTCGATGGCGTACCACTCCGCGAAGGTCACAAAGTCGGAGGTGTTGACGATCCAGTCGAGGTTGATGTCGGCCATTGGGTCCTGGGCGAGCCAGCCGGTGGCAAAGAGCACAGCGTCGGTTTCGTTGGCGATGTCGTCGTTGTTAAGGTCGATCTGGATGGGGCAACTTATATTCACGCGGTGGGTGTAGCAGTTTTTGATGCCCCATGTGCCAAGACCGGGGTCTTCTTCGCGGGCGATATAGGCAAGCCAGAGCAAGCGGCCATCGGCCGAGGTGGCCATGTGGTGGTAGTCGCCCAGGAAGCCGTTCATGCCGCCGTCGCATATGTCGGCGGGGAAGGTCTCGGTGGTCAGCAGCTCGACATGATCCACGATCGCGGTCGGGCCAAAGCCGGTGATGCGGGCGTAGAAGACATCGACCCAGTCGTTTCGGTCGCTGCGGTCGGGGTCGTTGCGGTTGTCATAATACATAAGGTTGATCCCGCCGCAGGAGTCGATCGCCATCGCGGGCATCATCTGGTCAGCGCCCGTGAGCGGGTGGACATCCGGTCCAGTCAGGCCGAGCATCGCGTCGGTGAGTGGCATCTGAAACTCAGGATCAGAGGACCAACTCGCTCCGCCATCGGTGCTCTTGGCGATCCAAATGTCAGTATTGGTTGAACTGCTGTCTCCCGATTTGGCGTAGAACGCGACATACACATGGTTGGGATCGTGTGATCGGTCAACGGCTATCGTCGGACCGCAACGCCGTCGGTCGATCCAGAAGGGAGTATCTCCCGAAGGAGGATCATCGCAGACGGGATCTGCCACTCTGATGGTCGTCGCCTGGATATTCTCAGATGGATCAATGACGATCGGGTTGAGGCGGTCTTGGGAGTTCCATGTTGCGCCGCCGTCATCCGACCACACCACATGCGGCCGCCCTTCATTATACTTCCACCCTCCTTCGATGCTCGTGTCGTTGATCACGGTGACGATCCGACCGCTGTCGAGCACGACGGGGTTGGCGGCCGTCCCCTCCCAGTCGCAGTTGCTTGTATCCAGAGGCTCGACCACGGTGATATTCCATGCGTCTGAACCGCTCAGAGGGGTCGTCGTTGTCGTCGCCAGGTTGAGATTGTTGGAGCAGTAGTTTCCCCAGCTGCCATTGGCCTTGTTCACCACGAAATGTCGTGGGTCGTTCCCGCCCGCATGGTCTGGGCCGCTGGCGAGGAGAGGCTTGTCGAAGATATCGATATCCCCTAGATCATCAATACGATACATCTGAGGGTCGGGGATACTACCCTGTCCAGGGTTTTTCCAGCCGTAGACGATGCCAGAGTTGCATGTCGATGAGGGGAGAAAGCCACGGTCGAGCGCACTGACCCAGATTCGGCCCGTGCCTGGCTCACCCATGACACCGGGATCCAGATCACCACACGGCAAGTATCCATGCCCGAGGACAGTGCCCCCGGGGAGCACGAAGATCGATGTGGTCCCTATCCCCTGCCCCGCCGCGATCGCTGCGACCATCGCCTCGAACTTGTTGGTCTGGCTCACTCCGATCGAACACTCATGCCACTCCTCGCCAACCGGGTTAACCTGGAGGGGCGAGCTGACGACGACTGTGGGCGGGGTCTGAGGCTGGGCGAAGGTCGGGCTGGCCAAAGCCGTTGTGAACAAGATACAGCACGACAGGTGGTAATGGCGCAACTGCGAGGCTCCTTTGTCAATCAACTGCGAGGCAATCAAGACCCAGACAACATGCTCCAGAATACTCCAAGAGGACTACTTGTCAATGGATTTTCTTCCGATTTGTCATGGGCGGTTGGTAGTATCGATCTTATCTGATAGGATTACTGCACGCCATGCCAATAAATCTGAGACATTCTGCCCTCGTGCTGCTCATAGTCTCCCTTACACCAGCCGCTGCCCTCGGTCAGGGCGAACGCTACCGCTGGCAGGGTTTTTGGCTTCACCCCGAGGGCGGGTCTCGCTCCGTGACGAACGCGGTGGACGGCGACATCCCTTCGGGCGAGGCGAGGGTCGGTATCACAGACGCGGCGATTTGGCCCGACTGGACGGGTGAGTATGTCAATCTACGGCCCGATGGTGCCATTTCAGCCGGTGTGGAAGGTGCCGATGGTGGATTTCAGGGCGGGCAAGTCAGTGTCTCATACTTTGAGGGGTTTCCCGCTCTGTGGCAGGGATCAACCGAGAGTGTCGAGAACATGGCCCCAGAAGGACCGTATTGGAGTGGTCGTTTGTTCGCCCGTCGCGGTGTGCAGACAGTCGGGCGTGTTGCGAGCACAATCACTGGGGCCTCTCACGCCGGTCTCTGGCTCAACAACGATCCCGACCAGTTCATCGATTTGCACTTCGCCTCTGCCGACTGGTCAGAAGCCTACGCGACCGATGGTACCTGGCAGGGAGGCCGCGCAGCGTTCCCCGGTGTGGGCATCCGCGCCATGCTCTGGAAGGGCAACCCCTCGACGAATATTATCATGGGGCCGGGCGAATATCTCAACAGCAACATCCAGGGCATGGCACCTGGAACGCAGGTCGGTTATTATATTAATATCTCCTACCATGCGGTGCTCTGGCACGACACGCCCGAGAGCTGGCTCGATATGAATCCGACCGATGCCAACACCGCGTCTCTGTTCGCCACGACCGGGGATCTGCATGTCGGGTACGCCTCGACGCCAGCAACCGGGTTCATCGCCCACGCCGGGGTCTGGTACGGCGACGATCCCGACAGCTTCTTCGACCTGCACCCGTTTGTGCCCGATGAGTATGCCGACGACAGCTCGATCGCCTACGACATCGATATCGTTGATGGTGTGATCTATATCGGGGGCGCAATCAACACGCCGCGGCAGCACGCCTTCTTCTGGGTGGGCGTCCCGATCGACTCGACCGACCAGGACAACCAAGGCCCAAAGACACCCGACACCGCGACCAGAATCGGCAAACCCTAGCAGTCCGTTGAAAAAGCCGGTCGCACCGACTCTGCGTCTCACTTTCAGCCTGATTTGGCTTCAAAACCTCGGGCTGAAGGACAAATCAGGGTAAATCTGCGTGGAGCCAATCGTTTATCAACGGGCTGCTAGAGCGGCAGGTGGCATGACTCCGGCTCGGATGCTACTGGTCAAAGACCAGTGCGGTCATGGTTGAGACATTCTCACACGGATCGCGCAAAATTTGTATGCGTCTTTACGAGCCCTGTGCGCGAGCACAGGTTCTGGGTTTATCTGTAACATTCGGCCATCCACAAACCCGAGCTTGCGCTCGGGGCTCGTAGAGGCAAAAGGCACCCGAGCTTGCGCTCGGGGTTCGTAGTAACGCACCCAGTCGCTCTGCGCGGGTGGCTTCGTGCGTGTTCTTTATCGAAGGATGGTGATCGTGCTGGGGTCGACGATATCGACGCGGTCGGTGGTGAGGTTCCAGATGATCGCTGAGGCGGTTGTGGGTGAGCCGGTTGCGCGGTCGAGGATGCGCACGAGGCTCGATCCGTCGGCCAGGGCGCGGGCGAGGCCTGTATCGGGGTTGTATTCGAGCAGGTCGGCTGTGAGTTCGCGTGTGTCGGTGCGCAGGTAGACATTGGTGTCGGCGATCGCGGAGCGCAGGCCACTGAAGATGTTGTCGGTGGTGTCGTTCTCACTTGGAGCAAAGTTGATGCGGAGGCGTTGTGCTTCGAGCATTGCCCTGGAGCTGTCGGAGGTTCTTGTGTGGTTCATCTGGACGCTGCTGTGCATCTCGGCGGTGCCGAGGGTGCGGTCGGCGTGGAGTGAGCCGAGCCAGTCAAAGAGGGCGGCCCCGCGTTCAGAGCTGTCGTCCTGGTCTTTACTTTCAGGACGGAGGTCGGCGACAAAGAGCCTGCCTCGGCCTGGGACATCGAGCGTGCCCGCAAGGTTATCAGAGAAAATCTCGACGCCACTGAGACGGAAGGCCCGTTCGAGGACGGGCTCTGGAGTGGGTGTATCAGTATTGTCTTCTGGCGTGCTCTTACTTGGTTCGGCGTAGCGGGCCGATTCGATCGTTGCGAGCTCGTCACCGACACCGAAATACGCCCGTCCGGCAGCGTAGACAGTACGGATCGCACGGTCGTCGTCGCTCACGGCTTCGAGCTCGAGTGGGTCTTCTGTGCTGTCAGCGGTGGTGGTTGGTTCGATCGCGGGGTCGAGCTGGACGCGGACGAGGGCTGCGGTGATTGTGTCCTTGGTGAGCGGGTCGGGTTCGTTGATCGCGTAGACATCGCCGAGGCATTCGAGCTGGCCTGTGGCATCGTCAAAGGCCATCCCCTCTGTCCAACTTGCGAGGATGTGCGATGCTTGATCTCCCTTGCCTGCTCGGTGCTCAAACGAGCCGGGGCCTTGGACATAGGCGGTGCGGAGTGAGCCGTTGAGCCTGACCAACTCGCCGGTGATGACGGTTTGTTCACGGACGATACGGGCCTGCCCACCCTCGTCCTCGATCTCGATATAGTCCGCGTCAGCATCGACAAAGAGCCTGTTGCTTGTGATCTCGATCTGGTCGGAGGGCTTGCGGAAGAGGACATCGCCATCGGCCCATGCCTTGGCGACCTCGATGTTGCCATCTTCAGTTTTGCGCAGGTTGACATAGAGGTGGTGGGCGTCGATCTTTGCAGCCTGGTCGCGGAATCGGACATTGCCTGTGGCATCGACGGTGGCTGGGGTCGGGTCTTTGGCTTCGGGGTCAAAGGTGACATCGAGATCGTCGCAGGTGCCGCCTGCGCCGTGGCCATCGGAGAGACGGATTGAGTCTTTGGCGATGAGCCGCCGGAGTCTTGAGTTTCCTGTATCGTCGGACTGGAAGAAGGCGTGGAGGAAGTCGGCTTCGAGTGAGGCGTCGGCGTCGGCAGCGCGGGCACTCCCAAGACACATGACCTCGAGCAGTTCTCCGGTGAGGCGGCCGTCACGGACTGCGAAGAGCAGGTTTGCCTGTTCACGGCAATCGACGCGGCTGATGCCGTCGGCAGCAATGACGCTGAAGGGGCCGGGAATGTGGGCGTAGCCGGTCGCGAGCGGGAGCTCGAAACGCCCCATTGTCGCTTCGCCGATGGTCGGTGAAGTGATGAAGACACTGCGCTCTTGTGAGGGGCCACTGAGCACGAGGTGCTGGGTGGTCATGGCGTATTCGACAACGGCAGCCTGGCCGCTGGCTTGGGAGAGGGCATCGCTAAAGGAGACGACCCCGCTTGATTCTGAGGTAAACCGGGCGGCGATGTGGTCCTCTTCGAGTTCGGGCGGCTCTGCTGAGAGCGGGCGGATATCGAGCACGCCGGTCCAGGAGAGTGTTGCGTCCTCAGAGAGTGGTGGGCTTTCGTTGGTGTCGGCTTGGGCGATTTCGGTGGGGGTGTTGGTGGGGGTGTTGGTGGGGGTGTCTGTGTTGTCGCTGCTGTCGGGCTGGGTCGAGTCTTGTGAGTCTGAAGCGTCGGGCGTGGTCTCGGTCGGGGTTGCTTGGGTCTCTGTTTGTGGGGGGGCGAAACTGGCGATTGCGCCTTCGGGCAGTTTGTTGTCGATCGTGCGGGCAAAGATATCGAGTCGGTCGCTTGCGATGCGTTGGCCGGCGCGTTCGAGCACGATGTCGTCTCGCATTGCACCCTGATAAAAGGTCACGACTGGTTCGTGGGCTGGCTGGAGCGTGGTGTTGGATGGGTTGTATGCAGCCTGCTGGTTGGTAGGCGTGCCATCAGTGTGCGCGAGCGTGGGTGTGTTGGTGTTTGTGTCGCGGTCATCTGTTGGTTCTGGTGTTGTCGGCTCGGCAAAGTAGACCAGGGTGCCGCCCTTGCGGACAGTGAAGCGTTCAAGGCGTTCGAGTGCCTGGTTGATGAGCAGCTTGGCGTCGGCAGCCTTGAACTCGAAGGTGTTGGAAGTCAGGACGAACGGCTCGTTGGTCGAGGCCTCGCCGAGGGTTGAGTCAAACGAGAGGGTTGATCCCCGCCAGAGAAAGGTGGGGGTGTCGTGGTCGGGGTCGGGTTGACGGCCGGAGGGGAGGGTGTCGAAGTGGCGCACGACGACATTGCCTTTGAGCGTGCCGGTTTCGGGGGGCTTTGAGCGGTCGGGCATCACGAGCGTCCCATCCTCGGCAGAGATGTGGACGACGCGGCCGTCTTCGAGGTAGAGTGTTGCGCGGGGCAGGGTGACGCGGTAGCGTTGAGCCATGAGCGGCTCGATGGTCTCTGTGCGGAGCTCGGCCGAGAGGCGCGAGCGGTCGTCGCGGTCCATGATCTGGATGTGGAGTCCCCGTGCACCCTTGCCGAGGAAGTCGTCGGGGTCTTCTCCACTTCCGAAGGCCTGATCGTCGGTGCGTCGAGTGGTTGCAGCGGGTGCGGTGAGGGCTCGCACGAAAATAATGCCCACCGCAATAAGGCAGAGCAGCGCTGCCCCGAGTGCGAGGTAGAAGCTGAGCGGGCGGGGTTGGGTTTGCTTGGTGGTCATAAGGTTGGATCGTATCGCGCCCCGGGCCAGCAAGGGAGGCCTCGGGTGTTATGGTGCAGGTTTCCGGGCTGCTCAGGATTGTGTCGGCGTGCAGGCTGGAAGCCTGCACCACACAAGTCGGCTTTAGCCTTCATCCCGGGCGTCCTTGACCAGCCTCATGGCGATGAGGTCCTGCACATCGAGGATGCCCACGGGTCTGCCCTCGCTATCGACGATCGGAATTTCATCGAGCCGGCGTTCGCGGGTGAGGCGGACGGCGTCTCGGACCAGGGCCGTCTCGGGCAGTGTGGTGGGGGAGCGCGTCATGATGGTGGCGATGGGCTCTTGCATCCAGTGGCCGGGGCCTCGCTCGGTGAGTGTTCGGCGGAGGTCGGCATCGGTGAAGATGCCGCTGAGCTTTCCTGAGTGGTCGATGAGCAGCACGGCGCCCGCGCGGCGGCCCTTGGCGGCATCTATCGCTTCGATGATCGGTGTGGTCTCGTGAACAGCCGGGCAGTTGCCGTTGGTGCGAGAGCGGAGGACAGCGGTGACGGGGCGGAGCAGTCCCCCGAGTGTGCCGCCGGGGTGCCTGTGAGCAAAGTCGGCATCGGTGAAGTTGCGTCTGCGTGCTGCGGCGAGGGCGAGGGCATCGCCGAGCGCAAGGGCAGCGGTGGTCGAGGCGGTGGGGGCCTCGGGGCCGTCACCAGCTTCTGCAAACTCACCGAGGTGCAGCGCGACGGTGGCAAGGCGTTCGAGGCTGGAGGGGATTGTGCCCCCCCATCCGCTTGAGCCGCCGGTGATGCTGATGATGGGGAGTTTGTCTTGCCGGAGGATGGCGGCGAGGTTGACGACCTCGTCGGTCTCGCCGGAGTCGCTCAGGCAGATGACGGTGTCTGTGGGGCGAAAGCGGCCGAGATCGCCATGGGCGGCTTCAGCGGGGTGGACCGAGTGGCTTGGGATGCCCAGTGAGGCAAGGGTGGCGGAGAGCTTGGCCCCGATCAGGCCGCTCTTGCCAAGCCCCGTGACGAGCACGGTGCCCCCGGCCTCGGCGCAGGCCACGATGAGAGAGACCGCATCGCAGAACCCTTTGCCGAGTTGGGTCGCGGTGGTCTCGATCGCGGCAATCTCGGCATCGAGCACATCGCGGGCATAGGCCAACTCGTCGCGGATGGCGTTACCGGGAGTGGGGGTCTGTGGGTGTTGGCTCTGGGTGCCGGTGTGGGGCTTTGGCGTTGCGGGCATGGGGAATGGTAGACCGGGGAGAGGGGTCTCTGTTGTGGAGCTTTGAGGTACTTTCTTTGCGGTGGGGAGGGGGTTCAGGGAGAGTTTCAGGGAGATTATGCTCTTTCGAGAGTCATACGGGTTCTCCAAAGAACCCGTGCGCTTGGGTATTTCGCTCCTCCGGAGCAATTCTTCTTTTCTCCTCATTTGCTGCACGAGTTCTTTGTGAGATTATCATTGCCTTGAGCCCTGGAAGGGCTCCGGTCCATAGCCCCGGGCGCAGCCCGGGGAGACCCATACCACCCACTGCCCCCCCGGGCTGCGCCCGGGGCTATGAACCTGCGCCCCATCCGGGGCTGGTTTGGGAAGCGCCGCATAAGACGGTTCACGGCGGTTTGTATGTGTTTTTACGAGCCCTGTGCGCAAGCACAGGTTTGGGGTATGCCTGTGGTAGATGGCCATCCATAAACCCGAGCTTGCGCTCGGGGCTCGTAGAGGCAAAAAGACACCCGAGCTTGCGTTCGGGGCTCGAAGAGACGCTCACGAACTCTTGGAACTTCTGAACAATCCAGACGAGACCGCCCACAACGGCGATTCTGTTTCAGACGCGGCGGGCGAGACGCCCACCCCCCTCTTTGTTCAGAGGTTCCGAGAATCACACCGACGCGGCGACCTTGCCCGCGATATCTGTCCGCACCTGCTTGCCGGCAAAGTCGATCGCCTCGCACGCGGCGTATGTACGGATGCGGGCTTGGGCCATTGTCTCGGCCTGAGCCACAACACTTAGCACGCGCCCGCCAGCGGTGACGATCTCGCCTGCTTTATTTCGAGTGGTTCCAGCATGAAAGAGGGTGACGCCCTCCATTGCCTCAGCCGTATCAAGTCCTGTGATTGGCTGGCCGATGATGGGTTTGACCGGATACCCTTCGCTTGCGAGGACGACACACACCGATGGCTGCGGGTCCCACTCAACCTCGATCTGATCGAGTGATCGCGTGCAGGTTGCGAGCATCAGTTCGAGGATGTCAGACTTGAGTCGCACCATGAGGGCCTGGCACTCGGGGTCGCCAAAGCGAACATTATATTCGAGCACCTTTGGCCCAGCGGGTGTGAGCATGAGCCCGGCATAGAGCACGCCCCGGTAGTCGATACCGTCGCGTTTTAGGGCATCGATCGTGGGGATGAGGATGTCGGATTCGATGATGGTCATGGTCTCGGTGTCGATCGCATCGGACGGGCAGAAGGCACCCATGCCGCCGGTGTTGGGGCCTTTATCGCCATCGAGCAGGCGCTTGTGATCCTGGCAGGG
>JAJRZG010000233.1 GCA_024275365.1 Planctomycetota bacterium | reverse complement strand
CGGGCGAGCGAGCCCTACGCGGTGGAGGGCCAGCACGACCCGGTCAACGCCTACGGCCGAAGCAAGGCGGCGGGGGAATCGCTGTTGCAGGAAATCGGGGCCGATTGGCTGTGTGTGCGCACGAGTTGGGTGTATGCGCCGTGGGGGAAGAACTTTGTGAAGACGATCGCCGGGGCAGCCCTTGCGCGGCCGGAGCTGAAGGTTGTGGACGATCAGCGGGGCAGACCGACCTCGGCCGAGGGGCTTGCGCGATCGAGCCTGGGGTTGATGATGGCGGGGACAACCGGCTTTGCCCACGCGACCGATGGGGGCGAGTGCTCGTGGTTTGAGTTTGCCCAGGAGATTGTGCGGCTGGTGGGGCTGCGGGCGGAGTGTTTGGGGCAGAGCGTGGCTGCGGTGGTGCCTTGCGATTCGGCCGAGTATCCTCGCCCGGCAGTTAGACCCGCGTATAGCGTTCTCGATCTTTCGCAGACCGAGGCGGTGATCGGGCCGATGGTGCCGTGGGAGAGCGCGTTGGCGGATGTGATGCGAAGGATGGAGTTGGGGTAGCGTGGGGCTGGAATACTTTGCCCCTGCAGCGGCAGAGAGGCACCGGCTGGAAGCCGGTCCCACGGGCTGGTCTTGGTTCTGTGATACAGAGAGGATGGCAGCGATGAGGACGATTCTTGTGACGGGTGGTGCGGGGTTTATCGGGGCGAACTTCATTCGGTTCGTGCTCAACGCTCGGCCTGCCTACCAGATCATCAATGTCGATTCGCTGACCTATTCCGGCAATCTCGAGAACCTCGCGGGGCTGGAGCGCGATGAGCGGTACCGGTTCGTGAAGGCTGACATTCTTGATGTCGCGGCGATGGGGCCGTTGATGGAGGAAGCCGACGCGATCGTGCATATGGCTGCCGAGAGCCATGTCGATCGGTCGATCCTGGACTCGACACCCTTTGTGCAGACGAATATCGCGGGGACGCAGGTGCTGCTTGATGCGGCCCGCAAGGCCGAGCGGATGGGGCGGTTTTTGTATGTCTCGACGGACGAGGTGTACGGGTCGCTACCTCTGGAGGATACGAGTGTGCTCTTTACCGAGGAGACACCGCTTGCGCCCAACAGTCCGTATGCCGCGAGCAAGACAGGCGGTGACCTCTTGGCCCGGGCGTACCACCACACCTTCGGCATGGACATCGTGACGACCCGGTGCAGCAACAACTTCGGCCCCTACCAGTTTCCCGAGAAGGTGATCCCGCTCTTTGTGACGAACCTGGTCGAGGGGAAGAAGGTGCCGCTCTATGGCGACGGGCTCAATGTGCGGGACTGGCTGCATGTGGATGACCACTGCGAGGCGATCCTGGCGGTGCTCGAAAAGGGCATCAGCGGCGAGGTGTACAATGTCGGGGGCAATAACGAGCGGTCCAATCTCGAACTGACGCACTCGATTCTCGGGTTGATGGGGTGTGGTGAGGAGATGATCGAGTATGTCTGCGACCGCCCCGGGCACGATCGGCGGTATGCGATCGACGCGAGCAAGATCAAGCGGGAGCTCGGCTGGGAGCCGACGCGGTCGGCATGGCCCGAGGCCATGGCGGCGACGGTCGAGTGGTACAAGGCCAACGCCGAGTGGTGGCAGCGGGTGCGGAGCGGGGCGTATCGGGCATATTACGAGCAGCAGTACGGGGCGCGGTAGAGCACTCTTGCATCAGCAGATTCTCTCGTGTGCCACGGCCATTTTGGCCGTGCTTGTGGTCCCGCACGGCCAAGATGGCCGTGGCACACAGAACATGATTCTGCAAGATATTCTCTTGCGCACAAAGAAAGGGGAGCAGCCTCGGCCGCTCCCCCTCTGAAGGTGTGATTGCGTTGTGTGTGCTCAGGTCCGATCAGGCCTGCCGACGCCGACGGATCGCCATGCTACCGAGCCCAAGGCCGGCCATCGCGGCGACACCGGGGAGCGGAACGACCTGCATGCCGAGCTGGTCCTGGTACTGGTCATTGGTGTAGGCAACAACATTGGGGGTGATATCGCCTTGCAGGTCGGTGGCGTATCCGGTGTAGAGATTGAAGAGGCTGTTGGAGATACCAGCGAACTGGACATTCCCGCCTCCAATGTTGATGTCCCCGTCATAGTCGTAGATGATCTCCCAGATGGCAGCCTGGAAGGCGGCGGCCTCGGCGTTGGTGTCGATGTCTTGGGTGCCGTTGGTGGCGTTGAAGAGGCGGTAGATGGCTTCGGCCTTCTCTTGGCCCATTTGGTTGCTGCCCTCGGCGACATCGACCCTGTTATAGGTTCCGGAGCCGACCCACTGGGTGAGTTCGATGCAGTAGGTCAGTGTGGCAATGCTGTCGATCGTGTGGCTGAGCTGCCCGGCCCAGATGTTCTTTGAGCTGTCGCCATCGGCAAAGGTGTAGCCGCCTGAGAGGGTGACGGAGACACCGGTCCCGAGGTTGCCGCTGATGCCATCATAGGTGACAGGGACTGGATCGGCGTGGGCGGCGGCGGCGAGGCTGGCAGCGAGAATACAGGCGGTGCTGGTGATCTTATGCATGGTGTGTTTCCCTCTCTCTTTGTTCAGAATCATGCGACACATGCCGCGTGAGAAGAAGATGCACCATGCCAGTGACAAGACAAGGGTATCAGCGGGAACAGTGAGTAGAAAGTACTTCTCGGAGCTGCATGACTCGCGCTGGCAACATGCTTGCGTCCGGATAGTCCGTATGCGTCCGAAAACAAGAAAAGCCCGGACCATAGAGTGGTCCGGGCTTGGGTGTGCGATTGAGGTTGATGCTTTATGCACGCCGACGACGAACCGCGAGCCCTGCAAGACCGAGACCGGCCATGGCTGCGGCACCGGGAAGTGGTATGACGAGCAGCTGGTCCTGCCTGTTATCATTGATGATGGCGCTGATCGTGGGGGTACGATCGCCCTGCATGTTTGTCGCGTAGCTGGAATACAGGCTAAAGAGTGAGTTGCTGATACCGGACCCGAACTGCACATTGCCACTGTTTAGGCTGATCGCAGACTCACTGCCCTCGAACTCGTAGACGATTTCCCAGATCACGGCCTGGAATGCTGCGGCTTTGGCGTTCGAGTCGATATCGGCGGCGCGGTTGGTGGCGTTAAAGAGTCGGTAGATGGCATCGGCCTTGACTTGGCCCATGCCGTTGCCGGGGTTGGGTGCCTGATCGACACTCACGACATCAAACTGTCCTGATCCAGCCCACTGGGTCAGCTCGGTGCAGTAGGTTTTGAAGGATTGTCCATCGATTGTGTTGCTGAGTTGGCCCGCCCAGAGGTTGGTACTTGAGCTGCCGTCTTGGAAGAACAAGCCGCCTGAAAGCTGGATATTGACTGCGGTGCCATAGTTCCCCGCAGTGCCGTCATACGAGACGGTGACAGGGTTGGCAGATGCAACGCTTGCAGCGGCAACCACCAAACACAGTTTGGCTGTGAGTGTATTATGCATGATTCTCTCCTCCTGCGACTCTCCAAGCCGCATTTCTCCCTGCTGTGCATGGTCGCCCAAACCACTCGGGCGGTCAGTTCTCAGCTTTATCGTCTTCGTCTGATCGAGACCAGACTTGCCAGCCCGAGCCCAGAGAGGGCAACGGTGGAGGGCAGCGGGACGACCAGAATGTTGTTGTTGAACTCGTCACTTGAGATGATATCGAGTGTCGATGGCCCACTCCGCATGACGGAGGAGGTCATGCTTTCGAACATTGTGCGGTTGATCAGGCGCGTACGGACATTGCCATCGGTGATGTCGAGACTCTGCTCGGTGCCATCAAAGTCGTAGACGATCTCCCAGATCATCGCCTGGAAGGCAACGGTTTGCTCGCGGTTTGCAATATTGCCGTTGTTGTGAGAGGCAAAGAGCGCATTGAGTGCGTTTGTTTTGGTCTCGCCGAGTAAATCGACAGCGTTGTGTTTCTCGAATACACCGTTGCCATAAGAGCTGGTGAGTTCAGAGGCGTACGCCCGGACCAGTTGGCCGTCGATGAGGAATGAACGGGTACCAGCCCAGACGAGCTTGTCGGTTGAGCCATCGTTGAAGGAGAGCCCACCCGAGAGTGAGACCTGTGCGGCCCTGCCAGCGTTTCCCTGTGAGCCCAGGTATGTCACCTCGACCTGCTCAGCGAAGGCTGTTGGAGTGAGTGCTAATGCAAGAGCAACGATGCTCGCTTGACTGTTATAACGCGTCATTGCGCAGTCCTACCAACTTCCGGCTTCGGCCACAAGTGACCGAAGCCTCCCCAGTGGGCCAAAGAAAGATTATTATTTCCGACGACGGACGGTCGAGAGCCCCAGCAACCCGAGCCCTGCAAGGCCAGCGGTGGTGGGAAGCGGAACGATGATGAGGGTGTCCTGACGAGCACCTTGCTCGGTGCCGCTCTGGCCCATGGCCCAGACATTCATGACACGGACACTGCCGATACCGGACCAGTCGCCGTTGTCGATGGCAGCTTGCGCAGCGGCGATGAGTGCCAGAGCATTGGCGGCATCGGCATGGAAGCTGTAATCGAGGCCTTCTTCTTCAATGTCCCAGATCGCGAGTTGGATGGCATTGGCCATGCGGGTGTCACTGAGGCCCTGGTCGCCAAGGATATTGCGAATCTCACCGTCGCGGAAGTTCCGGTAGATGAATGCGGTGCGGGAATCCAGCGGATCCTGATACCCGATGCCCTGACCATTGAATGTGGCGTAGGTGGTGACATCGTACTCGTAGACGGTCCCGCCATTGATATCGAGATTCTCGTTATACTCCAGGCAGAATGTCATGAACGAGCCGTTGTCACCAGTGACGGCATTGAAAATCCCGCCTCCAATATCACCAGGCCCATCCGAATACACGACAGTATCGGCTGCGGTTGCCTGACCAGCAACCCCGACAGCAGCGACGACAACTGCAGCAACAAGCATGCGCTTCATAGTTTCTCTCCCACGCTTAGAAAAAGCGTTTTTTCCAAAATGTACGACGGACCGCCTCCCATGGCTGACCATTCGCAGTCATACTACCGCGCTGCGGGATGGTATGCAATCGTTTATGACGGGAAACTCGTAAAAACCCTCAGAAAAGTGCGCAGCGCAAAATACGCTGATCTTCCCGGACTTTGCATACCCTGAAGTCAAGCTGGGGAGTTATGAGTTTCAAAAATCGGCACGGATGGCAGCGACCCTCGCGGCCTGGTCAGCCGACAGCTTGACATCGTCCAGCGTCGCGAGTGCCTTCTGAGCCTGATCGAGCTCCCCGGCAGCGAGAAGAGCCTCTGCAAGCCCCAGAACACCCGTGGGCCACGCCGGATCGGGTTCGAGGGCACGCCGAAAGACATCAACGGCATCATCGGCACGGCCATTGGCGAGCAGGGCGAGGGCTTGGGTATCCAAGTATGAGCGGAGACGCTCTGGTGGCGTGTTGGCATTCTGGGCAAGCTGGACCGCGATATCGGCGTGTTCCAACGCCTCGGTCGTCCCGTTATCGGTGCTCAAGAGTAAGTACGCCAGATTGTTGTGGATGTCGAGCAGGTTCGGATCGGTGGCGAGCATGGCCCGATAATGGCTTGCTGCCTGTTCGGTATTGCCAAGCCTGGCCCGGCCGAGAGCGGCTGCGAGTCGGATCTGGAACTGGTCGCCGCTGGGCTTGGCAAGCAACTCCTCGGCAGTGAGTGTGGCGGCTCGGATGTCGTCTGGTATGTCGGTGATGCTTGCAAGATTCCACCAGGCGTGATTGAGCACGAAGGCGGTCTGGGGGCTCTCGGTCATGATTGCTTTGGGTGTCAGGCTATCGAGCCATTGCCGTTGTTCATCGGTGGCGGCAATGAATGGGGTGAGCATGATGCAGTAGTCAAGCCCCGGGCCTGGGATCTCGGCGAGTGGTTTGAGGAGGCTGCGTGCGTCGGCAGATTGGTCTGATAGGGCGAGAGCCGAGGCGAGGAGATAGGCATCACCGGGTTGCTCGGCTCGGGCTTCGGTGATGTGTGTACGCCACGGTTCTAGGGCGGCTAATGCCTCTTCAGTGCGGCCTTCCTGCATGAGCAACGAGGCGGTGGTCTGATCGGCAGCTAGGTCTGGCCGACCGAGCCGCGACTGCCACTGTCGGGCAGCAAAGAGCGCCTCATCGTTCAGCCCGATAGCAAGGAACTGGAATGTCGCAAAGCGTGCCACAGTTGGGTCTGCGGGGATGGCATCCATCGCGGTGCGGAGGGTGATGGCCATGTCATATGGGCGATTGGCGACACGCTGGGCGGTTGCGAGGGCCTCCCTGGGGGTGAACGAGGTTGGAGACTGCTCGACGAGTGCTTCCAGCCCTTCGATCAACTGATCGTCATCGATCTGCTCGGAAAGCCGTTGGTCGAAGAGGGTGACGATGCGATCGGCCTCGGGGGTCTCTGTAAAACTCCGACGGGACCGCAGGAAGGCGAGAATGGCGAGTGGATCCTCTGCCTCCGAGGCCTCAAACATCCTTGTGAGGACGGTGAGTTCGGGGGCGGATGGGTGGAGTTTGAGCCCGGCGGCCGCTACTCGACGAGCCTCATCGAAGCGTTCAATATTAATATATGCCTGGACCACGGCTGCCCACATCGCGGGCGTGTCTTCTGTTCGGGCTCTGGCTTCGAGCGCGCGGGCTTGTTCGAGGGTGTTGGTGTTGATAAAGAGGTACCGGGCGGCGAGTTGTTCGCGGGAGCCGAGGGGGCCTTGCTCGGGCAGGCGGTCAAGGAGGGCAAGCCCCTGCTCGACTTTGCTCCGGCGGGCAAGGTAATACGCGGCATCGACCAGTACCGCATCGGGGAGTGAGTCGGAAGCGATGATCTCGGCGATGAGTGCGTCGGCTTGGTCGGTCTGATTTGCGTTGAGGAGGATGTAGGCGAGGTTGACTCTGGCTGTCTGGTCGCCGTCAAGGGCGAGATGCTCCCAGTCGGCGCGAGCAAGATTGTGAAACCCGAACCGCTCGAATGTGCGGGCGCGTTCGCGGAGGAGGTCGGGGTCACTGAGGGGGTAGTCGGCGAGGGTTTGGGCCTGTTGCCGGGCTTCTTCGACTCGACCTGCACGGGGCAGGGCGACATTCACGAGCCTGAGCCTACGGGCGGTGTTTTTGGGTTCGGCGCGGACGGCACGGAAGAGGTACTCGGCTGCTCGGGCGTTGTCGCCTGCGATCTCGGCGGCCTCGGCAAAGATGTCGAGTGCCTCAACATTCTGTGGGTCCTCACGGGTGAGAGAGACAAGGTCAAACATGATGCTGTTGGCGCGTTCAACAGCCTGATCACTCTCCCGATCGATCAGGGCGAGTTCGAGCTTGTTGTTGTAGAGCCGCCATTGCAGGCTGCGGTCGCCTGCGATCTTGCGAAAGCGTTGGACCACCGGGCCAAGGGAGGCTGGAGTGTTCCAGACACCTTTGGATTGGAGCACGGTCAGTTGGACGAAGCGTTTATCGGGATGGAGTGCCGAGAGTTCGAGCAGGTGGGCGGGGGCGTCAGGATCGTCGAGACGGTCACGGTAGTAGGCTTGGGCGAGTTCCCAGTTGAGTTTGCTTGCATCGTCGGCTTGCTCAAGGCCTGCATCGAGGCGGGCGAGCCCCTGGTCTGGGTGGCCCGCGTAGGCATCGGCATTGGCGAGCATCAGGGTGATTGCAGGGTCAGTTGTGTCTGAGGCAGTGACGCTGCGGAGTGCGGCGGCTCTGTCCGGGTCGAACCGGTCGAGCCGGGTGGCGAGGAGGGCGATATCGTGAGAAGCCATGAGAGGTTGCTGTGCAAGGAGCTGGTCCACATACTGTCCGGCCTCCTGCGTCCGCTCGGTGGCGAGTGCTGCGCGGGCAGCCAGACAGAGTAGTTCTGTTGAGTTCGGGAGTGTCTCAATTGCCGTGCTGATGATCTGGTAGCTGTCTGGATCTGAAGTGCGAGGTCGCGTGATCCCCGCCTCATCAATGGCAACCTCGGCACGGAGATAGAGCCCCTCGGTACCGGCTTGGCGGTTTTGCAGGAGCATCAGGCGTGCCTCAAGCGGGCGGCCGAGAGCCATGTAGGCCTCAGAGAGTGCCTGTTGAGCGAGGCTCCAACTCGGTGCGGTCTCAAGGAGATCTTGCCAGGACTGGGTGGCTCTGGCAGTCTCACCGCTCTCCAGACGCACCTTTCCACGCAAGTACAGAGCGATTGTCTCGAGCGTGGAGTTACGCGGAAGCGCGTTCGGGATGGCTTGGTCTGCAGCTGCGATATCTCCAGCGGCAAGGGAGTAGCTTGCCTCGGAAAGTCCGAGCCAGGCCTTAGCTGATGGTGTTGTTCGGGTGCGGAGGATCTCCTGGGCTGTGTTGGCTTCGGGGAGGCCGGACAGTGCGACCCAGCCCAGCTCGGTATTTGTTGCCTCGGTCAGATCAGGGGTATGGGTGAGCACGATCGTGCCTGCCTCAGCAAACTGCCCCCGGGACCAGGCACGCTCGGCAGCATAGCTTGCGAGCCTGTCAGCGATCTTGGGGTCTTCCATGAACCGGTCAAGGATTTGTTGTGGGGTATCGACTTCAAGGTGTTGGAGAATGTTTATGGCTACGGGGTTATCGAGGAACTTGACAAGGGCAATGGCCTCCTGTGAGGACTCTGCGGGCATCTTTACAGCCCGGCGGATCGTTGCATCCAACTGCTGATGGAGGGCTTGGGCCTCGGCCGAGTTTGGGAGACTCTCCCCAATCTGCTTTTCCAGGAGCAAGAGTCGCATGAGTTCAAGGCCGAGCCGATCGGGAAACCGCTCTTAGCAGCTCGAGAAATAGGATTCAAGTACCTGAGTCTTGGTATCGGTGAAATAGCACAGCTTATTGAAGACACTGCGTTGCACATCAAGATCGTCTGGGATGGCATCTGCCATGCGCATTGCGGGCGCATAGATCTCGTCGCGCCGCCTGGCTTTGATGAGCGTCTGAAGCCTTGTCTCATGAGCGTCTATGTTTGTCGGGTCGAGTTCAAGAATACGCTCGGCGGCATCACGAGCTTCGGTCCAGAACCCGCCCTGTACAAAGATCTCCATGAGCATCTTCCGCCCGCGGAGCGAGTCGGGTTCGACCGACAGCGCCTGCTGAACGATCCCTCTGGCCTGGAGGAGGTGTCTGCCGTCGTCGAGTGGGACACGGAGGCGGGAGTCGGCAAAGTCGAGAAGCACCTCGGCGTTGGTCCTGTCCCGTGAGACATAGTTGCTAAACAGGGCAAGCGCTTCGGGATAGTCCCCCCGTTCATACGCAGCGTTCCCCTCTTCAAGCCAGCGGGCCATGTTGCGTTGGGTCTGGGCTTGCTTAAAGGCGTAGGCCCCCATACCGGCCACACCGAGAAAGAGAACCACCAACACCAGGATCAGGCGTTTTCGCCCTGCTCGACTCATCGCCATAAGAGGCCTCCTCTAGAACACAATCTGCTTGGCGGTCTGATAGATAATCCACAGATCCCGCCCGAGTGACTGGTGCTTGGTATATTCCAGATCGTAGCGGATCCACTCTTGAAAGTCGGTCAACGGCTCGCGGGTGCGGCGCACCTGCCACAGGCCGGTGATCCCCGGGCGGACGCTCAGCCGAGCCTCGCGCCATGCCGGGCAATATTGGTTTTCCTTGTCCGGGCTCGGGCGAGGCCCCACGACGGACATATGCCCGAGGAGGACATTCCAGAACTGCGGGAACTCATCGAGTTTATATTTGCGCAAAACTCGCCCGATCTTGAGCACTCGAGGGTCTTCATCCTCGGGGATAAAGAACTGCGGCCCATCGACAAGATTGGCTTTGGCAAGCTCCTGCTTGATCCGCTCGGCATCGCGGCACATGCTCCGGAACTTGTAGCAGGGGAAGTCCCGTCCGCCGAGCGTTTGGCGAGCGTGGGCAAAGAAGAACGGCCTCCCGTCTTCGAGATAAATCAAAAGCATGATGATCGGGAACAGAGGGGCGATCGCAAGCAATACGAAGATGCTGAAGACGATATCGAACAGCCGCTTGACCATGCGGCGGAGGTCTGCTTTGGGGTCGATGATGCTGGGGAGTTCCCAGTGCGGGCTCTTGACGAACTCCCAGAGCACTGGTCGGAGTGTGAGCCTCGGGCTGTCGGGGTCATCGTGCATCACGGCTGGCCCGACGACGATGGACCCAGGCTCGATTGTGCGACCTGCGCCGATCCAGACCGGGCCGACAAACCGGGCATCGGGGGCGATGTTGGCGGTCTCGTGGGCCCAGACCCCCGGCGCGAACTCGTAGACATGCTCAAAGACGGCCGAGGCTCTGTGCCAGGCCGGGGCAGCCGCTTGGAGCCACCGCTGCGCACCGTGGCTCGAATGCGAATATTGCACCGTGCCTTCGACTGCGAGCGGAGCAGTCTCGTGTGCTCGGGTATATTGCCTCATCCGGTCGAGTGCATCACGGGGGGACTTGGCTTCGTGCCATTGGTGTGCAATCGAAGCCTCATCGGTGATCCATGCACGCGCAGTCGCTGCTGTCTGCTGGTAATACTCGCGGCGGATATTTGTCAGGTGCCCATCATGATCAGCGAGGATGCGTTCTCGGTAGGGTTGTTCAAACCGATCGACGACTCGCATGCGGATAGCCCGAGGCTTCAGCCAGTGGAGCCGTTTGATGACCGGGTCAAGATCAAACTCGAGCATCGCAGAGGGGGCGATCAGGAGGTAGAGCACCGGGCCATTGGAGTGGACTTCGCGCCCCCCCGGCCGAGTGACCTGCACACCTCTGGAGGCCCAGACCCTGTCGTGAAGCACAAGTGGGGGAGCACCCCAGACGGGGGCTGTAGGCTCGGTCGCGGGTTTGATAGCCGAGCTGGCAGGCATCATCAGTTCTCGTAGTCAGCGGCCGATCCAAGGCGTGCAGAAGTGTGAGTGCCATTGGAGGAACTGGGTTCAGAGGGGCTGTTCCAGCGCGTGTGCGAATCGGAGTGTCGTTGACTTGTCACGCTGATGCTGGTGCTCCGCTCGATATCGCTTCGGGTCGCACGGTTGAAGACGATCCCGATCTTTCGTGTGCCAAGCCGATGCAGACGATCGATCGCGAGTTTCACACTCCGGACTTCTCGTCCTCTGGTTACCACGAGCAAGACTTCATCAGCGACCGCGGCGACTGCCTGGGCTTCGAGGCTGCCGAGCACCGGGCCGGTGTCGATCACGATCGCCTGAAAGACCTCTTGCAACGGGCCGAGCAGGTCTCCGGCGCGCTTGGCCGATATCTCTTCGGGTTCAACCCGGTCGGTCTGGCCGCAGGGCATGAGGGAGAGATCGCGGACGGGCGTGTCGTGGACGGTCTGTCCTGCATCGCCCCTTGTGGTCACCGCATCGACAAAGCCGGGCACATCGAGCATGGCGAACTCACTGCTCAGTCGCCGTCCGATCATGTCCGAGTCGATGAGCAGTGTTTTGCGTCCAGTGGCTGCGAAGGACTTTGCGAGCCTCAGTGCGATCATACTCTTCCCATCAGCGGAACCCGCACTGGTGACGACATGCACAGCAGCTCGATCGCTCGTACCGAGTAATCGTGCATCGATCATCGATCGCACCTGGTGGACACTTGCCGCGACGAGTTCGCGGGATTCAGGGTCGGCCGGGTCGAACTCGGGGATCGCACCGAAGACGAAGACATTGCGGGTTGCTTCGTCCAGGTCGCCGATATATCGGTACTTGGGAAAGAAAAAGCCAATGGCAGCGATGAGCCCGATGCCGATACCCGTTCCGCCCATTGCTCCGATCGCCGCGAGTGGAATACGGCGGTCGGTTGAGGCCTGGCGAGGCAGAAACCCCTCTTGGACGATGGTGATACGGCCGATGGCACCGGCTCGGTTCTCGACTTCGAGCGCGTCGAGGCGTGCCTCGGCAAGATCGAACTGCTCATCGGCTCGGGCGGCCTGGTCGCGGTATTTCTCGATCTGCAACTGAAGTGTCCCGAGTCGAAGCGCCTCAAGCTTGGTCATATCGCGGAGTTCTTCCAGTTTCCGGAGTTGTGCCCGAAGGCTCTGGGTATTCATCGCCAGAGTGGAGAAAGAAGCCGCGCTATTGTCAGCAGAGGTGTGCCCTGCTAAGAGAGTTGTTCGCGCCTCGATCATCGCCACGATTGTCTCCAGATCATGTTTGGTGGAGATCACCGCTCGGTGATTTTCGCTATATCTTCGCCGCAGTGAATCCAGGTCGAGTTCTACTTGCTCGCGATGGTTGAGTAGACGGGCCAGTTCCGGATCGGTCTCTGCGAGCATCTCGGGTGTGACTTCCAGAGGCGAGCTTGATTCGTCGGATTCTTCGTGTGTATCGGGTGTGGTGCTGTCAAGGCCGAGGTCGCCGAAACGAACAAGCTCGATTTTGTACTCATCGATGAGCGTGTCGAGTCTTGCCCAGTGCTGGTGCTTGGCATCCCGCCGAGCCTGGAGATCGTCGGTCCCCTCCTGCTCGGCGACGCGGAACGCCTCCCCGCGTGCTCGTTCGCTCTCGTCGGCGTACAGCTTCTTGAGCCGGCGGAGTTCCTGCAGGGTTGCGTTGAGCGAGAGTGCTTCGCTGTCGATTGCGATCTCGCTGTAGGCTTCGAGGATCGCATTGACCGCGGCTTGGGCCTTCGCGGGAACTTTGTGCTCGACCGAGATAAAGATATCCTGCCCACGGCTGGGTGCCGAGACTTCGAGACTCTGCATGAGCTCGTTGGTGCCCTGTGGCGGCGGGGTCCAGCCGGCCTCCTTGAGTATGTCGCTATTGGCTGCCATATCGCGCACACGGTAGCTTTTCAAGAGTGTCGCCTGGCTTTGCAGAAACGAGGTGTACGCCGACAGGGGCTCGTTAAGCTCGTTCTGGTACATGATGTACGACCGGGTCGGGGCGATGTTGATCTGTCCCATACTCGTATACTTGGGAGGCAGTGCAATGTACCCCAGGATCGCACACGGCACCGCCAGCGTGACCGCCAGCAGGATCGCCAGTATGTAACGCCCTCGGAGGCATCGATGAACCACCAGCAGCGGATTCGCCGCGGGCGCACTGGATTCGGGCTCGCTATCGCTATACCAGTCTTCGGTGTGGGTGATATCGTGACTCATAATGGGCCCTCTGCAATGGTGTACAAGACCGGGGCGATGGCATCGAGCACCATGTCCCATATCTCCCGTCGTCTCTGGTCAGACATCTCGGCTGGTGTCAGAATCTGCACCTGCGCAGCCCCGAGCTTGTCGGTCCAAGGCAGGCGAGAAGACATATCAACAAGTTCCATATCGCTCCCAAAGCGGGTCTGCCCGCTCGGGAGCACAAAGAATGACAGAATATCCATCTGCTCGGCGACGATGCCGTCCTCGCGTGTAAACCGGTACCGCTTGGCGGGGATGGTCATATCGCCAGCCTTGAGCACAAGTTCGATAGGATCCCACGCCTGCCCCCATCCAGACCGCGGATAGCAGTTGGGCGGGTAGTGCCCGTACATGTCTTTGGCGATCTTGCAGTGGACGATCAAAAGCGAGAACCACTCGCCCGTTTCGAGCACGGTGTAGCGCCGCTGGAGAATGCGGTTGGGCTGGAGCAGCTCGACAGCCGCTGGGGCGACGGTCGTTTCGCGCCCCTTGAAAGGCCCGATATCGAGGGGCACATCTCCGATTTGTGCAGCCGCCCGCGCCATGTAGACATCCACCCCGTCTGTGGTGTCCCGTTCGACAAGGTGCTGCACAAGCAACGCCACGAGCAACGCTGCAGCAAGGAGAGGCGGAAAGTATGTTGTTCCTTTCGTGCTCATAGTGCTCCTAGTGGCGGCTGACCGGGAAGGGATCGATACGGACCTCGATCCAGCGAAGAATGGACAGGAACCCCCACAGCATGGCAAGCGCTAGCACAAGCACTGCCCAGCCAGAGAGATCATGGAACAGATCGGCCATCCCTTCGTCCGCATAGCCATAGAACACGACGACGGGCACGAGCCTGACGGTGTTGACGATCACCGCGATGATCGGGCTGACCAGAAGGATCAGCAGACGGACATGGTTGCGCATCGGGACCGAGAAGACAAAGGCAAATGCGATCAGCGCCAATGCCGCGACCATCCGCATCCCGTTGCACGCCTCGGCGATCGCAACATCGTGGCCGTTGATTGTCAGGAGATTGCCCGACCGGGTTGATCCGATGCTGAACATCTCAAGTATGAACTGCGATGCCTGAGCCGAGATATTCTGGAGTGGGATAGCGATCTGCTGGCGGATCCGCCCGGGCACCGGCATCAGAAACGCTAAAGCCGCAAACACGGGGAGAAACTGGATTACAAACTTGACACCGAGGATGGTGACCGCAGCCCCGACGACGACAAAGAGTGCCCCTGCGTGCCGAAAGAGCTCGATCGCCTGCATCAGCCCGACTCGTTCGAGGATGATGCCCAGGAGAATGAGGCAGGGACCAGCATGTGACCAGGTCGGCCTGCACATCCGCAGCCTGCCCCTGCGGAGCCAGACAAGCCACCCGGCGATCGGGATCGCCATCAGGATGTGCGAATCCTCTTGGTTACGGATCGCGCCGGTGAAGATTTCTGACCAGGTTGCCCAGGTCGCAATCACCGCCAAGAGCACGAGCGAGGCAAGCAACGCCCAGTCGATCGTTCGCCAGCCAGCGAGCCTCGTCACTTCGCACCCCCCTGAGTAGTAGAAGTATCATGGGTGATGCCATTGGGCCCGACGACCGCATCAACGATCTCTTGCCCGGCTTCGACAACGCACCCTGAGCCAACGATGCACCGAGCCAGGAGCGCCCCCGCCTCGATCTTTGCGCCGGGCATGATGAGCGAATCCACGAGCACCGCGTCCGGAGCAACCTCGGCACCCTCGCAGAGCACCGAGCCCGCCCGCCGGGTCTGGCTCAGGACGCGAGGCTCAAGCCCGGCGTGGTCCGGGTGATCCGCTTCTTCGCTGCACACATGCATCGCGCAGAGAAACTCCGTCCGCGTGCGCAAAGGCAACGCCCCGGCCTCGCGCAGCTCGTGGACACGGATATCGCGTCCCTCATCGATGAGCTTTGAGAGCCATTGTTCCTTGAGGTCCATAAACCCCGCGTGAGGCACCGAGTCGAGCACCGATCGGCTCAGGATATAAATTCCCGAGGGCGACTGGTCCGCATTTCGGCCAACAGTGATATCAGCACCACTCGTGGTGTGCCTCCCGAACATCCGGGCCAGGTCGATCGTGCAGCACCGGGCTGCCTCAGCTGCGACGATCGTCGTCTCTGGAGCGAACTTCTCGCACGCATCGCGCAATGCTCCCGCCGGGCCGCGATAGTCGCTTTTGTCTACGACGACTTTGATCGAGCACGGCGTGTGCTCCGGCAAAGGGGTCGAGCCACCACACAGGCAGAGCCGATCACCCGACAGACCTGCACGATCCAGCGTCGAGACGGCCCACTGCCACCGATCGAGGAGCGTCTGCTCGCGCGTGAGGTAGAGATCAAGCACCGAGCACCCCACAGCCGTCCCCAAGGGAGGCGGGCTGAACCCACCCGCCATGAGCACAAACACCACCGAAGCAGCGGGTGAGCCACGGTCGCCAGAGTCGCCATCAGACTGGCGAGAGCCGGTGTTGTCAGCATCGATCTTCAGAATGACGGACCCTCCCAGATCCTCGAGAAATACTTCAGGCATAACCACAAACCCCAGCCAGAGAAAGACCCTGGATTCTAGAGGCCTCAGTCCGATAGTGATGGCGGGAAGCACTTACGCCGCCGAGGGGTTCATCGGTTCGATACCTCGGCCTGATAAAGCCGCGAGTGCAGCCTTGCCCTTTGCAGTCCAGGTTTCTTGCTCGACTCTCGTCCGTCCGGGGGCCGGATCGGGAGGCGAGGCCAAAACCCGTGAAATTGCGTCCGAAAACCCGGCTGCGGTGTCAGCAACCTCGACCAGCCCCTCGTACCGGGCCAACTCGGGGAAGGGCGTGCTCACCACCGGCCTACCGATCGCCAGATACTCCTTGAGCTTCACCGGATTGCACGCCTGAATCCAATCGGTGCGGTTCCAAGGCATAATCAGCACATCGCAGGCGGCCATGTACCCCGGGACTTCCTCATATTGGCGACGCCCGAGAAGATGGGTATTGGGCAAATCTACCCAGTTTTCAGGCAGTGAGCACCCGCCGACCATCACAAACTGGGCCTCGGGCAGCGACCGGGCGACCTCGACGAAGAGGTCGGGGTCGAAGGTGTGTTTGTCGATGCCTCCGATGAAGCCGATGCGGGGGCGGCCGATGGGTTTGACATCCTCCGGCTCACTGGCGGGGTCCTGCCCGGCTGCGGCAAAGGCCTCGTAGTCGCAGCCGTGGTCGATGAACTCGGCACTTCGGCACTCGGCCTGCTCCTGCTCCATCAGCCAGGAGGAGCAGTAGAGCGTCAGGTCGGCCCGGTCCTTTAAATAGGTATCGAAGCCCTTGATTCGATCTCGGTTGACACCCGAAAAATCCTCGAACCGGTCGGTGCGTTGATAGACGAGGCCGACGGGGTTGAGTTTGTCGACCACCTCGGCCCCGGGAGGGCAGGCGATCCAGACGAGCGGCCTGCGGATGCCTGCCCGGCGGGCACATGCCCGGACCTGTATCGCCAGTGCCAGCCGATTGAGCCCCGCACCCATCCCGGCCGGCGCAACCAGCGGGCTGGCAACGAAGAAGTTGTCCCGGACCTTGACCAGCCCGCGCTTGAGGCTCTTGAGTTTGCGAGCGATGCGTTTGGCGAACATGGACCCTTCGCCCACGCGGGGAACGCGCATACCGATCGAGTTGACATAGAGGACGGGGACGACCCGCGAGAGCTCGCGCATCATCTGCATGTCATAGTGCCCACGATTGTGATACCACCAGTCCTCGCCACCGAAGCAGATGATGCCGTCGAAGTGTTTTTGAGGGGTGGCCATGAGCATTTCCGATCGGCATTTTTACCACAGAGGACACAGAGGAACACAGAGTAAAACAGTATGTGGCTCAGGGCTGCGCCCCTCTTGTGCTTTCCTCTTCTTGCTTTCCTCTGTGATACTCTGTGTTCCTCTCTGGTGAGTCGTCTTTCTTCCGCAGCACACCGCCTTATGCCTTGACGAGCCGATCGCCCATGGCCTTTGCAAAGGCCCGGAAGGCATTGCGAGTATCGACCATCAGGGGCGCGTGCTTGGCGAGAAGTTCATAGTCGAAGGCTTTGTGGTCGGTGACGAGAATGGCTGCGTCAAAGGCTGCGAGTGTCTCGGCGGTCAGGTCGAGGCTCGTCAGGCCCAGGTCATAGTTGCGCATGGGGTGGGTGTGGGGGACATGGGGGTCCGAGTAGTCAACCGTGGCCCCGGCCTGCTGGAGCAGCGTGATGATCTCCAGGGCCGGGCTCTCGCGGACATCGTCGATATCAGGCTTGTACGCCAGCCCCAGCACCAGGACGCGGGCACCGGCGAGCGGCCTGCTTCGTGCAGCGAGGGCCTCGCGCGTGCGCTCGACGACGCGCCCGGGCATGGCGCGGTTGATCCGCCCGGCCAACTCGATGAACTCGGCCGGCGCTTCGACTTGGGCAGCCTTCCACGCCATATAGAAAGGATCGATCGGGATGCAGTGTCCGCCCAGCCCCGGGCCCGGGTAGAAAGGCATGAATCCGAAGGGCTTGGTGCGGGCAGCCTCGATGACTTCCCAGATATCGATCCCCATCGCGTCGAGTGTCTGCTTCATCTCGTTGACCAGCGCGATATTGACCGCCCGGAAGATATTTTCGAGCAGCTTGGCCGCCTCGGCAACCTCGGCGCTGGCGACCTCGACGACTTCTTCGACCGCCCGGCGGTACAGAACTGCGGCGAGTTCGGTGGACTGGGTATCGAGCCCGCCGACGAGCTTGGGGGTGGTGCGTGTGGAGTGGCTCGTGCGGCCGGGGTCTTCGCGCTCGGGGGAATAGGCGAGGAAGTAGTCCCGCCCGAGCAGCAGTGGGGGAGACCCCAGTGGAGCGGGCGTCTTGCCCGCTCGGGCTCTGTCTTGCATCCCTCTCTCGATCGCCTGAGCAAACTCCCCCCGCGTGGTGCCGGGATAGGTGGTTGATTCGAGGACGATGAGTTGGCCGGGTCGAAGCGTGCAGCCGATCTCTTCGCCTGCGCGCACGATGAAGCGCAGGTCGGGGCTGTGCGCTTCGTCGAGGGGCGTGGGCAGGCAGACCAGAATCGCGTCGGGTTCGGCGAGGCGCGCAAAGTCGGTCGTGGCCTCGAACCGGTCGCTGGCTGCCAGCTCGCGGGTCATCGCCTCGCCGAGGTGTTTGAGGTAGTTCTCGCCCCGGGCGAGGGTGTCGATTTTGGTTGGGTCGATATCGAAGCCGAGCATGCGGTAGCCGGCGGCGTGCATCGCGTGGGCGAGGGGGAGCCCGACATAGCCCAGGCCGATGATGCCGACGAGGGCGTTGCCGGAGGTGATGCGGTTGAGGAGGGTGTCGGACAAAGACGAAGGATCCTTTTTTTACCACGGAGGACACGGAGTGACACGGAGGAAAGACAAAGAGCATTTTGGGCCACAGATGAACACAGATGAACACAGATAAGCACAGATAAAGACAAGGAGTTGAATGATGGCACGACTCTCCGAGCCGTGTGTCTTGAACAGTATTTGACACGCACGGCTCGGAGAGCCGTGCCACCGTTGTCTTTCTGCCTTTATCTGCCTTTATCTGTGTTCATCTGTGGCAAAACGGTCTTTCTTCCAGTGAATATATCACACCTCGTCGATGAAGTCGTGGATTGCCTTGATGAGCGAGGGCGAGGCAAAAGGCGGGATCGGCTCTGCAGCCTGGAGATCACGGAGCGAATCGAGAATCGCGGGCAGCTCGGTTTCATCGCTGGCGACAAAGACTCCCGGCTGTCCCTTGAACCGGGCGGCCGTCGAGAGCTGGTGGTCGTTGCGCTGTTCGCCGAGGTCGGCGCGGCGGGGCATGATGACGATCGGCTTGCCATAGGACAGCGCGGTGAGGATCGATCCCATCCCGGCGTGGGCGACGATCGCCTCGGCTGCGCGCGCACGCTCGACAAACTCGCTCGGCTCGATGAAGGCCTTGTGCTCGATGTGCTTGGGCACAAACTCGCTGGGGCCGATCTGGGCGAAGACCTTGGGCGCGGGAGTGGTCGAGCCGGCCCATTCGTCGATGACGCGGACCATGCGCTCAAAGGCGAGTTGGGTGCCGACGGTGACGAAGATCATGGGGTGAGTCCAGAGAGTGAGGAAGGGAGGGAGAGGGGAGACGGAGATCGCCCCAGCGTGGTGGCCCGGCTCTCCGAGCCGGGTGTTGTGGTGTAGGGAGAGATTGTGCTGTGGAGAGACACGGTTCGGAGAACTGTGCCACCGAAGAATCGCCTCGGAGGGGCGAAGTACCCAGGAATGACGAAGATCATCCCAGCACGCTCCCTTCGTAGTGCGGCCCGTCGGGCTCAGCAAGGTCGGGCCATTGGGTGAGGTAGAGGTCGGCGTACTTGCGGACCATCCGGCCGGTCATCGAGAGTTCCTCAGCATTGGCAATCGAATCGACCCAGATCGTGCGCGCGCCGAGGAGTTTGCCGAAGCGCAACGCGAAGTACCCGGCGGCTGCTCCGGTCGAGATGATGACCTGTGGTCGAACCTTGATGAGCGTCCACGCGATGCGGAGGGCCATGCGGGCGATGCCGATCTTGTCCCAGCGGTTGGCATCGTTGACCAGGTGGAGTTTGGCCCCGGGTTCAAGGTCGTTGGCATAGTCGGCAATCGTCGAAAGATAGTGGACCTCGCAGTGCTCCCAGGCGGGGCGCATGCGGCGGAGCTGGACGAAGTGTCCGCCGCCGGAGGCCACAGCGAGGATGCGCTTGGGGTGGTCATTCATGGCTTGCTTCGCGATAGAGATGGGGGCGGAGGGACTGGCGGGCGAGAGGCCCGTTCCATTGACTGTCGAGGTGGTCGAGACACCCACACCACTGGATTGGTGTGTGCCGTCTAGGCATTGGACTGTTGCTCCAGTGCTTTGCGGAGGGTGCCGCCGATAGCGACCCAGGATTTGGTCAGGCCTTTGAATCGCTCGGCATAAATGTATGCATCAGGGAAAGCCTCCTGCACTTCTCGGCGTGTCATGAGGCGGACCTCACGGACCAGCTCGATCGCTTCGGCTTTGTCGGGGCAGGGACCTCGCCAGCCGCACTTGAATCGGCGGAGCAGGGCAACCCGCACCCCCACGGGCATCCACTGCCACCCGGGAACATGGAAGTGGGGCTCGATGGGGAACCAGTAGTTGGGCGTCTGGACCCAATACCCCTTGGCGACACGGCGAACCTCGGCTGCCATCTTTTGCTGGTTTTCGAGCGTGAAGATGTGCTCGATGACCGAGTTGCTGAAAGCGACATCGAAGGAGTCGTCCGCATGTTCTGGCATATCGAAGGCCGAGCCGGCTGTCGAGACGATGTTGGTGTGGGGTGAGTCCTCGGCTTCGAGGTTGAGCAGTGTGATCTGGCAGTCTGGCTTGTCGGCCCAGCCTCGGTGCTCCCAGAAGGCGACGGTGCCGCCGACATCGAGAATGTGCAGCGGTCGGTCGAGGTCGGCAATAAGCCGCTCAAAAAAGGCGAACCGCTTCATACGCATCTGGTTCGAGAGACTTTCGTCGTTGTT
>JAJRZG010000232.1 GCA_024275365.1 Planctomycetota bacterium | reverse complement strand
GATATCCCGCAAGAGCGGGTTCGACCGATCCCACGCGAGGATCGGCAGCACGCGACCCGGCCCCTCAATCGCTGAAATCCCCGGAAAATCAGGCTTTCCGCCGAACTGAATCGAGGGCACGGGTGGCACGCCCGGTATCGAAACGCCATCAAAGATCACAAGGTCAACCCCCGTATATGCCTGGCTTCCAATCGCACGGACGCGCTGCGCCGACATGAGCGTCAGGGCTGAGAGGTCAAGCTCGCGCAGCACATCAGTCAAGAGCCACCCTGCGCCCGCACCCTCGGTCTCTTCTTCGCGCACGAGCAGCACCGCCGGCCTGGTTGGGGCTGCCATCATCAGCGACGCGCTGTCATCTGCTCCAAGCGCATCCCGGCGATCAATCGTGAGCGTCAGCACCCCGCTGCCGGGTATGGTGAGTTGCAACGCGAGCGGTGTCTGCCCTGGCCCCGCGTCATCGACGGGCTGTACCTCGACCGATCGCCGTTCGACAACCTCGCTGTCAACACGGATCGAGACCCCAAGCGTCACCGGATCAGCAAGGTTGCTCTGGAGCCTCGCAAAGATGCGCACACTTGAGGGTGCTGCAATATCGCGCCTCGCAGCAAGAGCAACGATGCCGATATTCTCACCCGGTGTCTCCGGCGCGGTCCGCTCAAACCGTACATCGGCTGCGAGTGTGGGCAGTTCGCCCGGGGTTGAGCCATCGGAATAGACAAGCACCAATGGCCGGGGCGCATCCTCAGCCTCGGGGTCATCGGGTGTTGCCAGCGCCTGCACCAGCCGAAGCGCAGGCGTGAGATCACCGGGTTGATCGGTTGGTGCGAGTTCATCGAGAGCACGGCGTAATTCACCAGATGACCGTGTCGGGCCGGCAATGATCTCGGCCTCAGTGGCAACTGCAATGATGGTGATCTCGCTGTGCGCCCCCCCGGCGGTGATGCGCTCTATCGCAAGGCGCGCACGCCGAACCGCGTCCTCAAAGCGGGTCTTGCCCTCGGGCATATCGGCTGCTCGCATCGAGGCTGATCGATCGAGCACAAGAAAGACACGGCTCGGCATCTCACCGGTCGTATTGATCGCAGGCCTCGCAAGGGCAAGCAAAAAGGCTGCAAGAATCAGCAGCTGCACAAAGAGCAGCACAGAAGGCCTCAGCCACTTGAAGGGCACATTGGCCTGGAGGTCTTCGGCAGCCTTTCGCCAGAGCATCGTGCTCCCGACTCGCACCGGTCGCCGACGCAGCTTGAGAAAGTAGAGCACCAGGATCGCTGGGACAGTCACCCCCGCCGCGACGATCGCAGAGATCGGCGTGAGAAAGGTCATCCAGAATCCTCGCGCGCAATATCCGCACCTGCGATCTCATCGCGGGCAACATCCGCTGCATCTGGTCGGCGAACTGTCGGCCCCTTGTACCCCTTGCCGACGATGAACATCTCGCGTGAGGCATCCCGGCTGGCCTTGGGCTTAAACCCCCGCGCATCGCGGAAGAGCCCCTTGGTCTCGCGCAGCACGCCCGGGTATTCCTGCCCCTCAAAGATCTTCATCGCAAGCCCGCGCCCCGGCGCAAGCAACCCCGGCAAGAGCGCAAGCACGCTTCGGCAGAGACGCGCCGAGACCAGGTCGTCGCCGTGCCCGCTGGTGTTGGCGGCCATGTCGCTCAGCACAAGGTCAAAGAGCCCCCCCGCTGGCTCTGTCAGCATCTCGGGTGCGGTTCGCTCGATATCGCCAACGAGCGTAAAGACGACGCTCGGCATGCGGTGGTCCACCCGCTTGAGGTCGATCCCCACGACACGCCCCTCCTCACCCACGCGCTCGGCTGCCACCTGCAACCACGACCCCGGCGCGCACCCGATATCCAAAATGCGGCTGCGCTTGCGGATCAGCTTGAACCGCGAGTCGAGCTCGGTGAGCTTGTAGGCCGACCGCGCAAGATACCCCTCGGCCTTGGCGAGCTTGAAGTATTTGTCATGGAGGATTCGCTTTGCCACGGGGTGATGGTAGTGCCTTCGACCAAGCCCGTGACCACACGCATTGAACACCCCCTCAAAAGAGGTTCAACACGCAAGCGTGGCATTCTTCTTGCTCAGTCCCCGTCATCGGATTCGTGCAGATCCTCGGCTTCCTCATGCCACAGCCGTTGGATCTCTTCGAGGATGCGTTCATTGACCGGGTGCTCGGGTTGAGGCTCAAACCCCCCGAGCGCCTCGACCATCAGCCGCAGATCGACAAAGGTGACCGCATACGGCTTGACCCCTGGGTGCGCATCGGCCAGTTCTTCTGCGATCCGCTGCACATCGAGCCAGTGAAAGGTGTTTGCCATGTGGGCCTCCTACGACTCGCGCACTCGGTTCAGCGCGGATGCCCACTCGGTCTCAACGCCGAGTCGGGTAGCCCACCGTTCTATGTACGCCTGGTCAATCTCCTCGCCGAGGTGTCGCAATACCCCCGCGATGTCGCGGAGGTGCTTGTCCGATCCGCCAGCCTTAAAGTACTCGAGCTTCTTGAGAATGACATCCTCCGGTGATGCCATCATGACCCATACCTCCGGCGCGATCTGTATCCGTCTGGCACGCCCAAACCGAGACTGGTCAAACGCACCCCCGGAAGGAATCATCAAATCGATCTTCAATCCCTGAGAAGGATGGATGATGTTGAACTGCGTCCGATCCCGTGCCGCGGCCGCAGCTGCCTCGGGGTTCACATAATACTCTTCACTCGCAAAGGCATCACAGAGCGCACGAGCCTGCCGCTCAGATAGTTGCACCGCGATATCAGTGTCCACGGTCATTCGAGGTTCGCCGTAGGCGATCGTTGCCACCGAGCCGGTCACGAGATAGGGAGCCCCCAGCCCATCAAGGCACTCGACCACACGACTGAGGAACTCATGAGGCTGCATGGAGCAATCTCCGGGCAACTTATCTCTCGACTCTCGACTCACTCCAGTCAGGGTGTCGCTGGCGTGTCGTGCAGAGCAAGCCCGTTCTCACAAACCGCCAGAGCGACCACGCCACATCGAGCCGCTGCATCGGTGTCATCGCTCGATACACCGCTGCCATCTCCCAGCTCACAACCTCCGGCTCAATGTTCGGTTCCCGGTGTTCCATCGCCACACCTCCCCAGTGGGGCGGGCATCACGCCCGCCATGCTCTTCCTCAGTGGTGTGGTCGTCTCGCCCGCCCGTGCCCGACAAAGCACTCAACACACTCGCACGGGCGGGACACCCGCCCGCTGGGTGCCCGCACGGGCGGGACGCCCGTGCCACTGGTCATACACCCAAGTCTAGTGTGGCACTTCCTTCACCGCATTCCGATTACACGAAGGCACCCGAACCACAATCGGCCCATCCCCTTCGATAATGCACTGGCAGCTCAGGCGGCTGTTCCGCTGCAAGCCGGGTGCTTCCTCGACCCGGTCCTCCTCATCCTCGGTTGCCTCACTCAGGCTGTCCATGCCCTCTTCGATATAGATATGGCAGGTCGAGCACGCACACACCGCCCCGCACGCGTGCTCGATATTGATGCCATGCTCGACTGCCACCTCCAGCAGGTGCTCGCCTTTGGCAGCCATGATGGTCAGTTCCGACTTCTCGTTGCCGGTCAGGCCCTCGGGGTCTTCAAGCAGATATTTGATAGCCACCGTTGCGGGGCCGTGGTCATGATCGCCGTGTCGAAGATGCATCGGATCAGCTCCAATCGGAGGATTCGGACAGGTCGGTTCTATATTGAGTCTAAATCTCAATAAACCATAGTCGCCTCAAGTCGGGAAAGTGGCACTGCGGCGCTATCCTTCCACCCATATGGATACCCATCCAACCACCGGGGACACCCCCGCCCTCCCATCCGGCCCCGAGATCGAACTCTCGGTCGTCGCTCCTGCGCACAACGAGGAGGAGAATGTGGTAGCCCTGGTCGAACAGGTCGGGGCTGCAATCATCCCCCTTGGTATCTCCTTTGAGTTTATCCTCATCGATGACGGCTCGATTGATGGGACCCGAAAGGCTGTCCAAGCCCTGATGCCCGATCGACCCTGGCTCCGCTGCATCGCAATGTCAAACACCCCCCCCGGCTCAGGCAACGGCCAGTCGGCAGCCTTTCACGCCGGGTTTCGTGCGACCCGTGGCCGCCTGATCGCCCTCCTCGATGCCGACCTCCAGAACGACCCCGCCGATTTCCCCGCGATGCTCTAACTGCTCGATCGTGAGCACGCCGACATGGTGCAGGGCGACCGCTCGCGCGCCAGGCAGGATTCCCCCATCCGCAAGTGGGGGAGTTGGGTTGGCCGCAAGTTTCGGCTGTGGATCTTGGGGGATCACATCCGTGACACGG
>JAJRZG010000231.1 GCA_024275365.1 Planctomycetota bacterium | reverse complement strand
CAAGGGCACGACAGCGATCGGGCTCTCTGCACAGTCCATCACCGCCACCCGACCAACCAGACCCGGCCCGAGCGCACGGACCTCCAGTGTGCCCCCGCCGTCTCCTTCATCATGCTCAGTCATGATCGCAATACACACATCACCGCCCGAGACAAAGACCGAGAGCACCCCTGAAGTCTGAGCTGGAAGCGAACCACGCAGGGACTCACTCTTCCACGCTTTGCCAGCGGGGTCTTGCTGTTCTTCTCCCATGTGTGCCGCGTATGTCCACCGTGTTGAGCCGGTCTCCGTCGCCACAACAACCGTCGGCTCGCGCGATCCACGAACAAGCCGGACTGCTTCTGACCCGGCGACCCCTTCCGGCAACGCCAAGAACTCCCAGCCCTGCCTGTCAAGCCGCCACAGCCGCCAACCACCAAGCCCATCACTGCTCTCTGCCTCGGCGCGCCCGAGTATGAGCAACCCCTCCGCATAGGCGGCTGCTTCAACAAACGCTGCTCCGTCCAGGACGAGTGCGGGCTCTGCGCTTGCGCCGGTTGCGGGGTCAGTCAGCCATGCGCCCGAAGCACGCGCAGGCGAGACACGGATCGAGAACACCTCGAGCCGATCGGCCCATGCTGCAAACACCAGATAGACCCGTCGATCCCAGCCCGTGACCGCTGCGGGGACCGAGGCAAACTCTCGCACCGCGCGTGCTGTCCCCGCCTCGACCGTCGGGCCTGCCCCCCCTACCCCCTCACACCGTGGCGGCAGATGCAAGAGTGTGCCACCATCATCGTCACCATCCAGCGAGCGGACACCCATCCAGCCGTGCGGTTCGGGAGCCGCGGTGTACCCGGCTGGCTGCGACTGCGCCGGCGACACGAAGCTCGCAAGCACGATGAAAAAGATGCCCACGCCCCACCAGTTCGCACGCACGATCACTCCCCTCCCGCGTCACGGATCGGCCGCAGGAAGTAGACCTCGTCGATGCCATACGACTCGACCAGGTCGGCAAAGTCGAACGCACGAGGGTTGATAGGTTTGTTCTGCGCCCCGTAGAGCTCGAGCGTCACATGCACGCCGGTCGTAGGCATAGCTATCTTATATTGCGAGGCAAGCTTCGGGGGCACCCTGCCATCGCCCTGCACCGGGGCTGAGATGTATCGGCCCATGTCGCATATGGCGCGCTCGCGACCGTCTTCATCTCGCAACTCGACACGGAACGGTGCCATCGTCACCGGATCAAACCAGATCAGCCGAGTTCCCCACGACGCGGGCACCTCGACCCGGAGCAAGCCGCGCGTCCTGTCCCACTTGACAGCCCCGGGAGAAGCCCGCTCTGCCTCACCCCGCACCGGCAAGGGCGTGATGCCGAGGAGGTCGAGGAGCTCGCGCGGGTGGACCGGCAACCCTAACTCGGCGACCAGCTCGGGCGTCGCGTCTGCGTGCGTGCCATAGAGCGCGGTCTTGGTCTCGTTGCTGCTCATGTCGAGCCACCAATAGCCTTTGGCATCTGACCCCATATAGAAGTAAGTCTCGCCGAGCTTCATGATCGAGAGCGAAGTCCGGTCGGGCTGTTCGACTTGGAGGTAGCCCTCTGCCCGATCGACATTTGTCCCGCCGCTCTCCTTGGGGCTGCGCACGGTGATGTTAACCCGCGACCAGAGACGGTTGAGCCGTTCGATCCGGGTGTTGAACCGTGATGCCACATGATCATAGGTGGGCATGACCTCCGGCTTGTCAAAGCGTGGTTCCCCTCCCGCCGCAGCACACCCGGGCAGCGCAATCACAACGCAGACCAGAGCCATAGCTGTGAGCAGAACACCCAGCGTGCGCACGATCACGCCTCACCGCCATCGGCCAGCACCGCACCAAGCTCTTCTATCCCCGCAGCGACCGCGTCCTCGTCCATGCCCGGGTCGATGACCTCGTGGACTTGGGGTTCGATGTTTTTCGGGCCTCCACGACGCACAAGTTGCAGGACCGGGCGGCCGTGGTCTCCGAGCCGTTGATCGACCACGCGGAAGAGCCGCTTGCGAAGCAGCATCAACGCAAGCAGGTAGCGAAAGACCGCCGCCCTGCCTTCTTCGGCCGCTTCCATCCCCTCAAAGAGCCCGAGCAGGTCATCGGTGCCCATCAGCAGCGATCGCTCTGCGTCACGGTCGGCTTCGAGAGGTCTCCAGACCGCAATCATCGGTCGGTCGGGCCTTGCCCCGGCGTTCCATGCCTCGATGGTGAAGTCGAGTCGGATCAGCTAGTCGGTCTCGGCGGAGTCAGTCAGTGTGGCGACATACCGCTCACCAGGGGCGAGGGGCTGCCCGGTCGAGGCACACACATGCGTCGGTCGGGCCGACTCATACCCTGTTCGTTGCAGACTGCTCATAGGGAGCGAGTGTACCCGTGCTACCGACAGCTTACCTCAAACTGCCGGGTGTTCGTGCCCCCGGAGCCGACTCGGAACACCGCGCACCGCCCGCATTCGGGGCACCGGGCAGAATACCTGGACCCGTCGGCATCGCGGTAGACCCTGACATACTTATTTGCGCAGACAAACCGCACCCCAAGCCAGGGGCGGCCACCAGCAGAGCCGGGGGAAACGAGCTGCGAGAGATTCAACGACTTTGGTTCCATCCGACCGATGGATATCGGTTCGATACTGCCTTGTTCCACAGCTCTGTGGCTGTGGAGGTTCTCGAAGACTACGATGCCACAGGAAATCACTTGGTATTGCCCGGCCCATCCATGAATACGCCGAAATCGGCACTGCTTGGGGAACACCCCTAGACTTTTGGATACTTCTGGACCGCACCGCCGGGTTCACCGTTCGTCCCTATGACCCCATCACTCTCCATTCTCGCTGACCCCCCCCCACCGCCGACCGCGATCGGTCTCATCGCAGGTGGTGGCAGGCTCCCGATTCTTGTCGCGGAGGGTCTGCGGTCAACCGGGCATCCGGTGCATGGCCTTGGGCTCTTTGGCCAATATGAAGATGAACTGCCCGGGCTGTGCTCGAGCTTCCGCGATGTTGGCCTGCTTCGCGTCGGGAGTTGGGGGCGGATTCTCCGCAAGATGGGGGTCCAGCACGCTGTCATGGTCGGGCGGGTGGACAAAGCAAAGATGATGCACGATCCACTGCGGATGGTGCGAAATGTTCCCGACCTGCGTACAGCGGTCTCCTGGTTTAAGCACCTGCGGTATGACCGCCGTTCGAGTGCTGTCCTGGCGGCTATTGCCGAAGAACTGGAGCGTAGTGGCGTGTCTCTGATCGACTCAACTGCCCCGATCCCGGACCATATTGCAACCGCGGGCGTGATGACCCGCACCAAGCCTTCGAGCCTGCAGCGCTCGGATATTGAGTTTGTCTGGCCGTTGCTCTCTGAGTTGCTGCGGCTGGATATCGGGCAATCGATCGCGGTGCGCGAGCGGGATGTGATTGCTGTCGAAGCGGTCGAGGGCACCGACCGGATGATCGAGCGCGTCAGCGGTATATGCCGTGCGAAGGGTTGGTCGCTCTGCAAGGGTGCCCGGGCCGGGCACGATCGGCGATCGGATGTCCCCACTGTCGGCATCACCACGATCGAGAACCTCGCGGCGCATGGTGGCGGATGCCTCGCGGTTGCTGCGGGCGATGTCATCATGATCGACCGCGACGAGATGCTCGCCAGGGCCGATGCGTTGGGCATCACTGTTGTCGGGGTCCCCCACGCCCAGCCCGGCGTTGATGCTCTCGAACGCGACCGGGGTATATTCGTCGTGCCTTCAGGCTCGTCGAGCCCTGTGCATTCTTAGCCATGCCCGCCGAACCCGACTGCCCCTATGTCAGCCGTGGCGGGCTCAAGCTGCGTCATGCGCTCGATGCGTTTGGTCTTGATCCTGCTGGCATGGTGTGTGCCGATCTTGGCTGCTCGACTGGGGGGTTTACAGATTGCCTGCTGCAGGCGGGGGCGTTGCGGGTGTTCTGTGTCGATACGGCATATGGGCAGTTTGCGTGGCGCCTTCGTACAGAAAGTCGCGTCACTCTGCTTGAACGGGCCAACGCGATGCACACCGACCCGCCAGAAGAGGTTGGCGAGGGTGTCGATCTGGTCGTGATTGACCTGGGCTGGACCAGGCAGGACAAGGCGATCCCGGCTGCGCTGCGGTGGCTTGGGGCGGCTGGGTGCATTGTGTCACTCATCAAGCCGCACTATGAGCAGCCGCTGGTGCAGGGGGCTCGGAGTGGGAAAGGCAAGAGGAAGTCTCCTCCGATGGAGGAGGGGGAGGCTGCGCGGGTTGTGGAACGGGTGATCGAGCAGATGCCCGGGCTCGGGGTGCGGGTGGTTGGATTGACGATGAGCCCGATCCGTGGGGGCAAGACCGGCAAGGGGGCCGCGAAGGGAAATGTAGAGTTTTTGGTGATGCTGCGGCGGGTTGGGGAGTGAGGCGGTTCTCATAAAGACCCCTACTCTTGGGTACTTCGCTCCTCCGGAGCGATTCTTCTTTTCTCTCGCTGCACCGCACGAGATTCAGGCGGGAATCGTTTTTCCGCATCGCTGGGTGTGGCGTGCTTTGCCCCGGATGGGGCAGCGGGCTATAGCCACGGGTGGAGCGGGCGCAGCACGCGGAACCCGTGGAGAGCAGCGGTTCTGTGCTTTGAGCCCCGGATGGGGTTCAGGCATCCTGGGAACCCCGCCGCCCCTCCCGGGGCGGATTCATGGCAATACCACCTCCCACGGGTTCCGCTTCGCCCGTTGGGCTGCGCTCCACCCGCAGCTACAGCCCTGCGCCCCCTCGGGGCGAACGCCGAGAGGAGACGAAGCCCCCACAGTTCCTGTGCGTTGGTTTCCCCTCCCGCAGCGAGCCTCTTGGCCCCCGCCCGCGGAACATCGCCGACACAAACTGGCTCCCGCACGGGAATGATACAGGATCCGTATTACCTGTGAATATCGGCCATTCGTGATCCCGAGCTTGCGATCGGGGCTCTCGTAGAAACGCCCCGTATGGGTCTTTACCCCTGCTCGGTTGCTGACCATCCCTCGGCCTTTACGCCCGAGTCACTCAGCATCGACCAGAGTTTTTCGAGCAGCGAATCGAGCCCCAGACGCGAGACGCTGCTGAGAGGGACGACCTCGATCGTTGCGCCGTGTGTTCTCAGCGCACGCCGGAAGTGTTTGAGCACATCCGCGCGTTCCTGGTCGCTTGCAAAGAGGTCCATCTTGTTGAGTGCCACGAGTTCAATCTTCTCGGCAAGCTTCGGGGAGTGTCGCCTCAGTTCTTCACGCACCGCCTTGTAGTGCTCGAGCGGGTCGGTGCCGTCCATCGGCAGGGCATCCACAATGTGGAGCAAGACCCGCGTTCGTTCCACATGCCGGAGGAAGTCGTGCCCGAGCCCTGCGCCCTCGGCAGCACCCTCGATCAAGCCGGGAATATCAGCAAGCACGATCCGCCTTGCCGCATCGACCTCGGCGATCCCGAGTTGAGGCGTGAGCGTCGTAAAGGGATAGTCCGCGATCTTTGGTGTTGCCCGCGTGACCACACTGAGCAGTGTGCTCTTGCCCGCGTTG
>JAJRZG010000230.1 GCA_024275365.1 Planctomycetota bacterium | reverse complement strand
TCACCGGGACTCCCGCGTATATGGCACCCGAACAGGCGCGGGGTGAGAAGCCGACGCCGTTGTCGGATGTGTATTCTCTTGGTGTGACACTGCTTGCGTTGTTGACGGGTGCGCATCCGTTCTCGCCGACGCGGCGCGCAGTCGATCCTGCCAGTGATGTGATCGAGCAGGTCCGTGAGGGTCCACCCGCACTCGCCCGGGCGGTAGCGATTGACACAACGCTGGGGGCGATCTGCCGACGGGCGACGATGGCAGACCCCGACGATCGGTATGTTTCGGCAGCGGCAATGGGGGATGATCTTCGGGCGTGGCTTGGGCACCATCCGACAGCTGCCCGCGCGCCGGGGGCTGCGGGGCAGGCGGCGTTGTGGTGCAGGCGTCATGCGCTGCCGACGGGTATTGCTGCAGCGGGGGTTGTGGCGATCTCGGTGCTCGGGGTTCGGTATGTGCTGGTGGTGCAGGCTGAGCGTGATCGTGCGGTGGCGGCCGAGATGGCTGCGGCTGATGCGCTCGGGGTCAGTTCGGCGGTCAATGCGTATATGAAGGCGGTGATCGGGGCAGCCAACCCGAGGGAGCATGGCAAAGAGGTGACGGTTGCTGAGGCTCTTGCGTTTGCTGAGGAGCGGATCGGGCTCGATCTTGTTGGGCAGCCCCGTGTCGAGGCGGGTGTGCGCGGGATGATCGGCTCGACCTATCTGGGGCTCGGGCGGCTTGCAGAGGCAGAACGACAACTCACGCTCGCGTTGGAGCTTGCGGAGGAACACTTTGGCGCGGGAATGCCCGAGACGCTTGATCTCCTGCACAGTCTTGCGACGCTCCGGCAGGATCAGGGCGATCTTACGGCGGGGGAGCGGTTGCTCGAGCGGGTGATTGATGAGCGGCTGGAGAGCCTCGGCCCCGATCACGAGCTGACACTCCGCGCCCAGACGGACCTGGGGCGTCTCTTCGTCAAGCTCGAACGGTTCGAGGAGGCCGAGGCGGTGCTGACCGATGTCGTCGCGCACCTGCAACACGCCCGTGGCAACGATGAGCCCGATGCCCTGATCGCCCGGAAAGACCTGGCAACGGTCGCCCTCCTGACCGGCAGGGTCGATCTGGCAGAAAGAGAGCTGCGTCAAGTGCTGGGGGCGCAGGAGCGGACGCTCGGGCAGGAACACCCCGACACGCTCGTGACGCTGAGCGATCTTGCCAGCGTGCTCCGTCGTGGCGATGCGTCGCAGCAGGCCGAGGCGATCGAGTTGTTCAAGGCGGCGCTTGCGGGGTTTGCTGCTCGTCAGGAACCGGGGCATATGGACCGGGTGATCGTGGCGTTTAACCTCGCCAACGCCCTGCGCAAGGCGGGAAGACCGGCTGAAGCGCTCGGCTATGCCCGGACCGCTCTGGAGGAAGGCGAGCTGGGGCTCGGGAGTGAGCACTACATCACGCTCTTGAGTCGGGCACAGGTCGGGGGGCTGCTGGCAGAGACGGGCGATGTCGTCCACGGGCGCGAGGCACTGGTCGAGGCGCGCGAGCGGATCGTGGAGGTCTTTGGCGAAGACCATAACTATGTCAAGTATGTCGATCTGCAGCTCGATCAGCTCGATCAGAACGAGTCGAGCGGGCCGGACGAGCCCTGATGGTGGCCCGGCTCTCCGAGCCGGGTGGTGTGGTGTGGAGAGACACGGTTCGGAGAACCGTACCACCGATGGAGTCATACGGATCGCGAAAGATTCGTCTATGCCTTTACGAGCCCTGTGCGCGAGCACAGGGTTGTTTTCTCCTCTCAAAATCGACCATTCTTGATCCCGAGCTTGCGCTCGGGGCTCGTAAAAACGCACGAGTATTTTCGTGTTCGTGTCACACGCCCGGGTTGGGTGCGCTCTGGAGGGGGAGTGGGGGGTGTGATCGAAACAGGAGGCCATGATGAAAAACTTCGTGCTCTGTGGGATCGTCTGTGCTGCTGGGGCTTCGGTTGCTGGGGCTTCGGTTGCTGTGGCGCAGGAGGTGCCTTGGTTTTCGGGTATCGGGGATCTGCCTGGTGGACCAACCGTCAGCCACCTGCGGTGTCTGTCGCCTGACGGTCAGTTTGCCGGGGGGTTTTCGCGGGGCGAACAGGGACATGCTGCCATCCTCTGGAGCCTGGACCTTGGGCTTGAGGACATCGGTTCGCCACCGACCGATCAGGGATACCCGTCTGCGATCGTCACGGCTCTGACCGGACATGCGACGGCTGCGACCGGGGTGGTGACCACCTCAATGGATCCGGTGGCGACAGAAGCGTCTATCTGGTCCTCGTTTTCCGGCTTCGAGGTTCTCGGCGACCTGCCCGGAGGCAACGCCGGGGCCTGGCCCTTTGAGATATCGGCTGATGCACGCACGATTGTCGGGTCGGGCACAATCGAGAACAACCTCAGCCGCGCCTGGCGATGGACCCGTCAGACGGGTATGGTCGATCTTGGGACGCTTCCCGACCCGCTTGATGATTACAGTCTGGCATCGTCGGTCTCTGCCGACGGCTCGATCGTCGCGGGTGTCTCGTCGAATGCCACCGGGTACGAGGCGTTCTCCTGGACAGCCGAGGGCGGGATGGTCGGGCTCGGCGACCTGCCCGGCGGCGGCTTTGGGAGCGGGATCGTGGATATCACACCCGACGGGCGCATCCTTGTCGGGTACGGGATGGTCGATGGCAACATCTATGAAGGGGCGTTGTGGATCAATGGTGGGCCGATCGAGAGCATCGGCGGCTTCCCCGGCTTGTCCACCTTTCCCATCAAGGTTTCAGCCGATGGGAAGACGATTGTCGGGTATGTCTGGCCGACAGGGTCTACCTCTGAGGCAGCGATCTGGACCGAGGAAGCCGGGTGGCATCGGCTTGCAGATGTGCTCACTGATGACTACGGGCTCGGGGCGGATGTTGCCGGGTGGACACTCCAGGGGAGCAGGGGCATCAGCGACGATGGCCGAACGATCAGTGGATGGGGAATAAACCCCGACGGGAACGAGGAGGGGTGGGTGGTCTTTCTCGGTGATCGCTGCCCGGGAGACTTTAATCAAGATGGTGTTGTCAATACGCTCGATGTGCTCGCGTTCTTGAATGCGTGGACTACCGGCTGTCCGTGAGGTGAGGATGGAGGAGTGGGCAATGGCCCCACGCCTGACGGTGTGGGGCTGTTGTGTGTCGTGTGAGGGGGAGGGGCCCGGAGAAGTGGTTTCTGTGTGGTGCCTGGCGGTGTCTTTGGCGTTGCAGCGGTGAATAATGCTGTGATGACAAAGCCTCTTGTGATCCAGGCGGAAGAACTTGATGCCGAGCCGGCGGCCTGGCTTGGTGAGCGGTGCGAGCTGGTGGCGTGCCGATATGACGACTCGGGGTTTGGGGCGTTGCTTGCGCGGGCGGACGGGCTGGTTGTGCGCACTTATACGGTCGTGGATACGGCGATGCTCGCGGCGGCCCCCCGGCTGCGGGTTGTGGCGAGGGCGGGGGTCGGGGTGGACAACATTGATCTCGAAGCCTGCTGGGGGCGGGGGGTGGTGGTGGTCAACACGCCGGGGGCGAACACGCGGGCGGTGGTCGAGTTTGTGGTCGCGAGCGTGCTCGACGCGCTCCGGCCTCGGTTGTTTTTGCATGAGGCGCTCGACCGGGAGGCGTGGGGCACGGTTCGCAAAGACCTTGAAGCGCCGAGGCAGCTTGCCGACTGCACGGTGGGAGTGCTGGGGCTCGGGCGGATCGGGTCGCAGGTGGCGCGAGCGTTTGGGGGGCTGGATGCCAAGGTGATCTATCACGACCTGCGGGAGATCGAGCTGAGGTTGCGGTTTGGGGCAGAGCCGGTGGGGCGGGAGGAACTCTTTGCGCGGGCAGACATCGTGACGGTGCATGTCGATGGTCGAAAGGCAAACTACCACATTGTGGATGCAGAGGCGTTTGTGCGCATGCGTGAGGATATCGTGTTTCTCAATACCAGCCGGGGGTTTGTGGTTGATCCCGTGGCGTGTGCGGAGTTTTTTGTCGATCACCCTGGCGCGATGGCGATTCTCGATGTCCACGATCCCGAGCCGATCGTCGAGACGAGCCCATTGCTTGAGATTGCCAATGTGCATTTGTCGCCGCATATTGCGGGGGCAACCAGGGCTGCCAAGCGGGAGATGAGCTGGGTGGTGCGGGATGTGTGGCGGGTGCTGAGCGGTGAGGAGCCGGGGTGTCCGGTGATGCCGGTGGGCGATTGAGGCTGCTTACACTTCGCCCATGATCCAGCTCGGCGTCAATATCGACCATGTTGCGACGGTTCGGCAGGCCCGGTACCAGGGGGTTATGCATTCGCGGGCGGATCGGCCTGAGCCGGACCCGGTGCGGGCGGCCCATGAGGCGGAACTCGGCGGGGCTGACGGGATCACG
>JAJRZG010000229.1 GCA_024275365.1 Planctomycetota bacterium | reverse complement strand
CCGTTTGATGGGCTGATCATTCGCCGTGATCGTGATCCGGGGGACATCGTGGTGCCGGGATCGTCGATCTATCGGCTGATTTCGCTCGAGGAGATATGGGTGTCGGCGTGGGTGGACGAAACGGCGATGGCCTCGCTCGCGCCCGGGCAGCCGGCGCGGGTGGTGCTGCGGTCACTGCCCGATGGGCCACTCCCGGGGCATGTGGTGCGGCTGGGGCGCGAGACCGACCCGGAGACGCGAGAGTTTCTTGTGGATGTCACGATCGAGCAGTTGCCCGAACACTGGGCGATCGGGCAGCGGGCGGAGGCGTATATCCGAACGGATCGGCGCGAGAACATCCTCGCGGTGCCAATGGCCTTTATGGGCTTTCTTGACGGGGAGCAGGGGGTGTTTGTCGAGCGCAGCGGGCGGGCCGAGTGGGTGCAATGTCAGTTTGGAACGCGCGGGCGAGAGCGGGTCGAGGTGCTCGAAGGGGTTGAGTCTGGAGACACTCTAGTGCGTCTGGCGAAGCCGAGTGAGCGGTCTGGGCTGCGCAGCGGGAGAAGGATCGTGGTCCAATGAATCTGGCGGTCCGCGATGTTGGGCACAACGCCGGCAGGTTCCTGCTGACGGCGGTGGGGCTTGGGTTGTTACTCATGATTGTGATGGGGATGGGCGGGATATACGAGGGCATCGAGGCGGACGCGACGCTGCTGGTTGAGGAGATGGACGCGGACCTCTGGATCGTGCAGCGGGATACACGCGGGCCGTTTGCCGAACTTTCGAGGCTGCCTTCGAGCATGGAATACCGTGCGCTGGCGGTGCCTGGTGTCGAGGATGCCCGGCGGTTTGTGACACACACGATCCAGCGCAAACGCCACGGAAAGCCGCTGCGAATCTCGATCGTCGGGTTGGCATGGCCGACAGACCGAGGCGAGTGGCTGCCTTTGATCTCGGGGCGGGCACTTGCGCAGGGGCATTATGAGATGGTCGCCGACCAGACGCTGGGGCTTGCGGTGGGTGAACAGATCAGGCTCGGCAAGGATGTCTACCGGGTTGTCGGCGTGACGCGCAACATGATCGGGAGCGGCGGCGACGGGCTCGCGTTTCTGACAGTCGCCGATGCGCAGGCGGTGCAGTTTGATTCGGTGGGCGAGGCGACGCGGCTCGAGCGGGCGGCACGCCGGGGGCGCGCAGAAGATATGGATGTCGGGCTGACCCAACCCGGGCTGCTCGATCGCGCCGACCTGCCGGCGGCCGAGATCCCGGCGCTGGGGTCGCCGATGGTGAGCGCGGTGATGGTGCGGCTCAAGCCCGGCTTTGATGCAGAGACTGTGCGTCGCTCGATGGCGGGCTGGGCGGATGTCACGGTGTATACAGGTGCTCAAGAACGCCAGCTCTTGTTGCAGGGGCCGGTCGATCGCGCCCGTCGGCAGATCGGGCTCTTCCGCGTGCTGTTGGTGGCGATCTCGGCGATTATTATGTCGCTGATTCTGTACACCATGACGCTCGACAAGCTCCACGACATCGCGCTCTTGAAACTCATGGGCGCAAAGGACCGCATGATCCTCGGGCTTGTATTACAGGAGGCGTTTCTGCTCGGAGGGATTGCGTATGTCCTGGCCTACTTCATGGGCGAACGGCTCTTTCCATTCTTCCCGAGACGGGTGATTGTCACCGGCGACATGCTGCTCTGGCTTGCGGTTGCGGTCTCGGTGATCTGTGTTGTAGGGAGCTCGCTGGGCATCTGGAAGGCGATGCGGGTCGAGCCTAACGAGGTGCTCTCATGACGCACCCGCCCGCGATCGAGACGAACGGCCTGACCAAGGTCTATGGCAGCGGGAACACCGAGGTCGTTGCGCTCCGCGAAGCCACGATGACGATCGAGCGGGGCGAGGTTGTGGCGTTGCTCGGGCCGAGCGGGTCGGGGAAATCGACGCTGTTGTCGGCGGTCGGCCTGATCAACCCTCCGACGCGAGGAGAGATCAAGATCGACGGGCAGGTCGTGATGCGAGGACCGAACGCGCTCGTCGATGTGCGGCGGTACCGAAGAGAACGGCTCGGGTTTATCTTTCAGAAGTCCAACCTGATCCCGTTTTTGTCGGCACTGGAGAATGTGCTCGTGGCATTGGCGATCTCGGGACAGGAAGGGCGCAAAGCCAAGCGGCGAGCGATGGAACTGCTCGAATCGCTGGGAATTGCCGACCGGGCACACAATCGACCTTCAGCACTCTCCGGTGGCCAGCAACAGCGCGTCGCAATCGCCCGGGCGCTGGCAAATCGCCCAAGCCTGCTGTTGGCCGACGAGCCGACGGCCGCCCTTGACAGCACACTTGGGCGCCAAGTTATGGAGTTGTTCCGCGAGGTGGGTCACGAGAATCAGGCGGGCGTGTTGGTGGTGACGCATGATCAGCGAGCGTTGGATGTCTTTGACCGGACGCTCTCGCTTGAGGACGGCGTGCTGACCGAGGACCGTGGTTCGCACGCATCCACATGAGGGGAAGGGTGGCTTGCGGGCGCGGTCTGTGCTACCAGATAAACCGCATCCTGCCCACATCAGGGATAGGGATTTTCTTGTCTTTGTGGAGGCTGGGGAAGTAGACAAAGAAGGCCTTGCCGATGAGCAGGTCGCGGTTGACGATGCCCATCGCGGGGTCGATTTGTTGGGCGACCCACGGGTCGGGGCTGTCCCAGAGGCGGCCGTCGAGGCTGTTGGGGCTGTTGTCGCCGCAGACGAAAAACTGATCGGGGCCGAGGATGTTTGGTTGTGAGGGGTGCGTGCCCAGTGAGGGTTGGCCTGCGCGGGTGAACCCCCGGTTGTAGATGCCGGGTCGGTAGAAAATATCGCGGTCGAGCCGGACCCGGTAGAGCGTGACGGGCGAGCCGGCGAGTTCCCAGCGGATCTGAGGCTGGAGGTAGAGGTCGTTGTTGGCGAGCGGGTTGCCGCGTGTGGTCGGGCGGAGCAGGTCGTCTGAGGGCACGCCGAAGGTGTGCTCTGTGCGAAGAGAGGGCGACCATGCATACTCGGCGTTGGCGACGCGCGAGCCATCGATCCAGACCTGGACAGACTGATCGACAAACCAGACCTCGACATTGGTGACAGTGCCGGGTGTGAGGGTGTGTTTGGTCGAGGCCTCTTCGAGGGTTCGCCATTCGCCGGGCTGATCGTTGGTGATGGGGCGCATCTTGATGATGATTTGATCGCCCGCGATCTCAGCGCGGAACTCATGCCCCCGGGCCTTGAGTGAGGCTGCAAGCGTGAAGCCCTCCTGCTCGGGCTCGACACCCATCGCGAGGCGTACATCGGCGACGGCAAAGGTCGTCTTTGTGTACGGGTTCCCCCTCGCAACCTCGTTGTAGGAATAGCTATCCGTGATGGGGCGGGTATCGGTGTCCCAGGCGAGCGTGGTCGGCGTGGCGCTGGAATAGGTATACGAGCGTCGGTCGTCGATCTGCCAGTTGGTGTCGGCTGAGCCGTCGCGCGTGAGGCCTTGCCAGGGGTTGGTGAACCATCGGCGGAGGTCGCGTTCTGGGTTGAGTGGCGCGGAGACAGAGTTGTAGACAGGCTGCCAGAGTTCGCGTTGGGTGCGTTCAGACTTTCGGGCGATCTCCCACTCACCAGCGTTCCAGTCAGAGTATTCGTGCATGCCGGGTTTCATGGGGGCTGGCCTGCGGAAGACATCACCATCGACAAGCGCGATCTCTTCGTTGGGCAGGCCGACGAGCCGCTTGATGTAGTTTTCCTGCTCACCGGTTCTCAGGTCAGAGTTCGGTTTGCCAGGATACTTGAAGACGACGACATCGTACCGCGAGGGGTCGTAGATGGAGTAAAGGTATTTGAGGACGAAGATGCGGTCGCCGGAGAGGAGTCTTTGGTTGCGGCCAAGTTCCTGGGGTAGCTCCGAGCCGATCTGTGCACCAGTCATGGGGTCGGTCGCGGCGATGGTCTTTGCCGAGCCCTGAACCTTGGCGGGTATATTGGCTTTGTTTTTTTCCCACGGATCGACGGTCCAGGTATAGCCGGACTCCGGGCTCTGGAACCGGAGATGCTGCCCGAGCAGCGTGGGGGCCATCGAGCCGGTGGGGATGACGAACGCCTCGATGACAAAGCCCCGAAAGACAAAGGCAAAGATGAAGGCGATGATGAGGGAACTCACCGTTTCTTTGATGGAGTGCGGCGGTTTGGGCTGGGTCGCTGTGGTGTCGGGCATCAGAGCACAATACCTTGTATGAGTTGATCGGGTTCGGCGGGGCGGGTGGGTGCTTACTCACGGGGCACAGGCGGGCGGGGATGCCCACCCCACTGGTATCAGGGTTATCGTGTCAATCGCTTCGGTTGTCTGGGCTTGGGCCTTGATTGGTATTTGGACCTGAGGGGTTGCTGCCATCGGGGTTGGGCTTGCGGCGTCTGCGTCGGCGTTTTTTCCTTTTCTTGACGACACCATCGCCCGATTCGCCTGCCTGAGCCTCGGGGCGCGGGGTGTCTTTTGGGGGGTTGCCATCGGGCTGGGTCTGGCCTTGTGTACTTCCGGGTGCAGCACCGGCCTCGCCCGTCTTCTTTTTGCGTCGCCGCCGGCGTTTCTTTTTCTTGGGCTGCGCTTCGGTGGTGGTTTCACCATCGGGAACAGCCCGCTCGACACGGCGTTTGCGTGCTGGTCGATCGCGGCTGGCACGCTGGGCTCTTGGCTCGGGCGGGGGCGGGGGCTTCATCGAGCCAGGCTCGCCGAGCTCTTCAACCGGGACCGCGACCCTGGTTCCGGCATCGAGGTGGACAAGGACGAGCTGCGTGAGGATCTGGCTGCTGATGACGATCCCGTCGCCGTGGGGCGTGCCCACGCGGGATTTGCGGTGGGGGAGCCGCTTGCGGAGGTCTTCGTAGGTCTCGTCTTCATAGCGGAGGCAGCACATCAGCCTGCCACACCGACCCGAAATCTTGAGCGGCTCGAGTGTGGCCTTCTGCACCTTGGCTGAACGCATCGAGACGGGCTTGAGCACCTTGAGGAAGTTTTTGCAGCAGCACTGCTGGCCGCAGCGTTCGTAATCGGCGATGAGACGCGCCTCGTCACGGGCACCGACCTGCCGGAGCTCGACGCGGGAATCGTGGAGCGTGCTGAGTTCACGGTGGAGTTCGCGGAGATCGACGCGGTCTTCGGTGAGGTAGTAATAGGTCACCCGTTCACCACCGAGGATCGGCTCGGCATCGACGATCTTGAGCGGGAGGCGCAGCGTTGCAGCCGCGTCTCGTGCGCGGCGGGTGAGTTCATGCTTTGACTGTTCGATCGCTTCCTGGGCGCGCATGTCCTCGATCGTCGCGACCCGCAGCACCCGGCCCTGGGTAAAGAACGGGTAGTCCTTGCCGCCCGAGGCCTCGATATACCCGAGCACCTGCTTGCGGGTCATGCTATGGCCGCAGCCGGCGTTCTGGCAGGTGACGGTGAGGACGCCGGTCAGCTCGGTGCCGCGGTGGGTCCGGGCGATGACCTTTGAGCCACACCCCGGCTTGACCGACCCGTCGTAGGGATACTCGCCGATCAGGCCCATCGAGCCGAACCGGACAACCATGGTCTTTGGAGCCTCAAGAGCCGCAGCCTCGGCGGCCAGTTGGTCCTGATATTCCTTGAGATCGGCCTCAAACTGAGGCAACGGCATAATCGACATCTCATACTCCGCACACACCAACAACGACGCCCAGAGCAATGGGCCAAGACAAAGCACAACCGGTTGACACCGGGCAAGGGGGGAATGCCCTCTCCCGACCCGGCAGCGGGGGAGGGGTCATGGTGTGTGCGGGGTGGCCCGGCTCTCCGAGCCGTGATCGCATACCCCGCGTGTGGGACTCAGTTGCCGCCGAGACGCTTGGCGCGGGCGGACTGGAAGAGGTCGGGCAGTGCGAGGCGCTGGACGAGTTCGAGCGCGGTCTGATTGCCGACCTTGTAGACGCTGAGCTGTTCGGTGCGGTTGTCGAGCACGAGGAGGATGTCCTCGCTGCCCCCTTGTGCAGTCATGGCGACCAGGTGATCGCTCTGGGCGACCATCTCAGCCTTGGCGGGCTGGTTGACCACAGGAGAGAGCAGGACGCCGAGGAAGACCGCAAGCAAGAGTGCGCAGATGATCAGCGGGCTTTCGCTTGTGGAGCGGCTTTCTGGTGAGGTGGGCGTCTCGCCCGCCAGTGTGTGTGGGATTTTATGGGGGTTGCTGCTGGTGGTGTTGTGGTGAGCGGTGTTCATCGGTCACCCTGCCTTGCTGCATCGACTTCGAGGTCGCGGTAGTCGAGCCCGTCGAGTTGGTTGTGCGATTCATTCCATCGGAGGACAACGATCTCTTCGTTGATCGAGTCGATGAGGAAGATGCCGCTGGGGGTGCCCCCGCGCAGTTCGCCAGCGACCATGGTGTATTGGCCGCGAGTACGCGAAGCGGGCTGGAGACCCAGCGCGGGCACCGTGCGAGCCGCAAGAGCGATCAAGGCAGCAAGCCCCAGGTTGGTCGCGATGAGCCATCGGCGCCGCGTGTGCATAGAGTGTCTCCTCACCGGGCGGTCAGTCCTGGTGGCCGCGCTTGCTGGGGATGGCGTGGACACCGAGCCCGACGCCGACGATGATGACGAGCATCATCAGATTGCGGACACGGGTGGGCTTGCCTGTTTTCGAAGCAACCGGGGCCTTCGGGCGGGCTTCCTGGGCTGGAACAGATGCCGGCACCAACGCCAGGCACGCAACAGCGAGGACGGACAAGGCAAGCAGACGGCGGAGTGATCGGTGATTCATGGCGGGTGATGCTATGGGCGAGGGCCGGGGGGCTCAAGCGGGCCTCTGCAATCCGCACTCAGGCCCCGATCGGTTCCAGTGCGGGGGCGGGCACCCCAAGACTGCCCCCGGGGATTGAGAGCGAGCCCCGGAACGGGTGGCTGATGCGGGCAAACGAGGCAGTATCGACATGGACGGTCCCCCAGCGGGGGCTCCGGACCCGCATGATCCGGGCATATTCCTCAACCGAGACAGCTCGCAAGGCGTACCACCGGCCACGGTGCTCGATGATTTCCTCGAAAAGGCCGTCGGCGGGGAGTTCGTCACACCAGTAGAGAAAAATGAAAACCGCCCGGAACTCGGGGCCGAAGAGTCTTTGCCAAGTCTGCATCGAGCGAACATCCTCAGCAGCAACCCACGATTCGAGCCGTCTGGTGGGGCGGACCCGGCTGCTGCTGGCCGATCGGGGGGCGAGCTTTCGGCCCTTGATCTCGGCGAGGAGGTTGCACCCCGAGCCATAGACCACGAAATCGAAGTTTTTGAGGCTGCGGGCGGGGGGGCCAGCCTCGGGGTCGGCCGGCTCGAGCCGAAGGGTGGCCCCGGCGGGGAGCAGGGCTTTCTTGGCCTCATTTACCGAGACATAGGGGATGCGCTCCTCACGGAGAAACGCCTCGAAGGCCTGCTCGTAGTGATGACGGCGTTGGGCCATGTGGACATCCTAACACAAACCCGACCGGATGTCACACGGGGAGTGGAATCTGCTGTGGACGCCGACGCTGAGTCTGCGAAGCGTCGGATCGGGAAGGTGTGGGAGTTACGGGTTTTCCGCGTCTTCGTCTGAATCCTCGGCAATCCGCTCGAGGATGATCGGGATACCCGGCGGGCCAGCGGGATCCTGCCCGGTGAGCCAGTCAACAGGGCTGCGGCGGATGAGGGCGCGGTGGTTGACCTCGAAAATGTGGGCATCCTCAGTGGGCCGGGCGAGGGCCGACTGGGCCGAGACCACGCCATCGCCAAGTTCTTCCGAGGCCCGGCGGAGGTCTGCAAGCAGGGCGTCGAGCTGCTCCTGTCCGAGCACCTGGCGGAGGAGTTTCGAGTCTTCGAGTTGCTGGAAGTTGTCATCATCGGGCCGGGCGATCTGCCCGGCAAGCACCGTCAGTGGCAACCCGGCAGGCCAGGGTCGGCCCGCAAGCTCCGTGATGAGGGCCGAGCCCGGGGTGAGGTCCTGTCCGGCCTGCCCGCTGCCATCCTTTCGATAGTTGAGCACCGGGCGGAGGTCCCACGACTCCTCCATCAGCCACCGCATGACCTGCTCCCGAATCTCAGCAGCAGCCCTGAGAGGGGCCCATGGCGAGCCCTCCCAAGGCGTGCCCACAGCAATAAATCGGGTGACGCGGGGGAAGGGGCCAGGGCCGGAGGGATCGCCCGCATAGCCGTCCGTCCGGGTGAGGGCGTCAAAGGAGACCAGCCCGCCCATCGAATGGGCGACGATGACGACCTCTTCAACACCAGCAGCCCGGGCGGTGCGGAGGTGCTCGAGCATCAGTGCTGCCGAGTCGTGGACGCGCTGGTCGTTGGGGTATTCGAATCGCGCGACGCTGTGCCCGGCTTCGACGATCGCGGGTGCAAGATCGGCCCAGATATCGCCCGGCTCATCGAGGCCATGCACAAGGAGGATGAGGCGGCGGGGTGCCGGGAGTTCATCAAGGAGAGGCCGCCACTTGCTGGGTATCGCGCGGGCGGCTTGGGGTGTGTCGTCGGCGGGGAGAAAGACACCGACAAGGGGCTCGGCATCTTGAGCAGTCCATGTCAGTTCACCAAAGGTCTCGTCGAGGCGTTCCTCGAAGCGCTGCATGGATTCACGCCACGAGGGCTGGTCGTCGGGCTGGTCGCCAGAGCGGTCGCAGGCAGTGAGTCCAAGATGGATCGCAACGAGGCAGAGTGTTGCGAGGAACTTGGTGATGTGGCTGGGCATGAGAGCGTCTCAATCGTTGTACCACAGAGGGCACAGAGTTTCACAGAGGAAAGGCCAAGGCCGTTTTGCCACAGATAAACACAGATAAACACAGATGAACACAGATAAAGGCAGCAGATGGATGATTGGTGGCACGGCCCTCCGAGCCGTGCGGATTGAACAATGCACCCAACTCACGGCTCGGAGAGCCGTGCCACCGAAAGAATCCTCTTGTTTTATCTGTGTTCATCTGTGTTTATCTGTGGTAAAAAACGCCTTTTTGTCTTTCCTCTGTGAAACTCTGTGCCCTCTGTGGTAAAAAGAGAATACAGGCACACAAGCCGTGCAAAGAGAAAATGTCTTACCGGTTGTCCTCGATCATGCGGTCGAGCAGGTCGCGCTCAGCATCGGCGTAGGTCTCGAAGGCTTGTTGGAGTTCGGCCCGCATCGCTTGCAGCCTGTCAAGATCGACTTCACCAGAGAGCCCGGCGCGGGTGATGATCGCCTCGAGCGATTCACTCGCGGCCCGGAGGTCTCCCACCGCGACAGCATACGAACGGGCTGAGTCATAGAGCAGTTGGGTTTCGAGTTCTTTGGTATCGGGCCGATGGAGCAGCCGCCACGGCTGGCTGCGGGCCTCGATCGCGAGGAACTTGAACTG
>JAJRZG010000228.1 GCA_024275365.1 Planctomycetota bacterium | reverse complement strand
CAGTTGGTTTTGCGGCGGGTGACGGTGCGAGAGACGGGCCCGCGGGGGAACGCCGATGGGATCAAGCTCTCGGGGCTGCGGGGCGTGCGGCTGGAGGATTGCGTTGTGGAGGGTTGGGGGGGGAGTGCGGTTGACATGGTGGGATGCCATGATGTGGTGATCGAGGGGAGCACCTTTCGCGGGATGGATGGGTACTCTCAGGCGTCTGGTGTGCAGGCCAAGGGGGGCAGCACAAATGTCTTGATCTCGGGGTGTCGGTTTGAGGATGCAGGGAGGCGCGGGGTCAACCTGGGCGGGTCGACGGGGATTGAGTTCTTCCGGCCGCCGGTGCCAGAGGATGCAGAGGCGGGGAGTTGGTGGGAGGCCGAGGATGTGGTTGTGGAAGGGTGCGTGTTTCTCGCGGGAGATTCTGCGGTGGCGATAGTCGGGGCGCGCGGCGCGGTGATTCGTCGTTGTACAATCGTGGGGACTCGGCGATGGCCGTTTCGGTTGTTGCAGGAGACGCGAGATGGCCGCTTCGGCGCATCGGAGGGCGCGGCGGTCTCCGGCTGCATCATTGCACCCGAGTCGATACGGGCCGCGGTGAATGTGGGCGGGGGGACGGACCCGGGCGCGTTCCGTTGGGAGGCGAATGTGTGGTGGGCCGAGGGGTTGGATGCGGGGAGGCTTCAGAGATCGCTGCCGGGAGAGATCGTGGCGGATCAGATCGTGAGGGACCCGCAGTTGAATGGTGAGTTGCAGCCGCGGGAGGCGGGCCTGCGGAGGTTTGGAGCAGGGGGATAGCGGCGGGTGTTCCGCACGACGGGCAACACGACTCGCGCTACTCCATTCCTCCTTCAACCCGCACGCACCAACCCGCACGCTCCACCCCAATCCCCCAAGCCCACGGATTGAAATCCGTGGGCGTTCTGCCCACCGCTAACCACCCCGAGTGCCCTCACTGCGGCACAACACTCTCCCCCTATACTCCCTACATGACCACCCGCAGCGAAATCCTTGCCGCACTCCGCACGCTCCTTCCCGACCTCCAGCAGTCGCTCGGTGTCCGCTCCCTCGCCCTCTTTGGCTCGACAGCCCGCGGTGACACCCGCCCCGACAGCGACATCGACATCCTCGTCGCCTTCGATCCCCAAGCCCGCGTGACCCTCTTTACCCTCGCCCGCCTCCAGACCATCCTCGAAGCCGCTCTCAGCCATCCGGTCGATATCGTCGAAGACCACCCCCGTCTCCGCCCCGCCTTCCGCGAGCACATCCAGCGAGACCTCGTCCGTGTCGCCTGAACTCTGGCAAAGCCGCGTCCGTGTCATGGTCGAAGATATCGACCGGATCACAGCCTTCATTGGCGACCTCTCACGCGACGAGTTCATCGCCAATGAACAGGCTGTCTTTGCTGTCAGCTACGCCTTCGTCCGCCTCGGCGAAGCGGTGCATCACATCCCCGCCGAGATCGCCGATGCCCATCCCGAGATCGAGTGGGGCGATATCCGCCACTTCCGAAACTTCATGATCCATGTCTACCACGCTGTCGATCCCGGCCGCCTCTACGACACTGCCAAAGACAGTCTCCCCCCGCTCCGACCAAAGCTTGAAGCTGTGATCGGCCACGAGCCAAAATAGAAACTCCCTCCCATGAACGCCATCCAAAAACTCCGTCAGCTCACCACCGAGGTCAACAAAGGCCCCGCCAGCGCCATGCAGGCGTGGCCCGTCATTGCCCGCCTCCTCCCCCGGATGCCTCTTGACCAGGCCGAGGTCGCCCGTGTCTGCGAGGCCCGCGACCCTGTCGGCCTCGATGTGCTCATCCCCCGCCTCGAAAATCCAACCGCCCAGCAAGAGCCCAAGCCAGACCCCGCCATCGCTGCCGTGACGCATGAAGAAATGAAGGCCGCGATGCACGCCTTCAACAAGCGTCTCAAGCTCGCCCGGCTCAACGACGAATCCCGCCTCGGTGGCCACTACACCACCACGGGCCGCGCCTCGCAGATTGACGCGATCGTGCCGCCCAGTGAATACGAGCCCCCAGTCTGGAAGGCCCTTGTCGCCGCCGGTAGGCTGCGCTACACGGGCGAGGGTTTTTACGCACCTGCCGAGTCAGCACGCTAAAGCAGTCGGGGTCTATTCATCCACCGTATGTCAGGGCCATATTGGCCGTGCGGCAATGCCTGATTCATGAAAGGGTCAAATACGGTTCACAGAGCCGTGCAGACTGGAACATTGCAACCCGATACGGTTCGAGCTATTCAGAGCAACCACTGTGGGAGGGTATCCCCGCCCGCCACACTCTACGCCGACTGCTCCGCAAGTACCGTCCGCACCTTGTTGATCGATTCAACTGTTTCATTCGTCGCACTCTGCACCGATTCAAGTTGCGATTCGATTTCCTTGGTTGCTTCCGAGGTCTGGTGCGAGAGCCGTTTGACCTCATCAGCCACCACCGCAAACCCCTTCCCGGCATCCCCCACCCGGGCCGCCTCGATCGCGGCATTGAGCGCGAGCAGGTTCGTCTGGTCCGCGATCGTCTTGATGACCTTTGAGAACCCATCGATCCGCTTCGTTGCTTGGGCAAGCTCCGTCACCACATCGATTGTTTTGCCAAAGTCTTCTGCCAGTTGTTCCCGCCTGCCTTCAGCAGCCGACAGATCGCGTGTCTTTGTATCCATCTGTTTTGTTGCCCCGTTGATTGATTTGGCCGCCTTGCGGAACGATCCAAGCATGCCGTTGAGCAACACCCGCCGAAAAAATCGGCCCTTGCTGGCGTACTCAAGCGAGGCGGTTGCCTCGCGGACAAAGGCGTCGGTCATGTCGAGCATGCGGTTGATCGAGTTGAGGAGTTCAGCAAGTTCGCTGTCTTGGTCAATCCGCAGGATGCGTGCTTCGAGGTTGCCCCGTGAGGCCTCGCGGCAGACGCGGGTCGCCTCGGTGATCCACTTGGCTGCCTCGGGGGGGAGCTGCTCGGTGGTTTCGTCTTGCTGCCAGTTGCCGTGTTGCATGGTTGTCATCACACGCCCTCCAGAGCAAGGTCTTCTTCGGCGAGCGAGAAGATAAACTCGTCATAGGTCGTGTTCTGCGAGTTGAGCAGGTCAACGACGGCCGGGAATGAGGCGGCGATCTGTTCGCGGGGCGTGCGGTGGTGCTTCTCGAGCTGGGTGAGTGAGTCGTAGATCGTCTTGATTGTGGAGACCGCTTTGCGGTCGGGGACGCGGCGGTTGGAGTGGTAGCCGATCATCGTGCCCTGGTCGTCGTAGCTTGGGGTGACATGGGCAAAGACCCAGTAGTGGTCGCCGTTCTTTGCCTGGTTGATGACATAGGCGAAGATTTCATCGCCGGCCTGGATGGTGTCCCAGAGGAACTGGAAGATGCAGCGGGGCATGGCGGGGGGTCGGATGATGTTGTGAGGCTGGCCGAGGACTTCGGATTCGGTATATCCCGCGACACGGAGGAAGACATCGTTGGCGTAGGTGATGCGGCCCTTGAGGTCGGTTTTGCTGACGATGATCTCGTCTTCACCAAATGATCGCTCGATGCCGGTGGGTCTGATCTTTGGGACAGCCATGGATGTCTCCGCAGGGGCTGTTGTGTCGGTATGGGTCTCTGGCATCGCGTATCGGCCGATGGGCGGGTGTGCTTGAGGGCAGAGTGTGGATTCGCATGGGGGTGTGTGGAATAGCGGGATAACTGCTGCTTGACTGGGGGAAAGCCACCAGAGCGGGAGGTAGGATTCTTGTGAAATGGGCTCGTGGTGTTCTTTCAAGGGAGATTCTTTGATGTCGGACTCAAATAGTGATGAATGTTCTCGGCGGGTGTT
>JAJRZG010000025.1 GCA_024275365.1 Planctomycetota bacterium | reverse complement strand
CCCCCATCAACCACCACGAAATGAGCCCTAAGCGTCAGCGCCGGGCCACCCAAGCACCACCCCAAATCGCAGCAAACCAAGCCGCGCCCGCACCACCCTCTCTGCTCCCTCCAACCACTCTGCCTTCTCTGCTCCCTCTCCCGCGCCTCGTGGGAAAGGGCCGGGGAGAGGGCTCAGTCCCTTCCTCTCCTTCAACTCTCAATCTCTCACAACCCCCCACCCAACCCGGCCGGGCCATAAATATACAACATCCAACCCCAACAACAAGCCCTCAACCCCCGTAGCACCCAATGCCCTCAATCCTCAATCCTCAATCCTCAAGACTCAAGACTCAAGACTCAAGACTCCTCCCCCATCGCAAGCCGACACATCAACTCAACACCAATCTCGATCGCATCATCATTAAAATCAAAGTCCGCCTGATGCAACTTGGGCGTCGTCGCCGGGTCCCCCCCTTTGGGCAGCAACCCCAGCAAAAAGAAGCACGCCGGGACATGCTGCCCGTAATAACTAAAGTCCTCACCTCCAAGTGTCGGGTGCGCAGTCACCTCGACCCGCTCTGTCCCAAGCGCATCGCGCGCAACCCCAAAGAACTGCTCCGTCAGCCCGGCATCGTTATAGGTCACCGGGTACCCCTCGTGCCAGCTAATCTCAGCACAGCACCCCATCGCACCCGCAGTCTGCTCAACCACCGAGTAAAACCGCTCGCGCGCACGCCGCCGGGTCTCAGTCGAAATCGTCCGAACCGTGCCCGCCAGCTCAACCGAACCAGGGATCACATTGCTCGCAGTCCCACCCGAAACCTTCGCAACCGTCACTACGATCGGGTCCGTCGGCTCAATGTTCCGCGAAACGATCGACTGCAACGCGCAGATAACCTGCGCCGCCGCCAGCACCGGGTCCACCGTCTGGTGCGGATACGCCGCGTGCCCACCAACGCCGCACACCCGCACGACAAAGTCATCGGTCGCCGCAAGCAGCGCCCCCGCCCGCGTTGCCACCTGCCCCACCGGCACATCGGGCCAGCCGTGCAACCCAAACACCCGTGACACCCGAGCCCCGATCCCGCCCCCCTCCTCCCCAAGCAGACACCCCTCATCACACATCCGCTTCCCGCCAGCCCCACCCTCTTCCGCAGGCTGGAAGAAAAATGCCACAGGGTTGGGCCGCTCTTCAAGCGCACTCAGCACGCTGGCAGCCCCAAGCAGGATCGTCGTGTGCCCATCGTGCCCGCAGGCGTGCATCAGCCCCGGCACCTCCGACGCGTACGGCTTGCCGGTGCATTCTGTCATCGGGAGCGCGTCCATATCAGCCCGCAACCCGACAGCCTCTCCCGCCGTGCTGCAAGTCGCGGGCAAATACGACAGAACCCCCGTCCCGGCAATGCCCGCCTTGTACGCAATCCCAAGCGCATCGAGCGCCTCACACACCCGGGCCGAGGTCCGTTCCTCCTGATAACACAGCTCCGGATGGCGGTGCAAATCATGACGAAACGAGACAAGTTCGGGCAGTGCCGAGGCAAGAACCGAGCGCATATGACTGATATTCATGAGCAGATGATAGGGCAGTTCTCGGGAAGCACCACTGATCGAGCCCGGCGCACGCGGCTCAACTCACGCAGCCCTGGCTGCCCACACCGAGCGCACCGGGTGCAGCCGTATCCGGATGTCATCGAACTCTTGTTCAATCGAGAGGAACCCATCCACCACCGCCGGGTCAAAGTGCGAACCCCGCCCCTCGATGATGATTCTCCGGGCTCGCTGATGACTGAACGCTTCTTTATAGACCCGGCGCGATGTCAGCGCGTCATATACATCTGCCAGCGCCACAATCCTCGCAGACAGCGCGATCTGTTCGCCCTTGAGCCCCATCGGGTAGCCCGTCCCGTCCCACTTCTCGTGGTGCTCAAGGGCGACCTGGACACTCATGTCGAGCAGCTCGTCTTCACCAAGCTCGGTACGGATCGCAAGCAGCGTGTCAGCCCCGATTGTCGTGTGGGTCTGCATCAGCAGTCGTTCATCTGGCGAGAGCGTGCCCGGCTTGAGGAGAATCTCATCGGGGAGCCCGACCTTCCCGATGTCGTGCATACTCGACGCGAGCCGGAGCCGATCGATCCACGCCTCATCAATCTCGGGCATCGTTTCTGCGAGTTTGTGCGCAAGCAGGTTGCTGTACTCACTGATCCGTTCCAGGTGGAGCCCGGTCTCGTTGTCGCGGCAGTCGGCCAGCTTGGCGAGCCCCATGATGAGTGCGTCCCTTGCGCGCAGGTTCTCGTTCGTCCTGCGATCGACCTCGTTCTCGAGCCCTTCGTTGATGTGCTCGAGCACATTGTCATACCGGCGCATCACCCAGAGTGTGCTGAGCGCTGTGAGCGCGACGACGGAGAACGCAACCGATCCTGCGACGATCGCAACAATCAACGATGCCCGCGACGAGAGCTCGACGATCCCCGATTCTGGCTGGTGGACCACAAGCCTTGCGCCGATCTCCGGCACATACCGTGTCGCGACAAAGTGTGTTTGACCAAGAAAGGATTTCAGCTCTCCGGCGACCGTCTCGGCTCGGGGTGCCTCGCTGAGCATGAAGTTCTCCGACCGATCCATCGGGGAGAGCGACATGTTGCCTCGGACCGAGTTTCGTATCGAGGGGTCATGCCTGAGGTCTGGGTGGCTCAGGACTTTGCCCCCGGTATCGAGCAGGCACACAAACCCCTCTCCGGAAAGCTGCAACCCCTCGACCTTCTGTTGCACACGCTCCCATGCTGGCGATCCATACTCGAGGGTGCCGGTTGCATCCCGGGCCAACTGCTCGGCAAACCAGTCTGCGACACGGATGTTCTCGTTGAGGACGAGTTCCTGCACCGCGTTTGTGGTGGCCCGCCGGACCTGCATAAAGGTGAAGAACCATCCCGCACCGAGCACGAGGGCCTGGAGCACAAGGATCGTCGCGATGGCGGCCTTCTTGGTGCGGATTCTCTCCCCACGAAGCTGCTGATATACCTCTTTGCGGCCCATGCTTCCGACATCGAACCGCGGCGATATGGGGGCAAACCGATTCCGCACAATACCACTTCCTGCACATCGCAGAACGCAGATTATGCGCTCCAGACCGCGCAACTGCCACGAGGACAGCTGGTTATGGACCCGGCTCATCCGCCATCGAGCACCGTGTCGCACACCTGCATCGCGGCTTTATCGGCACTTGCCACCGCCATCAGGTCGGGCAACCACCCGTTGGGGACAGCGTATTTGGCAAGGTCCGGCAAGGGCTTGTGCTGCGCGGGGAGACGGATCGGGAGGTTGTGTGAATCGCTTTCTGCCATGATTGTTTCGGCTTGCCCTGCCAGGAGAAACTCGATGAGTCTTTGTGCCTGCTCGGCGCGTGGGCTGTTGCGGACGCGGGCGACGGTGTTGGGGATGAGCATCGGTCCTGCGCTGGGTAAACCGGTCTGGGTTGGCGCGGGTGAATCGTTTGGTGTCTCGCGGTCCGGCTTCTCGAAGACTGCCTCAACAGGCCAGTTGTTGCGGTGTGCTGCCCAGACATCATCTGTATCGGTGAGCCCGAGGTCGATTTCTGCATCCGCGATGGCGCGGACGATTGTGGAGTTGCCATCAAAGATGCGGAGGCCGTTGGCGACCATGGCGTCGAGCCATGCTCGGAGTGCCGATTCGCTGTGGGTCGCGACGATGGCCGCCATGTGGCCTCGGGTTGTTCCAAAGCGTGGTCTTGCCATGCCGACCCTGCCTCGAAAGCGCGGGTGCGTGAGGTCTCGCAGGCGTTGTGGGGATTCGTCGGTGCCGAACCGTCCTGTGCGCATGGCGATGACTCTCGCGCGGAGGCCAAAGCCGAACCACGAGCCGTCGGGTGCGTCGAGGTGCGGGGCGAGTGCTGGATCGGTGACTGGTGGCGGTGTGATCCTGGTTGGTTCGAGCAGGCCCAGTTCTGCCAGGCGGATTGTGCCGAAGGGTTCGCTCGACCACCAGACATCCGCGCGGGGGGTGTCGCGTTCGGCGATGAGCCGTTCGATCAGGCCGGTTGTTTTGGTTGCTTCTGTGTCGCCGAGGAGTCGGACGGTGATTCCTGTTTTTTGCTCGAAGGCGGTGACGACCTCTCGGAGCAGGAAGTCGTCTACGGAGCTGTAGAGGACGACTTGCCCGGCATTGCCCGCCTGTGCAGCGCAGCCGACCAGTCCGCTACAGAGTATGCCGGCAGTTCCGGCGGCCATAATTCCAACTGCCGATCGGCGGGAGTAGTAGGGGGTAGCTGGCTTGGTCATGGAGATTTCTCATTTGCATGGCGACATTGCATGTTGATTGTACCGTTGAGGATGCAGAGTAGCGTAGAGAGAAGAAAGGTGGTTTAGCTACAGATGAACACAGATTGACACAGATGAAGACTGTCAGCAGCATGGCCGACCAGTGGCGATGCTCTCTGTGCTGTGTGTGGCGAGAGAAGAATACTGCCGCACGGCTCGGAGAGCCGTGCCACCTTGTTGTCTTGCCTTTATTTGTGTCAATCTGTGTTCATCAGTGGCAAAATTTTCTTGGCTTTCCTCTGCGTAACTCTGCGTCCTCTGTGGTGAGAAATGCCTTTGGATTGAGCAAGACTCAAGACGCAGGCAACGGCTCAATCGTCGCCAGTTTCGGTTGTTTCGGTCTCGCTTGCGCCGCTGCCTGATTGCTGCGTGGTCTGGGTTTTGGCTTGCTCGGCTTTGACTCGTTCGGCGAGTCGGCCGAAGTAGTGTTGGACGGGGCCTCGGAACTGTGGGTCAACATTCATGTTGGCGATTTCTTCGTTTGCTTGTTCGGCAGCGACCTCGATTGCTGATCCAAAGGCGGCGGAGGCTTCGCCCTTGATCTGTTCGCCGAAGACATAGCGTGACCCGATGATTGCCCCGCCCATGTTCTCGACATTTGCTTTTTCGGTTTGGAACATGAAGTCGGCGTCTTGTGCTTGTGGTCCCTGGCCGTTGCCTTTGCCCGGGCCACCCGAGCCTGCGCCCTGGGACATCGAGCTGCCGGGTTGCCATTGACTTGTCATGCCTTGGCCCTGGCCTTGGCCCTGCCCCCACCCTTGCGAGCCGTTGCATTGGCCGAGTTTTTCCATCTGGCTTTGGCACTGGCTCATGGCATCAGAGATTGCTTGCATATCACCCTGCATCATCTCCATTGCGGAGAGTTGCCCGCTCATGGCATCCATCGCTTGTTGCCCGGCCTGGTTCATGCCGCTTTGGGACATGCTCGAGGCCATCTGTGACATGGCCTGCCCCATGCCCTGGCACTGTGCGGCGGCCTGCTGCATTGCTTTGGCGGCTTCCTGGAGTTGTTGTTTTTGTTGTTCGGTGAGGTTTTTATTGTTCTGGAGGGCTTGTTGCAGGGCCTGGGGGTTGGCGGCGAGTTGCTTTGCCTGCTCGGGTGAGACGCCCGCCTTCTGCATCATCTGTTCGAGCGTGCCTTTTTGGTTTGCGAGCTGCTCGAGTTGGGAGGCGAGGTTTTTCATTTGCTTGGCGAGTTGTTCGCTTTCGTCGCCTGTCAGCTCGCCGGAGCTGAGTTTTTGGGCGATTTTGTCGAGTTCTTGGCGGGCCTTGTCGAAGTTTCCTCTTGACATCTCGCGGGCGAACTCGCTGAGCTCACCCTGCCCGGGCATGGTCAGGCGGCGCATCATCTCTTTCATGGCGTCGAGGGCTTTGGCCTCTTCGCTGTTGAGTTGTTTTTCGAGTTTTTCGTTGAGGTTGGTGAGCTTGCGGATCTTGTCTTTTCGGATAGATTCTGCGGTCTGGGGCTTTGTGATGTCGGCTTCGAGGTCTGGATCGGTCGCTTCTTCGTCGGGGGTCAGGTTGGTCCGCTGCATGATCTCGCGGATTTTGTCCTCGGCCTCTCGGGCATCTTGTTTGGCGCTCTCGATCTCTGCCCGGGCATCTTCGGCTGCTCTTGCTTCTGCGCGCTTGCCACGGAGGTCGAGCGGGGGCATGAGGAAGAAGGTGAGGACCAGGAGTGCTGCGGTTGCGGTCGGGATTGACCAGGACCTTGGGCCTTCGATCGGGATCGTGTCTTTGACGATGACCCTTCGGGCTTTGTCTGCTGCTGATTCGACGACGGCGCGGGACCACGGGTCTTCGTTGCGTTCGACGCAGAGTGCTGTTGAGAGCGACTCACGGAGCCCTGCCCGTTCATCGACGACGCGGGCGACTGCGGCTTCGCGCTTGCGGATGACCAGCGCCCACAGCACGCCTGCTGTGAAGCCCAATGCCAGGGCACCGATGGAGAGCCAGGCGAGGAGTGGGAGCGATCGCCATGTTGTTTCGCCAAGGCCGAGCCCGAGGGCACGGTCGGCGACGATGATGGCGAGCAGGGCTGCGATGGCGAGGGTGAGGGTCCAGACGATGGTGTTGAAGATGCTGACGATGAGGAGCCGACGGGCTGCCAACTTGAGTATTCGACGGATGTCGTGCATCACCGGCTCCTGTGCTTGGGGCCTCTGAAGACCCACCTCAAGAGGGTTGCTCCTGGGGTGTGTGCCCGAGACTTGGCGCGTGCCACCTCTTGCAGCATACTTCGGTCAGACGACTGGCTCCAAGGTATTGTTCGTTCTCAGGTGGGGAAAGTTGCAAGAAGGGGGTAGGCATATGTTCGGCTTTCTGTGCAGAATCATTGAACCGTCTGACCGGGGTTGTTCAGCATGGTGACTTTGCTTCAGACGCGGCGGGCGAGACGCCCACCCTGCTTTTGTACAGAGTTTCCAATATGTTGCCATTCCTTGTCCTGCCCCCCATGATGTTCTGATGCCTCTCGATGCTTCACATGCCGACGCGGTTACTCGGGGCGGGCGGTCTTGGTTTCCGCTCTGCGCCGTGTGGGTGACGGAGGCCTGGGTGAATGAACCGTTCGAGCACCAGCGTCGGATTGATGCGTTCGGGCACCGGGTCCACACCTGGCTTGGGGTGTTGGCGTGTGTGTGTCTGGTTGGGCCGATCAGTGTTGTTGAGTTGGGGGCGATCCCGGTGATGTGTGCGTTTGTTATCCGGGCGCATCGGCACTGGCGGACCTGGTCGCGGCTGTTTTTGCAGCCTGTGATTCTGGTGGTGCTTCTTTGGGTTGCGCTTGCCCTTGCCAGCAGGTTGTGGACGGTTGGGACGGGCAGCACATGGTTGGACGACTTTGGTTCGCTGCGGTTTGGGTTTTTGTTGATCGCGTTGTGGCCGATTGCGGATCGTCGGTCGTTGTTGCTTGGTGCGATTGTTTTTGGGTTTGCACTTGCGCAACTCGCGCAGTTGGGTCATGTGTTGGGGCTTGCGTTCGGCATCGATTGGATGGTCTGGGACCGGCTGCCGGGGCGGAACAGCGGGTGGTGGAACCCGGTCGTTGGTGGGTCGCTTTTGACAGCGGCTCTTGGGCTACACATCCCGGCAGCTCTTTGGGGGAGTGGTCGATGGCGCGTGATTGGGGTTTTGGGTTCTTGCGCGGCGTTGTTGGGGATTCTTGCGACTGGTAGCCGGGGGGCGTGGATTGCAGGGGCTGGGCTTGTTGTGGTTGCTCTGTGTGCTGCGATGTTTTGTATCAAGCCCAGGTCGAAGATGGTACGGGCGGCGGGTGTTCTTGTTGTCGTGTTTTTGGTTGGTGGTGCGGTTGCGTGGGTTGCCATCGGCGACCAACTCAAGGCCCGGTTTGATGCAGGCAGGACCGAGGTTATTAACGCTCTTGAGCACCAGCAGTTTCAGTCTGATACGGGGGCTCGCATCATGATGAACTGGTGGGCGATCGAGGCGATCAGGGAGCGGCCCGTGACCGGGGTTGGTATCGGGGGGTATGAGGCGTGGACGCGGGCGCATGTTGTTGCGCAAGGGGTTGATCCTGCCACTCGCAACTTTCATGGCCATGCACACAACGCCCTGCTTCATGCGGGTGCGACGCTTGGAGTGCCGGGGCTTGTGCTTGCGGTGGGGTTTGTGGTGCTTGCGATTGTGGGGAGTGCCCGGCGTCTGGCTGGGGATGGTCCGCCCGGGTATGCCGACGGGCCGTGCTTTGCGATTATTGGGTTGTTGCTTGTGAGCGCCTTTGACAGTATTCAAGTGAATGCGCAGACGGCGGCGTTGCTTTCGGTTTTGTTGCTCTTTGCGGTGCAGGAGCGTCCGGGGAGAGTTGATGGTGGGGGGGCGAAGGGCGCGCCTGAGCATTGATCTGTGTTGCGAATGGACAGGAATCTCTGTATAATCTCAACGAGACGATCCACAATGGTGATTCTGATTCGGACGCAGCGGGCGAGACGCCCGCTCCACTACGAGACGTCTGCTCCACTATTTGTTCAGAGGTTCCCATGCACCTTCCCGTCGCTTGCGCTCAGGGCTCTGATTTGTCACGGATTATGCGGATCTCTTCTGGGGAATAGAGCCGACCTGTATCGAGCCCGGGGCAGGTGCGTTTGGCGCGGGTCCAGTCGTCTCTCTTTCGCAGCATTTCGGGCCAGAAGGGCCATGTTGTGCACTGTGCGGGGCGGTCTTGGTAGATGTTGCAGAGTGCTTTGCCCGGTATTGTTTTTCGGTCAAGGAAGACGCAATCGAGGCCGTAGTCGTGGCGGACCTCTTTGAGTGAGGGGCCTTGGGGCGTTGACATGGTGTATTGGGCGAGGAACTCTTTGTTGGTGATGCCGAGCTTTGCGGCGATGGCCTTGCCTTCTGCTTTGGTAAAGAGCACGACCCCGGGCGGGCCTGAGCAGCAGTTGCCGCACATTGTGCAGTCAAAGCGGAGGCCTGTTTCGCCGGTGTCGGGGTCTGGTGTGTCGAACCACTCACGGGCGGGTTGTTTCTTGCGGTCGTGCACAGCGCCCCCTTTTACTGCGGCTCACTCTGCCCGGCGGATGGCGACGATTGTCTGGTCGTCATCGCGTCCGAGGGATCGTGTGTGGGCGTAGAGCGCTTTGTGGACAGAATCGACGACGCACTCGGGCTCTCCCGAGCACTCGATGAGCGCAGCGTCGAGTCGTTCTGGGCCGAACTGCTCGCGTTGGGCGTTAAATGCTTCTGTGATGCCGTCGGTGTAGAGGATGAGTGTGTCGTGGGTGTTGAGCTTGATGGAGCCGGTCTCGAAGTCGCACTCTTCGGTGACCCCCAGTGGCAGGCCGGCGGCGTTATCGAGGGCGAGGATTTCGCGTGACTGCCACCGTTTGAGGCGTGGTGGGTTGTGTCCGGCGCATGCGTATTCGAGGCGGCCTGTGGCGGGGTCGTAGAGGGCATAGAACGCGGTGACGAAGGTTGCGTCGATCGAGCGGGCGGAGAGCCTGTGGTTGGCGTATCGCATGACGGCTGCCGGGCCGAACTCTGGTCCCTCGTAGCCGTGGAGGATGGCGTGGAGCATGGCCATGACGGTCGCGGCTGCTGCTCCGTGCCCTGAGACATCGGCGATGAGGATTCCCCACTTGCCGTTGTGGAGGGGGAAGAAGTCGTAGTAGTCTCCGCCTGCTTCGTCGCTTGTGAGGTAGCTTGTTGCGATTGTGAGGGTGGGGATCTTTGGGATTTCGGTTGGCAGGAGGGCTTGCTGGACGCGGGCGACGGCTTCGAGTTGTGCGGTGAGCTTGCGGTTGAGCTGGTCGGCGTGGTTGACGGCGAGCAGGTTTCGGGTGGCTGTTCCCACGAGGTTGACTGTGAGGAAGTGGTCGGCGAGATGATCGAGTGTGTAGAAGGTTGGGTCGTGGTGGAAGTAGATGTTCCAGTTGATGGCTTTGCCCTGGTCGTAGATGGGGCTTGCCATGCAGCAGCCCATCTCGGCGAGCAAGTCGGCGAGGGCGGGGTCGTTTTTGAGGTCGAGGTCGTGGAGGAGTTGGGGCACGGGGCGATCGAGAAGTTGGCCGAGAAAGCCGCCGGTGTGTGGGGGGAGTGCTACCCAGTCTCGCCAGGGGTTGGGCGGTTCGTGTGTGGTTTCGAGATCGTGTATGGACATTGCCCGGGTGACTTTGTAGTGCCCTGTGGGGAGTTCCCGGCATGAGAGTGTGACGAGGAAATCGACGGGTCGGATTTTCCAGAAGTGCTGGCCGAAGCGGTGGAGCAGGGAGACGGGGTCGCTGACGGTGCTGACCTCATGGAGCATCTCTGCGAGAACATTGAGGTCGTGGTTTTTTGAGATCTCGACGGAGTGCATGGGGGGATGGTACCCGGGCTGTGCCAAACACCGGAGTCCTGTGTGCCGGGGCTCTGTGTGGTGTGCCAGACATGTCGGTTGCACGAGCACGGCTCACAGAGCCGTGGCACACCGGAATCTATGCTCTGCACGCTTGCTCGATCCGCCCGGCGGCTGCGATCGCCCCTGTGAGCAGCTTTTCGCACTCTCGCGTCAGGGATTCCCGCACCTGGGCGTCTTTGATCCCCGGGAGATTGACCCGGACATTCCAGGCTGCGGCCCGGGCGGATGCTTCTGCGAGGATGGCGGCGATCGCCAGGTCGCTGCTGAGGTAGGGGTTGGTGATTGCTGGCAGTCTTTCGAGTAGGTCTAGCACGCTGTTGCAGGCGGCCATGCAGGAGAGTGGCACCTGGGCGGCTGTGAGGGTTGCGGCGGGGAGGTCTGCGCGGCGGGGGTCGGTGGCTGGGAGCTTTGTGAGTTGGTTGACGAGGGAGTAGGCGGATTCGTCTTCGGCGGCGAGCTCGAGGAGCACGGCACGAGCACGGCTGAGCCTTGCTGCGGCATCAGTCAGTGTTGGTTTGTGTTCGGCGAGGTTTTTTTTGTTGATGCTGTAGGCGAGGACCATGTCGCCCAGGGCGGTGCCCAGTGCTCCGACTATTGAGGCGACCGCCCCGCCGCCGGGTGTGGGGGTTTTGGCGGCGAGTTGGTTGAGGAGGTCGTCGAGTGTGCGGGTGGGGAGTGGGGTGGTCATGGGGGAAGGGTAGGATAGCCGGGCACCGTTCTATCCGACACTTCGCCGAGGCTCAGTGTCATCATCCACGGGTGGGGAGGCTGGCCGTACAATCATGGCATGGCTTCCTCTTCTTGCCGGGTTGTGATGACTGGAATGGGTTGGATCACCCCGCTTGGGCACGATATTGCCTCGGCGTGGCCCCGGCTGCTCGGTGGTGAGAGTGCTGTGGGGGCGGTGACTCGGTATGACGCTTCGAGCTTTGCGACCAACTTTGCGGCTGAGGTTCGGGGGTTTGACCTTGGGGCCCACCTGCCCGGGGCGTTGGCTGCCCGGCACGCGCAGGCGGGGATTGGCACCCAGATGGCGCTTGCTGCGGCTGCGCAGGCGTGGCGTGAGGCGGGGCTTGGGGAGGCTGGCGAGAGGCCTGTGGGGGCTGAGCCTCGGCGTATTGGGATGTATCTTGGGGGGGGCGAGGGCTCGCTTGATTATGAGAGTTTTTGGGCGACCAACATCTCCGGGTGGGATGCTGGGGAGCGGCAGGTTGACTCGGTCGCGTGGGCGAGGTCTGCGTATGAGAGGATGAGTGCGGTTCGGGAGCTTGAGCAAGAGCCCAATGCGGCCCTGTCGCACCTTGCTTCGGTCTTTGGGTGCCGGGGGCCGGCGTTTAACTGCATGACGGCGTGTGCTGCGGGGACGCAGTCGATCGGTGAGGCGTCGGAGTTGATTCGGCGGGGTGATGCTGATGTCATGCTTGCTGGTGGGGCGCACTCGATGATCCACCCGCTGGGGATGACGGGGTTTATCCGTCTGACCGCGATGAGCACGCGGCGGGATGATCCCCAGGGTGCTTCACGCCCCTTTGACCAGACGCGGGACGGGTTTGTGATGGGCGAGGGGGCGGGGATTGTGATTCTTGAACGCCTCGAACATGCTGAGGCGCGGGGGGCGACACCGATTGCTGAGCTTGCGGGGTATGGGTCTTCTGCGGATGCCTTCCGTATTACGGATATGCAGCCCGAGGGCAGGGGGGCGGTTGCAGCCATGCTCGGTGCGCTTGGGCAGGCGGGGATTGATCCGGGTGAGCCACGCGGGGATGGGCGGGCACCTGTTGACTACATCTCGGCTCATGGGACGGGGACGAAGGAAAACGACTCGATCGAGACGAAGGCGATCAAGTCGATCTTTGGCACGCAGGCGCCGCGCGTGCCGATCAGCTCGATCAAGTCGATGATGGGGCACTTGATTCAGGCTGCTGGGGTGGTTGAGTGCATGACTTGTGTGCAGGCGATCCGGACGGGGATGTTGCCACCGACGATGAACCTGCACCAGCCAGACCCGGAACTGGACCTTGATTACATCCCGAACACGGCTCGTGATCTGCGCGAGAGCGGGGGGGTTGATGTCTGTTTGTCGAACAGCTTTGGCTTTGGTGGGCAGAACGATACGGTGGTTGTGCGGCGGTTTGTGTGATTTTTGTTTTGGGGTTGGATGCGGCAGTGGGGTGGGTGTGTCGCTGGCCCGAGGCGGTACAAAGCACACCGGAGCATGTTTTTCTTTGACTTGGACGGAACCTTGGCAGGGGTTGGCCTGTTTTATGTGATGGTGCCTGGTGCGCCGATGACGAGTCATATTCGTCGTGAATCCTTGGTGTGTGTTTCTGTGAGTCCTGTGTGCGGGTACAGGGGTGGGTTTGCCCGTGAAAGCAGCCCATTTGTTTCCCGAGCTTGCGCTCGGGGTTCGTAGAGGCCAAAGACACCCGAGCTTGCGCTCGGGGCTCGTAGAGGCAGGTACGAAGGAATCACGAATCGAATCAGGAGGTTTTACGCTATGGCCCTTGCCACACTGACCCGTGTTGTTTCTGCTTCGATCACGATTGCGGTTGCTGGGGGGGCGGCTTTGCTTGGGTATCAGTACCTCCGGGCGGGGGCGGCTGCTGAGATTTATCGCACGCGGCTTGCCCAGTTGGCGACCGATTACGAGGACCTTCGCACGACCTACAACGAGGCGGTGCAGAAGACGGCTGTCACGGAGCTTGCCGTTTGTGATGGCAGCCTTGCGGTGCAGGTGGTCTCGGCCAATGGGCTGGTGCGCAGGGTCGAGACGCCGTATGACCCGTCGGGTGAGATTTATGTGGACTACATCGTCCGCGATGGGCGGCTCTGGATTCGGCGGGTCTTTGATGCCCAGACACCGCCGAGTCAGGGGGTTGTGATTGATCCGCAACTCGGGCCGATCGCGTGGGGCGAGGATGAGACGGAGGTGGGGAAGGCGGTCTATCGGGCTCTTGGTGAGGGTCGATGGGTGGTGAGCGTGACGGGGTCTGGGTCGCTGGGGTTGGTGAGGGTGGCCGATGATGCCCAGGTCGAGCTGGCGCGCACGCCGGGGGTTGCTGAGTATGCGACGGGGACGATCGAGGCTGATCGGGATGTCGAGTCGATCGGTGTGGGCGAGGTGTGGGAGCGGTTGATTCACAGCACGCCTTGAGCCAGACGCAGAGCCGAACTTCTTCCCCTCGCCCCGAAGGGGTGGAGGGATCGATGAGCTTGGCGCAGCATTCCTTCGCCCCATCCGGGGCTCCATGTGGGCCGGGGCCGATCACCACGGGTTGCACGGACTGCGCCCGCTCCACCCGTGGCTACAGGCCTGCGCCCCTTTGGGGCGAAACCCCATGCTTACGCATTGGGGCTCTTTTCTTGCGCATGGTGCCGATCTGAACCTGTCGGGTGTTACTCCTACTATTGCCGAAGCAACTCGCAAGACATCGCCCCGGAGGGGCGAACTACCCAGGTGAACGACCCAAAGGAAGCCGACGCTGATGACTGACAATGCCCACAAGTCTATGGACGACATCGTTTCGCTCTGCAAACGCCGGGGGTTCGTCTTCCCGGCTTCCGAGATCTACGGCGGGATCAACGGCTTCTGGGACTACGGCCCCCTCGGCACGCAACTCAAGAACAATCTGCGGGATGCCTGGTGGGAGGCGATGGTGCTGAGCCCACCCAAGGGGCCTGATGGCGAGCGGCTGCAGATTGTTGGGCTGGATAGCTCGATTATTCAGAACCCGAAGGTGTGGGAGGCGAGCGGGCAT
>JAJRZG010000227.1 GCA_024275365.1 Planctomycetota bacterium | reverse complement strand
GGGGATCTCCCGGGTCGGGCAGCCTGATTCCAGGCCAAACCGGCCCCCCCGCGATATGGTGACACCGCCAGCACAGGAAGAGGATGTGGACCCCAGAAGCGATGAAAAACTCGTCGAGGCCTACCGCAAGGGGGAATCGGATGCCTTTCGGCTGCTTGTCGAGCGGTATCACGACGACCTGCTTCGGTTCCTCATCCGCCTGGGGGGCGACCGCCAGCTCGCCGAGGACGCTTTCCAGGATGCCTTTCTTCAGGTCCACCTTTCGCTGGGGTCGTTTGACAGTTCTCGGCGGTTCCGGCCGTGGTTATTCACGATCGCCGCGAACAAAGCACGGGACCTGCTGCGTAAGAAGGGCAGACGACACACCCTGGACCTCTCGGCGCCGATCGGGTCGGCGGGCAGCGGTTCAGGAAACGATGGAGCGAGCTTTATCGACCTGCTGGAGATTGAGGTTCCCCCGCCAGAAACAGGAATGCTCGACGATGAACGAAGCGACATGGTCCAGCGGGCGCTGGATCAACTCTCAGACCCCCTCCGAGAAATCCTGCTCTTGGCCTACTTCCAGCGGCTGACATACGCCCAAGTCGCCGAGGACTTGGGCATCCCCCTCGGGACGGTCAAGTCGAGGCTCCACGCCGCGGTAGCGACCTTCGCCAAGCGGTGGAAAGAGGTCTCGGCAGAGACGGACGAATCGGAGTCGAACGCCAATGAGTGAACAGCGAGACACCCCACACGATACCCCGGACACGCCGCACAACCACACGCTCTCTGCGCTGGATATCGAGGCACTCGATGCACTCATCGAAGCGGGGATGGAGGCCGAACGCCTCCCCGAGACATTGCGGCCGAGGGCGCTGCACATGGCCAGCCTCTTGGGGCTGCTTGATGCTGGAAGTGTGGAAGACCGAAAAGCACGGATTTCCCGCGTGCTGGAGGCGTTGCAGTTGGCTCGCGAAGAAACATCGAGTGCCATTCCTGAGGCTGTTGAACTGAGTCTTAATGATGCTGAGGCGTTGGATGCCTGGGTGCTCGCGGGATTCGATGCCGATCGGGTACCCGCCTCGCTTCGATCTCGGGCCCGGGCGCACGACGCCCTCGCGGGACTCGTGCGGGCGGGGGGGCCGATCTCGTCCGACTTTGCGCGCACAAACCTGATCGAGCGGACGATGGCAAGGCTCGAACAGCCGGCCGAAGCAGCTGAAGAGAGCTACGCCTTTGTCGGGGCTTCAGGCCGAAACCGCTGGGCGGACATCCTTTCGGTCGCCGCCATGATGCTGATCGCAGCCTCGATCCTCTGGCCGGTGCTCGGATCGGTGCGGAGCAGCAGCCGCCAGACGGCCTGTGCCTCCAACATGCGAAGCGTCGCCATGGCGATGGGCAGCTACACCAACGACCAGGATGAAATGCTCCCGATGGCGACTGCCGGCTTTGGAGGGGGGACCTGGTGGAATGTCGGGCGTGATCCCTCACACTCCAACTCGGCCAACCTCTATACCCTCCCCCGGGAAAACTACCTCGGTCTCGATTCACTGGCATGCCCCGGAAATCCACAGGCAATCGCAGCTCCCCGTTCGCCCGAGGCCCGTGACTGGTCGAGCCTCGAAGAGATTAGCTACAGCTACCGCGTGATGGCCCGGCCGGAGCAATCGCTCTGGGGAACCCCCTCGCAGTTGGTGATCGTGGCTGACCGCTCGCCGGTGGTGCTACGGGCGGTGCGGGGGCAGGTGATTTACCCGCTCGAATCGAGCCCGAACCATCGCGGGCAGGGTCAGCACGGGCTCTTTGCTGACGGCTCAGCCCGGTGGCTCACGACGCCGATGCTCGAGAGCGGGGACAATATCTGGCTCCCCAAGCCGGTCGAGATGCTGATTGACCTGGCTGCGAGGCAGCGGGGCCTCGATCCCCTGCGCGGCACCGAAGCCCCCGCCGATCGGCAGGATTCGTTCGTCGGCCCCTGACATCCCTCCCAGCCAGTGGAGCGGGCGTCTCGCCCGCCTGATCCCCCTCCTCTTTGAGGAGGGGGTGGCCGCGTCAGCGGCCGGGGGAGGTGCGGGGACGCATAAAGACCGGGTTCCAGCAGCATGGGCAACACCGGGATACAGACGAGAGCGGATCATGCAGGTATGCGTTCGGTTCGCACCTCCCCCGGCCATCGCTTCGCTCGGCCACCCCCTCCGCAGGGCGGAGGGGGACCAGACGGGCGGGCGAGACGCCCGCTCCACTGGAGTCCCTTCCGCTGGTCTTCCTCCCCACTGGATGTTTTGTCTCAGCATGGATAGGCTTCTCGCCCACCGGATCGGGTATCTGCGTGGATGGTTCGTATGGAACGGTTCGGCCTGTGGCCGGGCTCTGACAGACGGCGCAACACGCGCCAAGAGAGGCTCCCATGCCCAAGAACAAAATGCACAAGGGCTTCCTCAAGCGCGTGCGGATCAGCAAGTCCGGCAAGGTCCGTCACCGCTCAGCCTTCCACAAGCACCTCAGCTCAAACAAGAGCGGCAAACGCCTCCGCCAGCTCCGCAAGGCCCGCTATATGGCAAGCGCCGATGCCAAGCGGCTTGAGAAGATGCTCTTCCGCCGCCTCCGTGGGCGCAACCAGCCCCGGACCTCCCTCCGCCGATCGCCCTCTCCCGAACAGAAGGCCGCCATGCGGGCAGAGGCTGCGGCCAAAAACGACTAAATCCCAGTGGGGCGGGCGAGACGCCCGCTCCATTATTTTGAACTCAATTAAAAAACACGACCAACATTCATGCCCGACGGGACCACCAAGCCAGCCTGACAAGAGCTGCCCCGCTTCGGACGGAAGGAGACTGAAAAAATGCCCAGAGCACGCATCGGTTCAGCACGCAACAAGCGGCGCAACCGCATCCTCAAACAGGCCAAAGG
>JAJRZG010000226.1 GCA_024275365.1 Planctomycetota bacterium | reverse complement strand
GCAGCCGGGGCTGCGGTGGGACTCATCGCGGTGGGGTGTGCGAACCGCTGGCGGGTGTCAAAGAGCTCTGCCGGGGCCTCTGGCTGACAGCCCGCTCGGGGCGGCTTACACTTGCCTCCCCAGCCGGAGAGGTGACCGAGCGGCTGAAGGTGCACGACTGGAAATCGTGTGTGCGAGCAATCGTACCGGGGGTTCGAATCCCCCCCTCTCCGCTTTCGCTGCTTGACCGATGCACACCAACCGCCACGGGCACGGTCTGTGCGATGCTTCTCTCGCGGGCTGGTGAGCAAGTCGGAACACTTTCAATAAAAATATCCCGCTGTGTACGGCTCTGTGAGCTGTGACTTGTCGTGTGTTACGGATTGCACCCGTCTGTTTCAGGATTTGTCTGTGTGCATGACGCAGCACGATCTGCCTGGTCCTCGCGTCGAGCCAACGACTGATGCACCACAAACATGCCGAGGGCATATGCCGCCATGAGCCCCAGCCCGACTGCGTACGCGAGAATGGCATACCAATCCGGGGTCATGGTGAACCACCCATCGAAACCCGAAGGGCCTTTGCGTGCTCGTTGTGCGCAACCCTCGCAACCTCATCGAGGCTGCGTTTTCGTTGCAGCAGCTCGTACCGGACGCGGATGAATCCCACGCAGAGTAAACCCACCGGGAGCATCCAATAGAGCGTCGTCCAGAGGACGGGGAGCGATAACTCCTGCGATGCTGCGTGGGCATCGCCGGGCATGAGCCGGACCGAGTAATAGACTAATGGCACATCAAGAAATGCAATGATGCCAAAGACAGCGCACACAATCGACCGTCGCTCGGGAGATCGCATCACAGACCGTACAACCAGGTACGCAACATAGAGGAGCCACAGGACAAGACTCAGGGTAAGCCTCGGGCTCCAGTCCCACCAGTGTCCCCAGACCTCCTGTGCCCAGATCATGCCCGTCAGCAGCACAACCGAGCAAAACAGCACGACGACTTCTGCAGCGGCATGGGCAAGATCATCACACCATGCCGCACGGTGCCAGAGAAACAACGCGCTGGCTGCAAACACAACAAAGCACGCAAAGAACATGACCATCGCCACGGGCAGATGGAAGTAGAAGATTTTTCGCACTGCGCCCGGCTCGGTCGCGATCGGGGTGTACCAGACGACCATCAAGAGCCCGACTACCAGCAGCCCCAACGCCACGACCCAATAGGCAGGACCGAAAAGCAACCGGAGTCGAGAAGGACCTTGTGTCATCACGGACCTTTGCGTGTTCCTGCACCATCCTGAGATGCGAACACTGCGCAGCACTTTCGATTGGGTGCGCAACACGCTGCAATGTTGTCTTCTGGCGAGAGTGCTGTCTCCACCGTGCTAGCTCCCTCGGATCCGCATGACGACGACACCGACAGTCCCCAGCACAACGATTCCTCCCGCAATGACAAGTATCAGCAGTGCAGAACCCTTGTTCGCAGCACCCTGTGTCGAGGTTGTCGATACTGGCATGCGCGCAGTCAGGATGATCCCAGCTTCCTGCCCTGCTGCGACATCAGTCGCGAGAAAGTTGCGCATCCGATGCGTGCCCATGTTCTCGGTGCCCTGGAGTGTCATCCCCTTCTCGTCTGCGATCAAGCCGTCATCCGGGATAAACAGCGCCATGCTCTCGGTCGGGGCAACAGCCGAGAAACGCAGGTCGAGTTCCTCGGGTTGTGGCGGGATCAGATAAGAAAACCGGAACATCGCCTGCCCCGGCATCAGGGGCATCTGGACCGCTACTTCACGGCCCTCAAATGTGGTGCAGCACCAGCCATGAAACCCTGACTCCAGGTACACCTCCGAGACATCCTTTGGCAACTGGACTCGGACTGTGGTGCCCTTCTCACCTCGCATCGGCTCGCCGCCATACCAGGTTGCGTCCGACGGGTTCTCCACGACCAGCGTCTCGCTGACGACTGTGCCCTCTGGGACGATCGAGATCATCATGTGCCGCATCGAGATGTACCACTCGGGCTCCTCGCGCGTCGTCTCATAGACTGTGAGCTTGAGAGCAGTGTCGGGATTGCTCTCATCCATTGCTGTCCCGACCTCGACATATTTCACGCCGTCGTACTCGATCCAGACGACCGGGCGCACCATGACCGCGATCGGCAGATCACCCAGCATCGCCATCCCGTTTTTGTCGAGGTTTGCATTGAGTTGCCAGATCGGTTTGTCGGTGTGGTAGAGATCCACACGGATCTGCACATCCCCCACCGGTGCCCCCCCGGCTGTGCCTTGCACCACCTGCACCGCCAGGCTCCCACGCGGCCCCTCCATCAGAAGCCTGCGCAGCGCGTCATCCTCAGCTTGTGTATCGGTGCTCTGACCCGGCACCGATGTTGGTGGACTGCCACCCTGGGCAAAGACACCACCCGCCAAGATGCCGAGGAAAACCACAAGCTGTGAGAGTCTCGCTGGGGAAGTCGTGAACATCAGACACCTCAACCTTTCCTGTGTGCCCTCAACATCCTGGAGGGGCTTGCCTTTGGGAATCTGACCCCCCGCATCGTATGAGTTGCCGACCTGAGAGTTCGCGTGCAACAACCGTCGTGGGATCAGCCCGTTCGCACAGCACTCAGGTCATCCTCACACTGAGGATGGACTATCACCATGCGACTGGCTGATAACAGATTGCAAACCTTATGCCAGATAGCATACTCCTCTATCATGAACCACCCTATCAACCCTCCTCACTCGTATTTCGAGATGCATACTCGTGCACAGCGGCATCCAAGTGAAAATGCCTGGGTATTTCCGGCTCTATTGCTCAAAGTCGATGTATATAGAGAATTTCGGGTGATTTCCCTGATCCAATGCCTGCCGAATCCCGGCTTGCTTCTCCCATTCTGAGAATAGTGGCGGCTTCTATTCTCAAAATCTAGAGAACAACCCATCTATATGGACCTGAATCGGTCTTTGCGCTCTATCAGGGCCTTTAGACAAATTTGTCTTTATTGGTATTCGGATTGCAGATAGGATGGTCGAGAACACAAGCAGGAAGATGAACGGCTGGGTAAGTCGGCAATCAAACCTGCAACATCGAAGGAGAATAACAATGAAACGGCACCATGTGATTCGACTCGGTGCTCTGTTGGTTGCGGGCCTTGCCCTTCCAGCATCAGCACAGATCGGTGGATCCGACCACGACTTCAGTGGGATGGGCTGGTCTGATGGGGAAATCTGCAAGCCCTGTCATACCCCTCACAACTCTGACACCTCAGTCGGATTCCTTTGGAACCACGAGTTGACCGTGGCCACCTACACCATGCATGGTGGCAGCGGCACAGCTGTGGACGACTTTGACTTTGTCAGCCGCCTCTGCCTCTCGTGCCATGACGGCACCGTGGCGTTGGATAGCTTTGGCGGGCAGTCCGGTTCCAGCTTCATGAGCGGAAAAGAGCTCCTCGGCACCGACCTCACCAACGATCACCCTGTGGGCAGCGATGCCCTGTACCCCCCGGACCCACCTCCAGGCTGGTGGTCCAGCGCGTTCAAGGATGAGGTTGATCTGCCGGCAGCCCTTGAACTCAAGGACTGGGTGGACAGCAATGGCAACACCCAACGCGTGGTGAGCTGCGGCACCTGCCATACTCCACACAATGCGGGGTTCCCCCATATGCTGAATATGAGCAACTCCTCCTCGGCTGTCTGCCTGGGTTGCCATATCAAGTGATTGCGTTTCTCCGTCCAGGTCAGATCATCGAATGATCTGACCTGGATGGTCTCTATCCTATGGTGGATGGATCTGGAAACGCGGCAGGCATCCGGTGCACTCGACAATGTGTGCTGAGCCATGCGTGAGCCAGAGTCTTGTCCGTCTCGCATTGGTTCCATCGAGTATTGCACTCTGCTGCTGAGGTAATCCGCTGAATCCGAGTGGATGCGTTGTGCGTCGGTGGCATGTGGCCATCGGCGCTTTTTCTTTCTGGTCTATTGAGACGCTATCCTCCGATTCACTCTCTCATCACCGGGGCCAGATATGAAGGAGCTTGACATGCCGCAGCGCAACTCGCAGATAGGCTCGAACCGAACCCTCTTGATTCCCCTTGCCGGGCTGCTCGTCGTCCTTCTCATCTCTGGCTGTGGGCCAGGGGGTGGGGGTACTCGTGCCAAGAAGCCCTCGGTCACGGGCCAGTACGCCTTCTGGCCGATGCCACCGGCCGATCCACACATACAGTTTCTTCAGCCGATCGCCTCACGCGAGGATGTGGCTCCCAACAAGCGGAGTGCCCTGAGCACCATGGTGTTTGGCGAGGAAGACCGCCAACTCAGCGCGGTTGAGAAGCCTTACGGTGTCGATATACGGAATGGGCGGATGTATATCTGTGATATCCGTAAGAACACACTCGTCGTTCTCGACTTTGAGAAACAGCAGATGAGGCTTGTCGGTGCGACCGGCTTTAACTCGCTCGCAAACCCGGTGGATGTTGAGGTCGCCGACGACGGCATGATCTATGTCGCTGACAACGAGCGACGAGCCGTCTTTGTCTTTGATGCCAATGAGAAGTTTCTGCGGGTGATCGGGCATGATGATTTCCGCCCTGTCGGGCTTGCGGTGTTTGGTGAGAGGCTCTATGTCTGCAACCTCGACTTGCAGAATGTCGAGATATTTAACCGGTTCACAGGAGAAACCATCGGCACGATCGGTGAGGTTGGTGACGAGGACGGTCAGTTCCGAGTGCCTCTGGGGATCGATGTCGATGCTGAGGGGGATGTGTATGTGATGGACCTGATGCGATGTCGGCTCCAGAAGTTCTCCCCAGATGGAGAGCTCCTCGGGGCGTTTGGGACTTCTGGTGATGCGCCGGGTTCGTTTGTCAGACCCAAACATATTGCAGTCGATAGCGATGGCGTGATCTACATCGTGGATGCCGCGTTTCAGAATGTTCAGATGTTCGATCCGGATTTCCGCCTGCTGATGAGCTTCGGGGCTGGCGGTGATTTCAGCGGTGCGATGAACCTCCCTGCTGGTATCAGTGTTGACGACAGCTCGATGAAATACTTTGCTGACGAACTGCACCCCGGATTTGACCCCAAGCGGCTCGTGCTCGTCACCAACCAGTTCGGGTTTTCCAAGATCGGCGCGTACTCAATGGGTGATCGCCGTGAGGGCTGGTCGATCTCTGAGTTGACGGCGAACGCTGTGGACATGCAAACCGGTATGGGGGCGATTCCAGATGTCCTGAAACTGCAATCACAGGCCGACACTGAGCTTGAGACGGAATCGGACACTCCCGACAGCACCGATACAGAAGTCGAAGAGGACAGAAACTAGACACGACCGATCGGAGGCAGTGTGAGCGTGGAGACGCCAGCTTCGAGATGGGGCAGCCGACGCCGGGCGTGGCAGGTCAGCCTGGCTGGGCTTGCTGTCTTGATGGTCTGGGCCGGGTGTAATGTCACCAATGAAAACTACTCGCTCCTCAGCTTTTTCTTTGATGGTGTGCCGGATCCCAATGCCCCCGCGCTGCCCGACGGGACGACTGATATCAACCTGATCCGCCAGAGCCCGACTTATACGATCCACCCGCCCTTCGCGGAAGAAAAGTGTGTTGATTGTCACGGCAAGCGATTCGCAACGCAGGGAGTCGATGCCTCGGTCTGCCTCAAGTGCCACGAGAATATCCCATCTTCTCAGCCCCGGATGCATGGCCCGGTCGTCGCTCTTGCGTGCCTGTGGTGCCATGCTCCACACGAGTCGCCCTACGCGGCACTCTTTAAGGGGCAACCCCGTCAGGTGTGTGCAGAATGTCACGGGCCTGACATGCTTGGCACTGACACCGTGCCCGAGCATCTCCCCGAGGCGACAGAGAGTTGCCTTGATTGCCACTTTGGGCACGGGGGCGTTTCACGATACTTCCTCCGCGATCAGCACGATGGGGTTGTGTCGCCTCCCCCCGGTGCTGTATCACCACACGAAGGGGTGATCGAGAAACAGGCAGTCGAAGAGTTGGACCAAACGCCTGTCGAGACGGAGCCGGGATCGTGAGAGATGTTTCTTTCCGGGTGGCGGTGCTCGCGGCTCTCAGCACGGTGGTTGCTGGTGTGGAATCGAGAGCCGATGCCCAGACGACCCGGCCCGCAGATGGAGAGCCGATCATCATCGGCGAGAGCGGGGAGTGGAACCCCTTTGAGCTCCACCAGATTAAGGCCGCGGTCGATACGCAGGCAAGATGGAGAACTTTTAAGCGGTCAACTGTGGGGCAGCAGGATCTGACCGATACCGAGCAATACTTGCAGGGCCGATTCGAGCTCTCCGGGAGGGCGTTTGTTGGGCACGAGAACCTGCTCGATATCAACGGGCGCATCGGGTTCGGGATTGAAGACTGGAATGTCGAGAGCGACACGGCGAGCACGGCTCGGCATGACCGCGACCTTCTTGTTCTCTATGATGTGAGCGCGTTGGTGCTTCCCGACGGCCCCGCGCCTGTCACGGTGTATTCCCGGCGTGAACAGACGCGGCTTGATCGAGAGTTCTCGGGGACGATCGACAGTCTCAACACAGAGCACGGCGCAAAGATACGGATCCGGTCGGAGTCGTTCCCGACACACATCCAGGTGTTTCGCCGAGATATCGACCAGAGTGACCAGCTCGGCTTTGTCGACTACCGCCTCAAGCAGGACTCGTTCTCGGTGCGTTCCACACCCAAGATCGGCGAGAACCACGAACTGAGCATCGAGTACATCCTAGACCTCGTGGATGAACGCCAGAGCCAGTTCTTTGAGAACAGCTACACACGCCACGATGCCCAGATCATCCATACGGTGAAGTTCGGTGACGAGAAGCAGTACGACCTTCAATCCATCGGGCGTTTTTATGATGAATCGGGCACCGCGGACTTCCGTCGGTTTCGCCTCGATGAAATCCTTCGTTTGCAACACACCCGGCGCTTTGACACGCGTTACGACCTCACTGTTGAAGATATTGTCCGGGCGGGTCAGGGGCAGCGGTATTTCCGTGGTGCCGGTCAGGCACGCTATGCCCTCTTTGACAGCCTGATCGCGGTTGGTTCTCTTGGAACCGACATGCTGGATATTGATGGCGAGTTCACGACGACGCAGTACTTTGCCGATGTGGATCTTCAGTACATCAAGCAAGTCCCACTCGGGAGTCTCGATGCCGCGTTCGGTGCTGGGTTTAACCGCCAGGACAACGGCGAGCAGGGCCAACCCGTTGCCTTCACTGACCAGGCCCTCACGCTGACCGACCCCACACCCACACTCATCAACCGCAGAAACATTGTTCCCAGTTCGATCGTCGTCACCAGTGCCAACGGGTTGCGGGTCTACACCGAAGGCATTGACTATACGGTCGCTGTGTTCCCCTCGCATGTTGAGATCGAACGGATTGTCGGCGGCGCAATTCTCGAGGGGGAATCACTGCTTGTTGACTATACCGTCGGCCCTGAACCTGCGAGCATCATCGACAGTGTGAACGCGAACTTTGCCGTGCGCTACACGATTGAGGAAGGTGTGTTCAGCGGGCTCAGCGGGTACATCAACTACATCTGGATTGACCAGAACATTGAAACAATCGACTCCTCAAGATTTATTCTTGAGGAGGTCAAAGAACTGTATTACGGGCTGGACTACCGCATCGGTCATCTTGCTCTGCAAGTCGAGCGACGCAATCACGACAGCACGATATTTCCCTTTGATACAACTCGCATGGAGGCGCGGTACAACTTCAGGCTCGGGCCGACCGGTGCCTTCTCGGCGAGCGTGACCCGCGATATCACCGACTTTCCGACGACTGGCGATCAAATCAAACTCACCCGCGCGACGGTCCGTGCCCGCAAACGCTTTGGGCGTGAACTCGATGCCAACCTTCGATTGATCTATCGTGATGAGCAATCCAACATCTCGGACAATGTCTCGGGCTTTGAGCAGTCGCTCGAGGTCACATGGCGGAGAGGTCGGACAACAATCAACGCCTCGATATTCAATGCATACCTCGATAGCGGAACGACCGATACACTCTCACAGTCATTCATCCTGGGTGTTCGCCGAACATTCTGACTGCCCGGGTCCAGGAGGCACCACATGCCCAGAGGCGCAACGCATCACACAACCAGTGAATCTCGGCTGCGAATCGTATACCCGGTTCGCTTTGTCGTGTGGCTCGGGTTGTGCTGTTTCGGTGTGCTCCTGAGCGGGTGCGCCAAGCCTGCTGGCGTACTCTTTGAGGCTGCCGACACGCTGATCACATGGCCTCAACCCCCCGATGAGCCCCGCGTGCGGTATGTGGGGCAGTTGCGTTCTGCTCAGGACCTCAAGGCGAGCCGATCGGCACTTGAGCAGCTCGGGCGTGCGATCTTTGGACCGGGTGAACCGGTCGGTGTCCTGATCAGCCCGACGGGTGTCTGCACAGACGACGGCGACCGCGTTTTTGTCGCTGACAGGGCAGCCCGCACGGTGCATGTGTACAACCTCAAGCGCCGGACCTATACGCAATGGCGACCGCCCGAGACCTCGAACCCCTTCTTTGAGCCGATCGCGCTTGCCTATGACCCCGCCGGTCGTCTCTTTGTTGCCGACCCGGCTGGCGGTGTTCTCCATGTCTTTGATGAAGGGGGCGGGTTCCTTGGCACGCTTGGTGAGAGCGACCTCTCGCGTCCGGTTGGCCTGGCTGTTGATCCCGCAACGGGAAATATCTACATCGCCGATGTCGGTGACCACCGCGTCGTTGTGCTCTCTCAGCAGGACACCGTCATCACCACCATCGGCACCCGTGGCATCGGGCCGGGGCAGTTCAACTTTCCGACTTTCCTGACTCTCGACACCACCGGGAGGCTCTATGTGTCCGACTCGCTCAACTCAAGAGTGCAGGTCTTTACGCCCGAGGGTGCCTTTGAGCGCGTGATCGGGTCTCGGGGTGATATGCCCGGCTACTTTTCTCAGCCCAAGGGCCTTGCGGTCGATGCCCAAGGGCGGCTGTTCATCGTTGATGCCAACTTTGAGGCTGTGCAGATCTTCGATGCACAGGGTGCTGTCCTCATGTCGTTTGGCCAAGAGGGACAAGGCCCCGGCGAGTTCTGGCTCCCTGTTGATCTTGCGTTTGACAAAAGTGGTCGTATCTGGGTAGCCGATTCGTATAATAAGAGGGTGCAGGTCTTCGAGATGATCCCACCCCCAGCGACACCCGCGACATCTGCGGAGGAGATGCCATGAAACGGCTGATACTTGCGGTCTTGTTCGTGAGTTGCATGGGCAGAGCCGCTTTGGCCCAGCCCAGCAGCATCGTCGGGAGTCCGCACGATCTCTCTGCAGGTGGCCCGGGTCCGATCCGCGCTGTCATCGAGAATCAGGTGTGTATTTTCTGTCACACACCCCATAATGCCTCCCCGATCCGTCCACTCTGGAACCGGTACATGCCGGTGGACAACTACCTCATCTATACAAGCAGGGCTCTCGATGCCCAGCCGGGCCAGCCCACCGGGTCTTCGAAGATGTGCCTGTCCTGCCATGACGGCACGATCGCTCTGGGTGTCGTCTTTTCACGACAAGACCCCATCCTCATGGCGGGTGGTGTCACGATCATGCCCAACGGCCCGTCCAACCTCGGCACCGACCTTGCCGACGACCATCCCATTTCTTTCCGCTATGACTCTGCCCTGGCAGCTCAGGACACGCACCTGCTCGACCCGGACCTGTTGCCACCCGAACTCCGCCTCGATTTCAACAGCGAGTTGCAGTGTACGACATGCCATGATGCCCACGATGACTCCCGGGGGAACTTCCTCACGATGGAGAACTTCGACTCCCAGCTCTGCATGGCGTGCCACCAGATCAGCACGACCACAATCACCGATCACACCAGCTGCAACGCTTGTCACCAACCTCACAGCTCGCCCAGCGGGCCGTACCTGCTGCGGGGTATGACTGTGAGTGAGACATGCCTGAGTTGTCACGATGGCAACACGCAGGGTGCCGCCAATATCGCCGGGGACCTCAACAAGCTCTCCATCCACGAGACCTACAGCCAGGTTGATCCACCCGACCCGCAGTACACGCACACCTCGTGTACGAGCTGCCACGACCCGCACACGATGGACCCCGGCACGGCATCTGCGCCGTTTGTCCATCCCAACTTTGGCGATATCGATGGCATCAACGCCTCTGGCTCCCAGGTTGCGATTGCTTCGTATGAATACGAAGTCTGCTTCAAGTGCCACGGCGATCAGCAGGCTGTCCCACCGACGGTCCAGAGGCTCATCCCTGATAACAACGCCCGCCTGCAGTTCAGCCCTGGCGCGATCTCGTACCACCCTGTCGAGGCTCCGGGCAAGAACTCCGATGTCCCGAGCCTCAGACCAGGCTGGACAACATCGAGCTATGTTTTGTGCTCAGACTGCCACAGCTCAAACAGTGGGACCAATGGTGGCGGCACCGGCCCCAACGGCGTGCACGGTTCCGATTACTCCCCGTTGTTTGTCGCAAACTATGAGACCGCCGACTATACGAGTGAAAGCGCCTTTGCGTACGCCTTGTGCTATCGATGCCATGACCGCAACAGCATCCTTGGTGATGAGTCGTTCAGCGAGCACAAGAAGCACATCCAGAAGGAAGACGCGTCATGCTCGGCCTGCCATACCGGGCACGGGATTCCCTCGGGCCAGGGCACCCTCACCGGCAACAGTCACCTCATCAACTTTGACACCTCGATCGTCTTCCCCGATCCTGACACAGGACGCCTGGAGTTCCGTGATACCGGGCGGTTCAGGGGTGAGTGTTACCTCGAATGCCACGGCGAAAAACACTCTCCCGAAGACTACAAACCGTGATGCCCGACCGCGGTTCTCGCTCTTGGTGCCTGAACCCTCTCTGTTATTCCTGAGGGTTCTCTCCACGCTCCTGGTTTGGTCTTTCCTCAGTGTCCGACTCGGACACACTCGGAGATATCCATCCCTCTGGCGGCTCGCCTCGGGTATATGTCGTCGGCTTGTGGCAGCCTGCCGCACACGATCCGCCAAACTCGGTCATCTTGTAGTTGAGAGGCAGCATCCACTGCCCATAGGGAGAACTCTCGCGGACCAGGACCGGCGACTGGCTTCCGTGTGTATTGTGGCACGCCCCGCAGGTCCGTCCGGGGTCGGTCTTGACATGAAGCGCGTGCAGGTTTTTCTCGCCATCACGGAAACGAGTTGCTTCCCAGGTGGAATCCGCGTACACGATGCTGCGGTCGTGGCATGTCAGGCACAGGGCGTACGCCTCTTCGTTGAAGTCCTCGTAGAAGTTCTCCGTGTAGTTTGCGGTCAGCAGGCGCGAGTGGTCGCTCCCGTGGACCTCGTGACATGCTGCGCACTGGCCCTCTCCGACCGGGCCGTGCCTGACCGGGAGGTGCCCATCCATATCACGAGCGATCGGAATCTCCATGATCTCGGGCTCACGATCCTTGTCGTTTGTCTTGTAGAAGACTGGTGCGGCAGGGTTCACCGGTTTCTCGGGCTCCTTGGCGGCTTCGTTGTCGCCGCCGTGGCACGCCATACACGCCGCGATCGGATCGTCAAACTGGAGTGCTGTCTGTGATGATGCGTGCGGCACATGGCAGTTGAGGCACGCCCTGTCTTGGAGCACGATCGAGTGCGGGAAGGCCGCCCGCTGGGCTGTGAGCAGTTGCTCTTCGTGGCACGAGGTGCAGAGGTCCACGCTGTTGTGCACGAGCAACCCCGCATTGTCAGATGCGTGCGAAAGGTGGCACTCCAGGCAGTCGCCTCCATCCTCCCCTTCGACTAATGGCTCGTGGATATTCAGGGCGCTCTCCAGATGTGTCGCGATTGTTTCGTGGCACGACAGACAGAGCGAACGCTGCTCCTTGATGAGCAGGCTCGGGTAGTCGGAGGTGTGCGGTGCATGACACGCGGTGCAATCGCCCTCTGCGGCTGGCTCGTGCAGCCACTGGCCGTGCAGAGTTTCGTCGTGGCACGACACGCACAGCTCCCCCATCGTGTCAAAGACCAGCATCTTGCGATGCTCCGAGCCGTGCGGGTCGTGACACTCCAGGCACTTGCCCTCAGCCAGAGGCTCATGGACGATCGGCCCCTCGGTCCCGGCTTTGTCGATATGGCAGAAATCGCACAGCCCGCGTCCATCGGTCTTCATCTGGAATGTATGGGCTGTGGAGTCAATGTCTTCGTGGCATGCTCGGCAATCAAACACCGCGGTCGGGCCGTGCTGAAACTTGTGATCCAGCGTCTGGGCGTGGCACCCGCTGATCGTGCAGTCGGGCGACCGGACAGTCGGCCTGAGCGTTGGATCGACATCCTGCCCCTGCGCGACGGGGGTCAGCATGAACCCGGCAAGCCCGACTGCGCACATGTACAGCACACGCCGAACTCTCCAACGGGGGTTGGCGCTCCTGGTATTCATGGATCGTCTCGCGGGGTCATCGCGTCACGGGCAGCCGCGATGTTCTCCCGGGCCTTTTCGAGCAGTTTCTGCGTGTATCGCGGGTTGTGTACACCCCAACTCCCGTCCTGCTCGACCAGTTCGAGCAGGTCGCGGGCTTCATCAAGCAACCGTCTCGCGTCGCCCTCGGTGACGAGTGGGTCGAGCGTCTGATACTCACCGTCGGCCTTCTCCCAGAGCGATCGCGACGCGTTCTGCCAGAGCGGGATCATCCTCTCCCCGAGCCCGGGCTTGTGGCACCCGTCGCACCCCTCGACTGCTGCACGACGCACCATGGCCCCGCTGTGCGGCTTGGCATCGAGCGGCCCGGGCACGACATGGCACCCCGAGCAGTCCACATGAGCCATGAACATCGGGCTCACAAGCGTCGCTTCGTCGTTCCAGTCATCCCCACCGGCCGCTTCACCGGCGGAAAGGTAGGTCTGCCGTTGAATGTTGTGCTGGTCAAAGTGGCATCGGCGGCAGTCAAACTCTTCGAGGATTTCCGCCTGTGCTTCCGGGCCGTGTCGTGGTTCGCCGTGACAACTGAAGCACTCGATTTTGTGCCTGCCTTCCGCGTGGACTCGGTGAATCTCTTCGGTATCCTGCGCGTGATCGACGCCGAAGATGTGGCACGCCAGACACGACGCATCGTCGATGACATTGGGCACCGTCGTCACGCCCCTGTGGCACGATTCGCAGACCGCCCCATAGGCGAGGAAGTCCTGGTGGTTCACCTTCAGGCCGCGGTAAATAAACTCCTCTTCCGGCGCATCGTGACAGGCCATGCAATCGCTCGGCGGCTTGCCGTTCTCCTCTTT
>JAJRZG010000225.1 GCA_024275365.1 Planctomycetota bacterium | reverse complement strand
GGGTCATAGGGGGTCTTGTATCACCGTGTTCTGGACACCGACGCTGAGTTTGCAAAGCGTCGAATTGGGATGGGTCTCATACGAAAGAGCACTCTCGAAGACCAACTGGCCCCGCCCATTTCACACATGAGCGTCCGAGAACCAGCCCCGTCTGTACCGTTCATAGGGCCAAAGCAGGATAGGCCGAAAGCGGTACCGTTCATTGGCCGAAACTCCCGGTGTATGTGCCAGCACATTCTTAAAGATCGCTGCCAGACCGGATCGGGCGGGTTAGACTTGTCCTACTCGTCGGACCGGGCCACAGGGAGGTGGACCCAGTATCCCGGCTGTGTCGTTCCCCCGCGGGTCCGACCCAGAGCAGACGCCTCTGCTGCCGACGAGAATCTGGGAGGCGATTCGTGAAGAACACAACCAAAGACAAGTGGACCCTGTTGCGCACCCGCTCTACTTCGCGTCGAGCGATCGAGGTGTACGCCTTCTGTGCGCTCGCCATCATGACCGCCTTCTCAGCCGCTATGGTCAAAGAGTCGCACCAGATGCCCGCACTCGCCTCGATGGCTCTCTATGGCCCCGACAACACACAGGCAGTGATCACAACAGTCGCGATCCAGACACCAGCGCCCGAGCCGACCATCGTCGAGCCCACACCCACCGAGGTCGTCCGCGCCGAGGAAATGATCGAACAGGCCGCGGCCCACATCCGCTGGTTCAACGGCCGCCCCATCCGCCCGGCCCGCGTCCTCTGGATGCAGGTCACCGCCTACTCCCCCGACGCCCGCTCCTGTGGCAAGTTCGCCGATGGCATCACAGCCACGCTCCACTCCGTCGAGACTAACGGCGGCAACCTCGTCGCGGCTGACACCCGCCTCTTCCCCTTCGGCACACTCTTCTCGATCGAGGGGTACGCCGACAGCGAGGTCGTTCCGGTGATGGACCGAGGCGGGGCGATCAAGGGCCACCACCTCGACCTGCTGATGCCGACCCACCGTCAGGCGATCCGTTGGGGCAACCAGCGGATGCCCGTCATTCTCTGGGAATACGCCGATGGCAAGCCCCTCGACGACCCCCGCAAGTTCCGGTGATCAGTGATCAGTGATCGGCGATCGGTGACCGCTGAAATCCCAGTGGGGCGGGCGTCTCGCCCGCCTGATCCCCCTCCGCCCTGCGGAGGGGGTGGCCGAGCGAAGCGATGGTCGGGGGAGGTGTGAACCGCCAAAGAGCAGGGCGCTTGGTTGGCTCTGTACCCTGCCCGCTCCCAAAACCACAGGGAACCGATCTTTGTGCGTCGCCGCACCTCCCCCGGTCGCATCCGCGACCACCCCCTCCTCGGGGAGGAGGGGGAACGCTCTCACCCGAGCCGATACCCTCTGGCAGCCCATGCTCATCCGCCCCGAACGCAACCTGCCCCAAACCCTCGACGACCTCCTCGGCCCGGGGCTCGCCAAACGCCTCGACCGCCTCGACATCCTCAGCCGCAAGGTGTTTTCAGGCCACCTCCCCGGCGAACGGCGGAGCAAACGCCGAGGCGAATCCGTCGAGTTTGACGACTACCGCGACTACACCCCCGGCGACGACCTCCGCCGCCTCGACTGGAATGCCTTTGCCCGATTCGACCGCTTCTTCATCAAGCTCTTTCGGGCGGAAGAAGACCTCGGCCTGCACATCCTCCTCGACTGCTCCGCCTCGATGCTCGCCGGCGGCGACGAGGAGCCAAGCAAACTCCTCTTTGCCCACAGGCTCGCGATGGCGCTGGCGTATGTCGGGCTGGTCAACCAGAACCGCGTCAGCCTCGCCACCTTCGGCCACGCCGAGGCCGACCCGCTGCATCGCCTTGCTCCCCTGAGGGGTCGCCCGCAGACCGTCCGCGTCGCTGACTTCTTGCTTGAAAGCGTCCATGCCGCCGAGACCCAGCCACCGCCTACCACCGAGGATGCCCGAGGCCGGACCGCTTTCGAGCGTGCCATGCGTGCATTCGCCCTCGCCCGCGTCGGCTCCGGCGTCGTCATCCTCATCACCGATGCCCTCATCCCCGCCAGCCTCGAATCGGGTCTTTCCTTCCTCGTGGCAGGTGGCGGGGTGGATGTTTCACTCGTCCAGGTGCTCGCCCCGAGCGAGATCGCGCCCGAGCGAGCCACCCAGGCGGGACTCGTCGGCGACCTTCGGCTGACCGATGCCGAGACGGGCAAGGGCGTCGAGGTCACGATCTCCCCAGCCGTCATCAAACAATACAAACGCCGTCTCGATGCCCACATCGAGCGCATCCAGCGGGCCGCGGCTGCCCGAGACATCGGCCACCTGCTCGTCCCCTCCGATGCCGATGTCGCCGATCTGATGCTCGGGCAGCTTCGCCAGCGAGGGGTACTGGGGTAGAGCCCTTTGCCCGAATCATCCCCTCTCTCTGGGCGGGGTGTGCCTTTGGTCTCCTGGACGCCGGTACTGAGGCTGCGCAGGCAGCCGAAGTGCCGGATCGGGAGCACCCCACTCTCGCCCCTGCCCCTCCTATGGTTTCTCTCCGATGCCACACCCCACCCTTCACACAAGGAGGATTCCCATGACCACCACCGCTCCGACCCAGGGCCTCGCAGGCATCATCGCCGGCGATACCCAAATCTGCTCCGTCGCCCAGGGCACGCTCATCTACCGAGGCTATGAGATTCACGATCTTGCCGAGCACGCAACCTTCGAGGAGGTCGCCCATCTCCTCCTCGTCGGCCACAAGCCGGACGCCAAAGAGCTTCAGTTCTTCAAAGATGAGTTGATCGCCAACCGCGCCCTCCCGCCGCAGGTCATCGACTGCCTCCACACCGCCGGCCCGATGCTCGCCGAGGGCACAGCCGTCCCGATGGATGTCCTCCGCACCGCTGTCTCCATCCTCGGCAATATGGACAAAGACAGCCAGGACAACTCCCCCGAGGCCAACCTCCGCAAGGCCAAACGCCTCACCGCCAAGATCCCCACCATCATCGGCCACATGCAGACGATCATCGACGGCAAAGAACTCATCGCCCCCAACACCGGCGGCGATGCCAACCTCGGGCACGCGGCCAACCTGCTCTACCTCATGAGCGGCGAAAAACCCAACGCCGACTACACCCACGCGATCGATGTCTCGCTCATTCTCTATGCCGAGCACGACTACAACGCGAGCACCTTCGCCAGCCGCGTCATCTGCGCCACCCTCAGCGATATGCACGGCGCAGTCACCGGCGCAATCGCCGCCCTCAAGGGCTCGCTCCACGGCGGGGCCAACGAGGCGGCCATGGACATGCTCGCCGAGATCCGCAAAGACATCGGCCCCGACAACGACCCCGCCAAAATCGAAGCCTGGATGCACAAGGCTTTTGCCGACAAACGCAAGCTCATGGG
>JAJRZG010000224.1 GCA_024275365.1 Planctomycetota bacterium | reverse complement strand
GCGATGTCGCCGTGGCGGGGTGTGGGGGTGAAGATTTTGAAGCGGGTGCCGACACGGATGTCGTAGCCATAGCTTGAGACGCCGAAGGAGATTCGGCCTTCTCGCTTTTGTGCGGGTGCGAATGGCTCGATTGTGACGAGCTGTTTGATCTGTGTGTCGCACAGGACTGACATGACGCTCTTGAACCTCCCACGACGGGGTTTGGCGACTGGAGACTTGATGAGTCGGCAGCGATAGCCTTCTCGACCCGGTGATTTCCTGGCTCGTTGCCGGGAGGTTTGGGTCGAGAGGGGTACACAGCCTTCTCGATCGTGATTTCGATCCACCGAACATGCTCTCCACTTGGAGCGCGAGTGGAGCATACCACTACCCATCGTGTGAGCAAGTGGAGTTGGCCCCAAAATCGGGTAGTTGGCTTGGGGATATCCTGTCGGGAGCATCGTAAACCCGCGATTGGGCGAAGTTTGCGCGGGTGGAGGGTGTGAAAGAAGAAACTTGAAAAAACCTGACTGTGTTTCGCACTTTGTGGTGTGAGGGGGCGAACATGCCTGTACAACGCAGTTAATGGTCGGAGTGGTGCGCGGCGAAGTGTGCCTGTGCGGGAGACAGAATCGCCTTTAGGCCGTTGTTATACAATGACTTAGGCGGATTGCCGCCTCTCGATTTGAGCGCCCGGCAGAGGTTGGGCTCGCAAGGAGTATCGAGTGATGCAGACTGGAACCTGGAAATCGGTGCTTTCTGTGGTGTTTGCGGCTGGGTTGATGGTACTTTTCGGGTGCTCTGGGGGTGAGACGCGGCAGGTTGAACGGGTGAACATCACGCCTCGGTCTGTGCCGGAGCCGTTGCGGGGGACGATCGGGAGCCTTGCGCAGTCGTCTGCGGGTGAACCGATGCTGATTTCGGGGTTTGGGCTTGTAGTCGGGCTCAATGGGACGGGTGGTGGCTTGCTCGATGAGCGGATCGCGGCGAGCATGGAACGGGAAATGTCATTGATGAAGGTGGGGCAGGGGTCGGATGTCGAGGGGACCTCGCTTGAGGACCCGATCACGCGGCGGCCCAAGACGGCGGGGCAGCTTTTGCGGGATAAGAATGTTGCGGTGGTGCTTGTGCAGGCGGTGCTGCCTCGGGGGGCACCGGTGAACTATCAGTTTGATGCGTATGTGCAGGCGATGAACGCGACCTCTCTTGAGGGGGGTCGGCTGTGGACGACGACGCTCCGGCTTGGGCCTGTGGGGGTGTTGGGGGGTGCGCAGACGCGGAAGGTTGCTGAGGCGCGGGGGCAGTTGTTTATTAACCCGTTCGAGGACCCGGCGGAGGCATCGGGGATGCAGTCTCGGACGGTGGGTCGTGTGCTTGCGGGTGGGTGGGTGACGGCCCCGATGCCGATCCGGCTGAGCCTTGATGTTCCCAGCCATCAGCGGGCGAGGCTGATTGCGCACTCGGTGAACTCTCGGTTCCCTGAGCGGGCGCACGGGCGTGAGCAGGCGGCGAAGGGGTACGATGATTCGCTTGTGCAGCTGCATGTGCCTCGGGGTCTTGAGGCGAGGCCGAACGAGTTTTTGCGGATTGTCGAGCACCTGACGATCGATCAGGGTTTCCCTCGGGAACGGGCGCGGGGGTTTGTTGATGCGATGGGGAACAACCCAGAGTTGCTCGAGGATTTGACATGGTGCCTGGTTGCACTGGGGGATGTTGCGACGCCGTTTGTGCGGGAGTTGTATGAGGTTCCGGACATGCCTCGTCGGATGGCGGCGTTGCGTGCGGGGACGCTGCTTGGTGATGTTCGGGCTGCGCCGCCTCTGCTTGAAATTGCGAGGTCTGGGGAGGCGGCGGATCGTTCTGAAGCGATCGCGTTGCTTGGAGAGCTTGAGGGGGGGCCGAGTATTGATCGGGCGCTTCGGGAGCTGCTTGAGTCGCCGACGCTGACGACGCGGATCGCGGCGTATGAATCGCTTGCGCAGCGGGCTGAGCGGGCGGAGTATTCGCGGTTGCTCTCTGTTGAGGCATCTCGGCCTGCGTCGAGCGGGATGGCGCGGACGCCTGAGGAGCTTGCGATTATTTCGAGGTTGGTGATCCCGGCACGATCGATGCAGGGGATCCAGCGGGTGACGATTCCTGGGAAGTTTGTGCTTGATATTGCGCCGTTTGGTGAGCCTTTGGTGTATGTGACGCAGCAGGGGACACCTCGGATTGTGCTGTTTGGGGCGGGCCTTGAGCTTCGGCGGCCTTTGCTTGCTTCGGCGTGGAATGACCGGCTGCTTGTGGTTGCGGACTCGGCATTTGAGAACCCGCGGCTTCGGTATGAGGACTATCGGTCTGGTGTGGTGCGGATCGAGGAGGTGGGGGCGAGCCTGGCGGATTTGATTGTGTTTCTGGCGAAGGACCCGGAGCCCGAGGATGAGATGCCGGGGCTTGGGATGAGCTATTCGGAGGTCGTTGGCGCGTTGTATGCGCTCTATGAGGCGGGGGCGACGGGTGCGGCGTTTGCGACGGAGACGGATCGGCTTATGGCGGAGCTGATCGAGGCTGCCCGGACGGGGAGCGTGCTTGAACGGCCTGAGACGCTGGCGGAGAAGGACCAGCCGGTGATGCCGGATGACAGGCTTGTTGTGGATGTGTCGTATCTGAAGGCTGAGCGGGCGAGGAAGCCTCAGATTGTACCTTTGGCCCCGAGAGAGCCGAGGAAATAAGGGTGGGGTTGGGTTGGACCCATCCCCTGAGCGTGTGGAATGCGGTACGCTGTCTGTGCAGGCGGGCTGCTTTGCGTGACCTTTGGCCCGTCGTGGTCAGGATGACCGGTGTCGATCGGCTTGGAGTGCTGGGGCCTTGGAGGTCTCGGCGGTCGGATCGGCGGAGCGACATGGAGGTTGTTGGATGCGGCTGACAAAGCTCACATTGAATGGATTTAAGTCATTTGCGGACCCGACGGAGTTCACCTTTGAGGACTCGGTGACGGGGATTGTCGGGCCCAATGGGTGCGGCAAGAGCAACATTGTGGACGCGATCAAGTGGGTGCTCGGGGAACGATCGAGCAAGAGCCTGCGGGGCAAGGAGATGATCGATGTGATCTTTGCTGGGTCTGCGGGTCGGAAGCCTGCGGGGATGGCGAGTGTTGTGCTTTCGTTTGAGAACCCGGTGGTTGGTGAGGGTGTGCCGGGGTCTGAGAGTCGCGAAGCGACCGAAGGCCCCGCTGACACGCCGCGTGGCCTTCGCCCCGATGGGGCTCAGACCACGGCACCCGTTGACGGCCTTGATACCGATACCGGGCTCGGTGTCATCCAGGACCGCATACGGGGCAGGCGGGTGCTGCCGATTGATGCGGATGTTGTTGCGGTTGAGCGGCGGCTGTATCGGGATGGGACGAGCCATTATTTGATTAACAGCAAGCGGGCGAGGCTGAGGGATATCCGTGAGTTGTTTCTTGATACGGGTGTGGGGGCGGATGCGTACTCGATTATTGAGCAGGGCAAGGTTGATGCGATGCTGCTTGCTTCGCCTCAGGAGCGTCGGACGATCTTTGAGGAGGCTGCGGGGATTGCGCGGTATAAGCAGCGTCGGATCGAGAGCGAGCGGAAGCTGGAGCGTGCGGTTGCGAACCTTGCGGTGACGCGCGAGCAGCTTGAGAACACCGAGCGGCGGCTGCGGATCGTGAAGGGGCAGGCGGTCAAGGCGAAGCGGTTTCAGGAGTATGACAGCGAGCTGGGGGCGTGGCGGGTGTCGCTTGCGTATGAGCAGTATGACGATCTTCGGCAGCGGCTTTCGGGGCTGACCTCGCGGCTTGCGGACCTGGAGGCAACCCGGGCTGAGGCGGCGCGGATGCTGGCAGAGGCGGAGCATGACAAGCAGGAGGCAGAGCTGCGACGAGGGGATGCGCTGGATGAGGACCGTCGGTTTGAGAAGACGCTTGCGCAGGCGGCGCACGCTGCGGAACGGGCTGAGCAGAGGCAGGAGATGGCCGAACGGGCGGTCTCGGACCTGCGCGCACAGCGGAAGACAAACGGGACGCGGCTTGAGGAGCTGAGCGAGCGGTCGCAGCGATTGGATGTGTCGGTCGAGGAGTTGGGCGAGCAGGTTGCTGCGCTTGCTGAGCAGGTTGGGGATGCGCAGCGGCGGCTGGATGCTGCGAGCGAGCAGCGGGGGATGATCTCTGAGCAGCTCGCGGCCCAGCAGGGGGTTGTTGCGGAACGCCGGGCGACGGCGACCAATATCGACCGGGAGCGGGTCGGGCTTGTTGCGTCGATCGCGGGGGATGCGCGGCGGGCGGAGGCGGTCGGTGAGCAGCTTGATCGGCTCAGGGATCGACGGGACGCACTCGAGGCTGATTCGCGGACACACGAGGCAGAACACGAGAGCCTTTCGCGGCAGATTGCAGAACGGAAGACGGAACTGGGGGTGATCGAGGAGGAACTCGGCGGGCAGGAGGCGAGGGCGGATGCGATGTCTGCTGATCGGGGCGACCGAGCGGAGGCTCTGAGTGAGCTCGAGCAGGACGCGGTGCGGCTAGAGAGCAGGCACCAGACGCTGCGGGAGCTGATCGATGCCCGGGCGGGGCTTGGGGATGCGGTGCGGGAGGTGCTCGAGCGGAAGGAGCGCGGCGAGGGTTTTGAGCGGGTGATTGCGCCGCTTGCGGATTTGATTGATGCGGATGAGGCGATGGCGGCGGCTGTGGAGACGGCGCTTGGGGCGACACTTGAGGCGCTTGTTGTGGAGACGGTGGGGGACTTGCCGACGGGTGAGGAGATTGGGTCGCTCTCGGGGCGTGTGGCGTTTGTCCCGATCTCTCGGCTTGGGAGTGTGCAGCGAAGGCAGGTGCTGGACACGGTGGGGATGTTTGGGCAGCGGGTTGTGCCGATGCGGGCGTTGGTGCGGGCGAGGGATATTGATGTGTCTGTCAACTGCGAACGGGTGGAGGCGTTGCTCGATCGGCTGCTTGGTGAGACTTTTCTGGTGCCCGATCTTGATTCGGCGATTTTGCTTGCGGGCGGGCCTCTGGCGGGTCGGCGGCTGGTGACGCGGGATGGGTGCGTGCTTGAGGCTGATGGGAGGATTGTTGCGGGGCCGACGGGGTCGGTGGAGTCGAGCGGGGTGCTGCAGCAGCGGGGTGAACTTGCGAGGCTTGAGCGGGAGCTTGGTGAGGTGCGTGAGCGGCGGATGGCGGCTCGGGATGCGCTTGCGCGGGTTGACAGCGAGGCATCGGCGCTCAATGAGACGATGACGGGGCTCCGGCAGCGGCTTGCTGGGGGGCAGCGGTTGCTGGCGGGAGAGGCTGCGAAGCTTGATCGGTTGGTCTCTGAGGGTGAGCGGCTTGCGCGGGAGCGGGGGGCGCTTGCGGAGGAGGCTTCGCAGACGGCCCAGAGGCTTGCGAAGATCGAGGCTGATCGGGAGCGGCTGTGCGAGCGGGCGGAGAAGTTGGAGCGGCTGCACGCGGAGGAAGAGACGCGTGCGGTCGAGGCGCAGCGGTCGCTTGATGCGGTGCAGGCTGAGCGCGACGCGATGGCTGAGCGGTTGAGCGCGGCAAGGGTCGATGTCTCGCGGCTCGGGGAGCAGGCGGCATCGGCACGGCGCGAGCTGAACCGGGCGAAGATTGATCGTGACGAGGTTGAGCGGCAGCAGCGGGACTTGACTGCCCAGTGTGCGCAGGCGGCGGAGCGGGCGGCGGGGTATGAGCGGGAGATCGAGGAGGCGCAGACCCAGGCGGCGGAGGCGAAGGCTGATGCGCTGCGGCTCGAGGGTGAGGTGGAGCAAGCCCGCGAGAGGCTCACGGCGTGCGAGGCGGAGGTTGAGGGGCTGAGCCGACGGGTGCTTGAGACGCGGGCGCACGCGCAGCATATCGAGCGGGACTGGCACAGCCTCGAGGTCTCGCGGCGCGAGATCGAGGTCAAACGCGAGAACCTTGAAGACCGGACGAGTGATGAGCTTTCGTTTGATCTTGCCGTCGGGTATGCAGAGTATCGGGCGATGATGGAGGATGAGGAATCGGGGGAGCGTGTGGCGCGGGTGTGTGTTGATGAGGCGGCGGCACAGATCGACATGCTGCGGTCGGAGATCAAGAAGCTTGGGAATGTGAACCTTGATTCAATTGCCGAGGAGCAGACGCTTGCTGAGCGGAACGAGGAGTTGATCGGGCAGGTTGCGGATATTGACGATGCCCGTGAGCAGTTGACGGCACTCATTGAGACGCTTAATGGTGTCTGCCGGGAGCGGTTTGGGGAGGTGTTTACGCGTATCCAGGCGGAGTTTGGCGGGAAGCAGGGGATGTTCCGCAAGCTCTTTGGTGGCGGTCGGGCCGAGGTTCGGCTGATGCCTCTGGTGAAGGTTGTGGAGACGGATGAGGGGCCTCGGAAGGTGGAGACGGGGGAGACGGACCTGCTTGAATCGGGGATTGAGATTATTGCGAAGCCGCCGGGGAAGGAGCCTCGGTCGATCAGTCAGCTCTCGGGCGGAGAGAAGACGATGACGGCTGTTGCGTTGTTGCTCTCGATTTTCCGCAGCAAGCCGAGTTGTTTTTGTGTGCTCGATGAGGTGGATGCTGCGCTTGATGAGGCGAATGTCGGTCGGTATATCGAGGTTGTTCGTGAGTATACGGATCGGTCGCACTTTATTGTGATCACGCATAACAAGCGGACGATGCAGGCAGTGGATCGTCTGTATGGGGTGACGATGCAGGAGCGGGGGGTTTCGACTCGGGTGACGGTGAAGTTGGGGCAGACGGGGGCTGGAAAGCCCACGCCCCTGGATGAGGGGGGTGAGATATCTGCCCCAGTTGGAGAAAGAGAGGCGGGGGGGATGCCCGCCCCACTGGGAATAAGGCAGGCGGGCGGGACACCCACCCCACTTGAGGAGGGTGGGGGTAACGGGGCTGTGGCATCTGAAAAGCCCTCGTTACGCAGGGCGTTGGCCTCGCTGCGGGAGGAGCAGGCGGTTGAAGTGGAGTAGGTCTCTCCCGAGCCCGGGACTTCAGTCCCGGGTTTGGGTTCGATTATGCGTATGCCCAATCCCCGACTGAAGTCGGGGGCTCGGAGTGTTTCGTCCGTTGGTCTCTTCCCGTACACTTGGTCCATGTCTATCCACAAGTCAGAGTCGGGGACAGCGCCTGAGCAAACGCGGGCTGGAAGGCCCGCGCCCCTGATTGATGGGGGGGTGCTGGGGCACGAGGCACCCGCTTATTCCAATCGGTTGAGTGGGGAGACGAGCCCGTATCTGTTGCAGCATGCGCACAACCCGGTGGCGTGGTGGGCTTGGGGTGAGGAGGCGTTTGCGGAGGCGCGGCGGCGGGATGTGCCGATCTTTTTGAGTATCGGGTACAGCACCTGTTATTGGTGCCATGTGATGGAGCGGGAGAGCTTTGAGGATGTCGAGATCGCGGCGTTGATGAACGAGCACTTTGTGTGCATCAAGGTGGACCGTGAGGAGCGGCCTGAGGTTGACAACCTGTATATGGCTGCGACGCAGACCTTTACGGGGCGTGGCGGGTGGCCGATGAGTGTGTTTCTTGAGCCGGGGCAGCTTCGGCCTTTTTGGTGCGGGACTTACTTTCCGGCTGAGGCTCTGGCGGGGATGCAGGGGCCGACCTGGCCTCAGGTGTTGATGGGGATGGCCGGGGCGTGGGCGGATCAGCGGGCGGGTGTGTTGGAGCAGGCTGAGGCCTTGGCGGGGACGGTGCGGGAGCACCTGACGGGGACAAGCGAGCCGGTGCCTGTGGGGAGCCGGGATGTTGAGGGGGCGGTTGGGCGGTTGCTCTCTGGGTTTGACCAGGTCAACGGCGGGTTTGGGGGGGGGCCGAAGTTTCCGCAGACGGTGTATGCGGAGTTTTTGCTTGAAGCGCGGGGAGAGGCGGGTGGGAGGCCCACCCCACTTGGAGAAAGACAGGCGGGCGGGAGGCCCACCCCACTGGGGTGGGCTGGGGAGGCGACGACGCGGGAGGCGATCGACCTGGCGGTGCGGGCGAGCCTTGATGCGATGGCGATCGGGGGGATCCGGGACCATGTGGGGGGCGGGTTTCATCGGTATGCGACCGATGCGACATGGACTGTGCCCCACTTTGAGAAGATGCTGTATGACCAGGCGTTGCTTGCGCGGGTGTATATTCGGGCGGCGAGGGTGTATGACGATGCGGAATACAAGCGGGTTGTGCGGGAGATATTGGAGTTCGTGCTTCGTGAGATGACGGATGGGGGGGGCGGGTTTTATTCGGCGCAGGATGCCGAGGTCGATGGGCGCGAGGGGTTGAGCTTTTTGTGGACACCGACGCAGATGGCTGCGGTGCTTGAGCCGGGTGAGGCGGAGTTTGCGGCTGAGGTGTATGGGCTTGGGGGCGGGCCGAACTTTCGCGACCCGCACCACCCGGAAGAGGCACCGAGCCATGTGCTGCGGATATCTGCGAGGCCTGCGGAGTTGGCGGCGCGGCTGAGCCTTTCGCGGGATGAGTTTTTGATGCGGCTTGCGGGGGTGAACCGGAAGTTGTATGCAGCGCGGGCAAAGCGTGCGCAGCCTCGGCTTGATGACAAGATGATCGCGGAATGGAACGGGCTGATGATCGCGGCGTTTGCTGAGGCTTCGGTGCTGTTTGGGGATGATCGGTACTTTGAGGCTGGTGCGAAGGCGGCGGGGTTTGTGCTCGGGTCGATGGTTGGGGATGATGGGCGGCTCAGGCGGAGTTGGCGTTCGGGTGTGTCGGGTGGGCCGGGGGTGCTTGAGGATTCGGCGTGTGTGGTGACGGGGTTGCTTGCGCTTGCAGAGGCGGCGGGCGGGCGAGATACCCACCCCACTGATGCAGAGGAGCCCGAGTGGGAAGGGCGACTGGCCCGTCAGTCATATCTTGATGCGGCGTTGCGGTTGTACGGGCTTGCGGTTGAGGACTTTGGTGGTGATGACGGGGGGTTTTATGACACGCGGGGCGGGCGCGAGGATTTGTTTGTTCGGGCGCGGACGACCTATGACGGGGCGGTGCCTTGCGGGTCGAGCGTGATGCTTCATGCGTTGCTTGATCTAGCGGAGGCGACGGGTGAGGCGGGGGTGCTTGATGATGCGGTCTCGCTTGTGCGGTCGCTGAGCAACGCGATCAGCCGAGACCCGGTGGCATCGGTGAACTCGACTCGGGGTTTGTTGCGGCTGCTGGGGATGGATCGGGCGGAGGTGGAGGTCTTTGCAGAGCGCGGAGATGGGGAGGTGGGGGGGATGGCTACTCCACTGGAATCTGAAGACGCAGCGGGCGGGATGCCCGCTCCACTGGGGGGGGAGGTGATGCCGGTTGAGGTGTATGCGGAGACTGACCGGGTGGAGGTGACGCTTGAGAAGCCTGCGGAGTTGGTTTTGTTGGTGCGGATTGCTGAGGGGTATCACATCACGGCTGCCGAGCCTCGGGTGAGCGATGGGTCGGTTGAGCTTTCGCCGTTTCGGGTGTTTGTGCAGGGTGGTGGTGGGGTTTCGGCGTATGCCGACTATCCTGAGGGTGAGGAAACGGGGCTTGCGGGGGCAACATTTCGGGCGTATAGCGATCACTTTGAGCTGCGGGTGGCGATCGAGCAGACTGGGGAGTTGTCGGGGGAGCCGAGGCTTGCGATTGTGTATCAGGCGTGCAGGGAGGCGGAGTGTTTGCTGCCTCAGCGGGTGGAGTTGGGTGTTGTGATTGCGGGGGAGTGAGGCTCTTCTCGAGCCGGGGATTTCAGTTTTGGGTCTTTGGGTCTTTGGGTGAGGGGGTGAGGGGTGGTGGTACACTTGCACTGGTCTTCGACCAGTGGTACCCGACCAGTGTCCATCCAACAGGCAGGAAATAAGACCACAAGGGCATGAGTTGACATTCCAGTGGTTCAGATACGGCTATCTGCATCACCTACGCTTGGCCGAAAGGTGGTGTGGATGAGCAGGACTCCGACAGAACGCGGTGCTGACCTCAGCCGGAAAGGCGGGCCGCACTGGTTTCGATCGTTGCGGGCGAGGTTGCTGGTCTCTGTCAATGTCGTTGTTGCGTTGATGGTTTTCGGGGCTCTCGTACTCGACTATCGGCATCAACTCAAGACCGAACTCGTCGCCTATCAGTCTGCGCTCAGCGACGAGGCGAAGTCGATTATCCCTGCTGTTCTGGAACTCCAGCACCACGGCACCGATGTCGTGCAGCGGTATGTTGACGCGGTGTGCGCCACCATGCAGGACGATTCTTCGCCGGGGCATCACATCGTTGTTGATCTTGCAGATGAGACCACGATCCAGGCCCAAAGCCACCACCGGGCATCGGAAGCGATTCTGGCGAGGATCAGGATTGCTGCTGCTGCGGCCGACGGGCAGAACCGGAGCGGTGGCGTGCCCCTGGTCGTCGGCACCGCGAGCAACAACGGCCTGTATGCCTATGTCGCCGAAGAATCCGAACCGGTCATCGCGCGTATCCGTGGCCAAGCCATCGTCCGGCTCCTGACACTCGCTGTCATCGGTCTCGTTGGTGCGCTGCTCGTCAACCTGCTGCTCGTGCGGCTGGTAACCCGCCCGATCGGCGATCTGGTCCGGGTGGTTCGCAGGATCGGAGCCGGGGAGCTTGGGACTCGTCCCCACAGCTTTGCGACCGAGGATCTTGACATCCTCGCCACCGAGATCGGGCGCATGAGCACCGATCTTGAGGCACGGGAACTCGACAGGGCGGCCCACCTCCGCAAGGCCAAACGGCTCCAGGACCGACTCCTGCCGCAGTTTGCGTCAGAGGATGGTATTGCAGTCGCTGCGGTCTACCGACCGGCCGATACCGTCGCGGGGGACTACTACGACATGCTGCCCCTGCCTGATGGGTCGGTGCTCATCTGCGTGGCCGATGTCTGTGGGCACGGTGTCCCCGCGGCGATGGGCGCTGCGATTCTCAAGACGCTGCTCCTGGCTGCCTGCGAACAGCACACGACACTTGTCGATATATTCAGCCACATCAACGACCGGTTTCTCCGGGTCTCGTTGTCGGAGGACTTCGCCTCGATGGTCTTGCTCCGTGTGGAGCCGGGTGCGAGCGTGCTTGAATATGCCAGCGCCGGGCACGAGCCGTCGTACCTGCTGCATGAATCCGGCGAGCTCGAACAGCTCGACTCGACCGGGATGCTGCTCGGTGTCAGCGGTGATGCCGTCTGGACGAGCGTGAGTCTCTCTGTTGCCCCGACAGACCGCCTCATCCTCTTGACTGATGGCGTGACCGAGTTGTCAGACGCACGCGGGCATCACTTTGGGCGAGAGGCACTCATCAACCTCTTGACGCAGCTCGGTGCCCATTCTGTTGAAGAGATCGCACGCGCGATGACCACCGCCCTCGACCGCCACGGCAAAGACGCGACGGTCAATGATGACCAAACGATCCTGGTGCTGAGCCCCTGCCCCGCGCCTGTTGCCTCGATTGTGGGATGTGATGGGTAGCCAGGTGCCCCCCACACCGCAACCGTTCCGGTTCCCGATGCGTGCAGCCATCATCGGCATTCTGCTGCTGACTGTGGGGTTGGCCCACTGGCTTGTGCCGGTCGATCTGCATTTCCTGCATGGGGTGCATGTGGTGATGCGCAAGGTCTTTATTCTCCCGGTCGTGCTGGCGGCGATCTGGTTTCAGATGCGTGGGGCGATGCTCGCAGCAACGGTGGCAACGCTGATCTATCTGCCCCATGTCTGGCTCCAGTGGGCGGGGTACACACAGGAGAATATCAGCCAGCTCGGTGATGTCGCGGTTTTCTGGGTGGTGGGGCTGTTGGCCGGCTGGCTTGTTGCACGCGAGCGGGCAGCACTGAAAGAAGTTGCCAACTCTCACGAGGGTGCTGTGCGATCCCTCGTGGCGGCGCTCGATGCCAGAGAGCATGACACCGAGGTCCATTCGCTGCGCGTTCAGGCGTATTCGCGTCGGATCGCAGAAGAGATGACCCTCACAAGCGCAGAGCTTGCGAGCCTCGAAACCGGTGCGTTGCTCCATGATGTCGGGAAGATCGGGGTGCCCGATCAGATCCTGCTCAAGCCCGGGCCGCTCGATGCCTCGGAGTGGGATGCGATGCGTCGCCATCCCGAGATCGGGAGCAGCATCCTGCGTTCGGCACGCTTTGACCCGCGGGCACTCGATGTCGTTCGGTTTCACCACGAGCAGTTTAATGGCAACGGCTACCCCGGCGAGCTCAGCGGTGAGAAGATCCCCCTCATCGTGCGTGTCTTCAGCATCGCCGATGCCTTCGACGCGATCACCTCCGCACGGCCATATAAGGAAGCGATGTCAATCGAGAAAGCCAGGGAAGTCATCAAGGAGGCAAGCGGGTCACACTTTGACCCCAAGGTCGTCGAGGCATTCCTGCGCGTGCCCACAGCTCAATGGCGATCAATCGCCGACGGCTTGCGAGATGAGTCTGCACACGACCAACGCGGGGTATAACCCTCTCTCGGGGAATCCATCTCTGTGGGGGGTGCCAACTGAACAGAGCAGGCAAGTTCAATTTCAGTGGAACCAGGCCGGGGCAATCTTGTGGCAGAAAGTATGCAACAATACACCCATGCAACAGATCACTCATCGACTTCTCGTGCCCCGCGCCCTGCTCGTCATGGTCGTCATGGTCGTCATGG
>JAJRZG010000223.1 GCA_024275365.1 Planctomycetota bacterium | reverse complement strand
GTCCCCGTTGCAGGTTCGGGCAATCGAGCACATCCTCCCCTTGCCCGTTGAGCCAGTAGCTGCATCCATCGTGCACGCTGTCGAGTTGTTCGACCGTCCAGCCATTGCGGTTGGCGCTTGTGCGCACAAACTCGGCCGCTTATTCAAAGCCAAAGAACCACCGATGCCGATTTCCTGGATTTTCGCAGGGAAAGCCGTAGTACTTGAGTTTCCCCTCGGAGCCTGAAAACACCTGACGGAGAAAGTCCCGCGCCGGGTTGGGCAGCGAGATGATGACCCGCGACCGCGCTACCCGACAGCACTCATCAAACACCCGGTGGGCCGCTTCGAGGTGTTCGAGCACATCGCAGCAGACCACCACATCGAAGTTCGCTTCGGCAAAGGGCAACGCCTCGCGCTCCAGATCGACCACGCAATCACAGGGCGGGTTCATGTCAACCCCGGTATAGAGATCGGGTCGGGGGACGCACTCCCCGACCAGCCGCTTGCCGCAGCCGACATCAAGCACCGAGCCCCCGAGCACCGAACGATACTTGTCTGCAAGGTAGCGGGCCTTGGACGCCGCCTCGTCGTAGCTGAGATCGGTGTGATAGATCGCGATCGGTTTTGCAGTGTTGTCGGTCATCGCGCGACCCCCACGCCCCCCACGACCCCCGCCTGCACCCAGTATTCCCCCCACCGCACGATCATCTCCTGTGCGCTCAGCCCCGCAGTTGCAAGCTCTTCCCGCAGGCTCTGCTCGGTATATTCGGTTTCGTGCGTTGGGTCGCCACGGGAGTCCACCCCGAGTTCCTCCTTCCACGCGGTCAGCCAGTTGCGGTCAAAGGCCGGCACGCGGATCAGGATCGCCCGGGGGGTGTACCACCGGGCGTACAACGCCAACAGTCGCTCACGATCAGCGAGGTGCTCGAGCACATTCGAGAGCACAACGACATCAAAGTGCTCTTCACCGTTCGGTCCGTGCGCACGGTCGCGAGTGATATCTCCCTCGACCACCCGCAGCCGATCGGCGAGCCCCTCGCGCTCGATCATCGCCCGGGCCTGGTCGAGGTTTTCTTTCGAGAAGTCCATCCCGGTAACAAACGCACCAGCCCGCTCGGCAATCGACCGCGCCACTTGGCAATAGCCACAGCCGAGGTCGAGGACAGTCTCGCCCTGGTTGATGCGATCAACGAAGAAATCGTGATAGCGCATCAGGTGGTGCTTGGGGTGGACGCCGCTGCTGGTTTCGAGGGCGGTCTGGTCGATCGCGTCATAGACGGGTGTGTCGAGTTCGGCGCAGAAGAGTCGGCGGCGGTCGTCGGAGAGGCGGCGGGCGTACCCCTGGATGCTCCGGGCAAACGCCTCGGCTGCGGCCTTGGGCTCGGCATCGAGCAGGTCGGCACCCCAGCGGACCGCCCCGGGGGACGAAGCAAGCCCCTCGCCTGCGCACGCAATCGCGGTCTCATGAGCACTGGCCTCCAGCTCGATGATCCGGCCCAATCGCAACTCTTCAGCAGCCTCCGCAGCTGCTCGTCCGAGGGTGGCGGCAAGATCAGGGTCGGACAGCAGGCGGGCGATCCCGGTTGCAATCGACTCGACCCGGCATTCGGTCACAAGCCCCGTGATGCCCCCGATCACGACATCAGCCAATCCCCACGCGCTGCCGACAACGACCGGCGAACCGCAGGCTAGTGCCTCGAGGACGGTCTTGGGGTGGCCTTCGTAGGCCGAGACCTGGGCGTAGACCGCACACCGCTGCATCCGGTCGAGCAGGTCGGCCTGAGGCAAGCGGGGGAGGAACTCGACTTCGAGGTTTTTCGCCTTTGCGTGCGCACGGAGGTCGGCTTCGAGCGGGCCTTCGCCGATGATGGTGAGGTGGGGATTCGGGGCCTGAAAGGCCCCGCCCCGAGTCGGGGCTGCAATGGTCCCGTCCCGGGTGATGAGGGCCACCGCGTCGATGAGGCGGTCGATCCTTTTTTGAGGCGAGAGCCGCCCGGCAAAGAGCACTGTGCCCGGCTCGCGGGAGACCGACCCGTCCGGGCGGGCGCTCTCGGGCACGAAGTTGGGGATGAGCATCGTTCGGCTGGGGGAGAGGCCGTAGCGCCACTGGTAGTCGTCAAGCATGCGCATGCTCGTGCCCACGACCACATCGGCCGCCCGGCAGAGCGCACTCTCCTCCGCCGCAGCCTCCGCAGCAAAGGGCGAGTCCTGCCCCTGCTCCCACGCGACGAACCGCGACCACGGATACCCCCCCCGGGCAATGAGCCCCACCCGGCACCCGGTTTCACGGAGTCGCTGGGTGAGGGCAAGGGCAAGCTCGCCCCCCCACATCTGGTCGGTCCGGATGACGACCGAGCCCGCCCCCCGCAGTGCATCCGCCACCCGGCCGATCGCGCTGGCAGCAAAGGCGGGGCGTTCGAGCCCCTCGGGGTTGTGGACGACCATCACCGGGCAGACGCTGGGGAGAGTCTTGGCCAGTTCCAGATCGGCCGCCCCTCCCTCGGTGACGAGGATGATCCTGCCATACCGGGCTGCGAGGCGCTCGTAGATCGACCATTCGCGCTCGAGGATGCCACACTCGCGGAGGACCTCGAGCGAGACGCTCGAACAGAGCGTGACGACGAGGGCATCAGCGAGGGGGGGGGGCAGTGAGGGCGGGCAGATCGCGTGTCATAGTGTGAAGTTCGGCGATCGGACGGTCCGATCTGTACGGAATGTCTGCCCGGTCTTTCCGGGAAGGGGGTGGCTGCGCCGCAAAGGGCAGTTCGCGGGCCCCCTCTGTGTGTCGAGGAGCAAGCGGCCGGGGAGGACTCCCAACAAAGGATGCCCCGCGAAAGAGCCCCGGGAGATGAGAGGAGTTTGTATGCAGCCGTTGGTGACCGTGGTGATTCCTGCGTATAACGCCCAGGCAACGCTCGCTGAGACGCTGCGGTCGCTTTTGGCCCAGTCGCTGACGGATTGGCGTGCGGTGGTGATCGACGACGGCTCGACGGACAGCACGCCGATGATCGCAGCCGACTTTGCCTGGCGGGATCAACGGATTACGCATGTTCGCCAAGAGAACCAGGGTCTTGCTGGTGCGCGCAACCGGGGGCTTGATTGTGCCGAGGGGCGGTTCGTCCACTTTCTCGATAGCGACGACTGGCTGACGCCGCTGGGGCTCGAACTGCTGGTGCAGGCGTCCGAGTGGAGCGGGCGCGGGGCTGCGTGCGGCTCGTGGACACTGCACGGCGCGGACGGGCGGCCGCTGGGGGTGACGATGACCCCACCCGACCAGGTCGTGGGGCTCGAACACCTGCTCGACGGCAACGCCCTTGCGCCGCACTCACACCTTGTGCGGCGGGAGCATCTCGGATCGATGCGGTTTGACCCCTCGACACCCGGGGTCGAGGACTACCAGATGTGGATGTCGCTCGCAGCAACCGGTGTGAAGTGGTCGGCGGTGGATGAAGCTGTCGCCTGCTATCGAATCCGTCCTGGAAGCATGAGCAAATACCCGGGACGGATGCTCGAGAGCGCCTGCCGAGTGCTCCGTCGGCAGCACCCTGGTGAGGGGTATGCGGCTGCGGCTCGCACTACCGCCCTGTTTTACGCGACGATGGCAGCCCTGACCGATCGCACTCCCGACTTTGCCTCTGCGCGCGGGCTCCTGCGGGGTGCTCTTTCGCAGCCGGCGGCATTTACCGCGAGCGAACTCGGAGAAGCGGGATATTGGAGCCTGGTGTTCGGCTTCGGCTTTGCCCCGGCCCGCTTTCCGACGACCGCTCCCCAGTGGCTGCCGAGGCTCTCGGCGTGGTGGAGGTCTGTTGCTGGGGCATCAAAGGTTGACGAAGCGGTCGAGGCGCTCGCGCTCCAGGCGGTCTCGGCAGAGGCTGTCGCGGGTGCGATGCTCGACCGCGTACACGAAGGCTCGCCGGTGGTGCTCGCCGGGGCGATGGGGCGGAATGGGCGGGCGGTCTCGCGGGTGGCCCGGTCGCGGGGGGTGGCGGTAGATCTGCGCGATGATCGGCTGCCCCGGTCGGGGCTCGAGCGGCTGATCGATGCGAGCTCGACGGTGCTGGTTGCTCCGCTTGCCGATGAGGCGATTCTGGAGAAACTGCCGCGAGGGGTGCGGGTGGTACGGTGGAGTGAGGTGCGTGCGAAGATGGCGGGGGCGTTGCTCGAGGGGCTTCGGGGAAGCAGTGAGACGCGGGCGATCGGGGCGTAGGTGGGGTGGGGGTTTGTCGGTGGCACGGTTCTCCGAACCGTGTCTCTTCCTTATTTTGAGTCTCCAGAGCGTTTTCACTCCTCTCGTCGCGTGTGCCACGGCCACTTTGGCCGTGCTGACGGTCCCGCACGGCCAAGATGGCCGTGGCACACGAAAATGCTTGCTATACCTTGACGCAAGATGCTCTCACAATGGGCAGACATTTTCTGATACGCGCCTTACCCCCCCTCACTTTCCGTGAGCTTCGCAAGCACTGAAAAATCTTCAAGCGTCGTGGTATCTTGGTTTGTGTCCGTCTCACCAGCAGCCACAGCGCGGAGGAGGCGGCGCATGATCTTGCCGCTGCGGGTTTTGGGGAGGGCGTCGGTGAAGCGGATCATGTCTGGCTTGGCGATCGCGCCGATCTCATTGCCGACATGGGCGCGGAGGGTTTGCTTGAGTGCATCTGTCGCGGCCTTGTCTGCCGGCGTGTGGGTCGGGGCGAGGGTGACAAAGGCAGCGATACCTGTTCCCTTGATCTCGTGAGGCATCCCGACGACGGCTGCCTCGACGACCGATTCGTGCGCGACCAGGGCGCTCTCGACTTCCATCGTGCCCAGGCGATGGCCGGAGACATTGATGACATCGTCGATGCGGCCCATGATCCAGAAGTAGCCGTCCTCATCTCGGCGTGAGCTGTCGCCAGCGAGGTAGTAGGGGCTTGGGCAGTTGCGTTGCGGGCTGGAAAGCTCGCCCTCCTGGAGTTGTTGGTCATCGACTTTGAAGGCCGACCAGTAGGTGTCGATGAAGCGTTGGCGGTCGCCATAGATGCCACGCAGCATGCCGGGCCAGGGTTTGCGGATAGCGAGCAGGCCGCCGGTGTTGGCGGGTTGCTCGTTGCCGTTCTCGTCGAGGATTGCTGCATCAACGCCGAAGAGGGGGAGCGTGCAGGAGCCGGGCTTGGTGGGTGTGCATCCGGGCAGAGGCGAGATCATCTGACCACCGGTTTCGGTCTGCCACCAAGTATCGACGATGGGGCACCGCTCGCCCCCGATGACGCGGTGATACCACATCCAGGCTTCGGGGTTGATGGGTTCACCGACGGTGCCAAGGACTTTGAGGCTGGAGAGGTCGTGGGCTTTGGGGTGCTGGTCTCCCCACTTCATAAAGGCGCGAATAGCCGTGGGGGCGGTGTAGAACTGCGTGACCTTGTGGCGTTCGACGATATCCCAGAAGCGATCGGGGCCGGGGTGGTTGGGGGCACCCTCATACATGAGCGTGGGGACGCGATTGGGGAGCAGCCCATAGATGATGTAGGAGTGCCCGGTGACCCATCCGATGTCTGCGGTACACCAGTAGACTTGCTTCTGGTCGGGGTCGGCGTCGGGGATGAGGTTGAAGACATTTTTGGCGGTGAAATAGGTGTAAACCATGTAGCCGCCGGTGGTGTGGAGAATGCCCTTGGGCTTGCCTGTCGAGCCCGAGGTATAGAGCAGAAAGAGCATGTCTTCAGCATCCATCGGCTCACAAGGGCAGTCGGTCGGGGCCTCGGCGACGAGGTCGTGGTACCACTCGTCGCGCGGATACATGGTGATGTCGTTCTCGCAGCGTTTGACGACGACGACATGCTCGACAGCCTCGGGCGTGCCTTCGAGTTGGTCGCAGGCGGCATCGACATTGGCCTTGAGCGGGACGATGGAGCCTCGACGCCACGAGCCGTCGCAGGTGATGATGGTTTTACTTTTGGCATCCTGCACGCGGTCGATGATGGCTTGGGAGCTGAAGCCGCCGAAGATGATGGAGTGGGCTGCCCCGATGCGCGCACAGGCGAGCATGGCGATGGCCAGCTCTGGGACCATGCCCATGTAGATGGTGACAATGTCGCCTTTCTTGACGCCGAGGACCTTGAGGGCGTTGGCGAACTTCGAGGTTTCATGCTGGAGGTCGGCATACGAGAGGCAGCGGATTTCGGGGCCTGAATCTGCATCGATCGGCTCACCCTCCCAGAGGATGGCGGTCTCGTCGCCGTGGTCAGCCTCGACTTGGCGATCGACGCAGTTGTAGCAGGCGTTGGTAGTGCCCCCGACGAACCATTTGGCATCCGGCGGGTTCCAGTCGAGGACTTTGGTCCAGGGGGTGAACCAGTGGAGCTCCTTGGCGATCTCGCTCCAAAAACCCTCGGGGTCATCGATGGACCGCTTGTGGAGCGATTTGTATTCGTCCATCGAGGCGATGTGCCACTTGGGCATACCCAGATCGGCTGCGGGGCAGGGGGGAAGGAGCGGGTTTCGTTAAGGGCTGAATCGATACCAGATGAAGTGCTCATGGCTACAGGATAGCGTGCGGGTCGCAAACGCGCTTGAGGAGCGAGGCTCAAGATCTCATCAAGGCTCAGCAGCCTATTCGTCTGCCTCGGGGACTGAGGCTGTCTCGGCTTTCGACTCTGTGGGTGCTGGCGTTGCGCGAGCTGGGGGCTTGACCATTCTGTCGTGCTCGAATGAGGGGGTCGAGATCCGCCAGCCTTGCCCGGTGATCGCGGGATTGGGGAGTGAGACTCTGGTCTGCTGATTGATCAGTGGCCCGATGCTGATGCGCCCACCGATTGCGCGGAGCCAGCGGGCAACACGAAACGCAGCAGCCGAGGGGGCAGCGGGTGCCTGGGCCTTGGCAGTGGAACCCTCGCCAGCCGTCTGGTCCTTTTTGTCGGTATTGGCAGACCTGGTGGCGGTGGCAGTCCCAGCGGTGGTGCCGGCCCCGCGTGTACCTCGCTTGGTCGGTATGAAGGCGGGGGGATCCTGCTTTGGCCCGGAGGTGGCTTTGGCCCCGCTTGTATCTTGCGTGCTTGGCATGAAGGGTGGGGGTGCCTGCATTGCCCAGGTGGTGCCGACGGTGCTGGTGCACATGATCGTCAGCGCGACAAGCAAGCGGGGAGCATGGTTTGTGTTGTGCATGATTCGACTCCGGGCGGCTCTCAAGCCGAGGCTTCGGTGACACGGAAAATTTCTGGAATGGTGGTGAGCCCTTGCGCAACCTTGCGGATGCCGTCGGCCCGGAGTGAGACCATGCCCCGGTCGAGGCAGAGCCTTCGGAACTCGCTGACATTTGGGTTTCGCGCGATGATGTCGCGCGTCTGGTCGTCGATGGCGAGCAGCTCGTAGATGCCTACGCGCCCAGCATAGCCAGTACTTCGGCACCGGTCGCAGCCCTTGGGGACCCACTCCAGCTCTACATCAAGGCCTTGCATCTCAAGGTACTCAGTCATCTCTTCGGTCGGTTTTTCCTGAGCTTTGCAGTGCGCGCAGAGCCGACGGACCAGCCGCTGGGCGAGCACCGAGTTGACCGCAGCGCCAACAAGGAAGGGTTCAAGCCCGATGTTGACAAGCCGGGTGATCGAGCTTGGTGCATCGTTGGTGTGGAGTGTCGAGAGCACGAGGTGGCCCGTCAGCGCAGCCTGGATGGCGGTGTGGGCGGTTTCCAGGTCGCGGATTTCGCCGAGCATAATCACATCGGGGTCCTGGCGGAGCAGGGCCTTGAGCGCCCGACCAAAGGTCATGCCGATTTTCTCATGGGTCTGGGTCTGTGTGACACCTTCGAGGTGATATTCGATAGGGTCTTCGACGGTCGAGATGTTAAGTTTGTTTTTGTCGAGTTGTCGCAGCGAGGAGTAGAGTGGCGTGGTTTTACCCGAGCCCGTTGGCCCGGTGACGAGGACGATGCCGTTGGGAGCTTTGATCTCTTTGTACCAGATTTCCAGGATTTGCGGATCAAAGCCGAGGTCTTCGAGTTTGACATTGATCGAGCGCGTGTCGAGGATACGCATGACGGTTTTTTCGCCATAGCCACAGGGAAGGGTGGAGACGCGGAGGTCCAGCTTTCGCCCCTGGACGGTACACCGGATGCGGCCGTCCTGAGGAATGCGTCGCTCGGAGATATCAAGGTTTGCCATGATCTTGAGTCGGCTCGTAATGGCAGCCGACATCGAGACGGGGGGGTTCATCATCTCAAAGAGCACGCCGTCGATCCGGAAGCGGACCTTGAGTTTTTTATCAGCGGGCTCGATGTGGATATCACTTGCACCCTCTTTGATGGCGCTCTGAATGATGAAGTTGACATAGCGGATGACCGGGCTCTCGCCGGCCTGTTGTTCGAGATCGACCTCGTTGTTGCCGACGACCTCGGCAACCGCGACATCCGCCTCATCGACATCTTCGAGGAGGCTCGAGAGGTCGATGGTTTCTTCTTCTGTTTCGCCGTCAACACCGACAATCTCGAGGGCACCACGGATATCAAACCAGGTCACGATGACGAGTTTGACAGCAGCGACACCCAGCCGTTCCTTGACCTCATCGAGGACGAACACACCATCGGGTTTGACCGAGCCGATGACCACTCGCGAGCCCTCGGTGCGGAGGGGGAGCACGCCGTTGGATTTACAAAACCCGGGTCCGAGCCGTTGGAGAAGCCGACCATCGAATCCACCATCAAGCCCGGCGACAAGATCGATTGGCTCATAGGGCAGACCGGCGTGCTCGGCAACAGCACGCTGGACCGCCGCCTCATCTGCGCCCTGCTCCAAGAGCAACTCGACGAGGTTTCGGCCCGGGGTCTGACTGAGGATTTGCTCGGCAGCCGTGAGGATTTCTCTCGAGATCGTGTTCTGGTCGAGGAGGAGTTTGGCGAGCCCGGCATCGCTTGGGAGTTGTTCTTGGGGGTTGAACTCGAACATGATGTCGTCGGCTTCACCCTGCGTAGACGCGATCTCAATGACTGGATCACTGGCGGTGTCTGCGACGGGTTCCGGACCGGGCATCTGGCTCGAGGGCATCGCGGGGAGCGGGCTGAAGACGGGGGCATCTTCGTCGGCATCGCACGCAGATTTGGCTGGGCCGCGCGAGGGTGGCTGGGGGATGGAGTGCTTCAGGATGTCGTCAATCCGGTGTTTGGCCACCTGTGACCCCTGCCATGGGTTAGTCGTTCTTTTCCATCGAGAGCACAAAGGTGTACCCGTCTGCGGTGAGAGTGACTTTGCGCCCCTCGATTCGGGAGATCATGAAGAACTCACCGACCATCATGCCCATCTTGCAGACCTGGTTGTCGATCCGCGCGATCGGCTTTGAGCCCCCCATGACACTCTGGAGTTTGAGCTTGGCGAGTGCGTCGTCGAGCTCCTTCTTGCGCTGCTCACGGGCCAGGCGGAGGCTTTCTTCCTCGGCTCGTCTGGCAAGATCGGGGTCTACCGTCGGCTGTTCAACCGTGGTTTGGGCGTTGTCGAGCTCGAAGGGGTCTTGTGTGATGAGCTCGGCGGGCACCTGGATTGCCCGGCGGCTGCGGTCGAGATCAGAGAGTACCTTGCCGGGTGCTGCACCGACCGACACAGGAGCGGGCTCGTAGTCGATGCTCATCTCGGCAAGGGACACCGCCGGTCCCAGCCCGAACTGACGCATCGCAAAGATCACCCCGACGGCACCCACAACAAGCAAGCCCGCAACGACTCCGTGGTTGGAGTGTTTGCTGATCTTGGCTGGTGCGAACATGTCCTCGGGCACTCCCATCTCGGTGAGCAGGAGAGGCGATTGGACATCTTTGGGCGCAGACGAGCTTGTGTGGGTGTTCTTGTCGCTCGATTGATCTTCAAGGAAATCGCTCATGGTGTGTCATCCAGAAAGAAGATACTGAGGGTAAACTCGATCGCAATACGGCCGTCGTTCTTGGTGTCGCGCCGGAGGGTGAACTCGGGGATGCGGGTGATGCGTGGGAGGCGTTCGAGCTTCTGGAGGAAGCGGTAATACCCCGCGAAGTTGCCCGTGGTGGTGACGGTGAGCGGCTGCTCCCAGTAGGTCCCGGCCTCGATCGGCTTGCCACTGGCGAGCGTCGGGGGGGTGAGCCCGGAGGTCACCGCAAGCTCTGAGATCTGCCTGACAACATTGTCGATCTCTTTGGTGTTGGGCAGCCGGTCTTCGATCTCGGTAATGCGTTCGGCAATCTCGGCATTTGCCAGGGCGAGGTCGTCGGTGCGGGCGGTCTCGGTGCGGAGGGAATCGAGCAGGTCTTTCTTGTGCGAGATTTCCTGCAACGCCGAGCTGATGTCTTTGTTCTGTGGCGAGAAAACCAGCGCATAGCTCACGACCGGGATCGCAAGCACCAACGCCAGCACCGCCGACTCACGCATGCCGAGGTTCATTGGTTGTACTCCCTGCCAGGAATGGAGGCGAGGTCGAGGTCAAACTCTTCGGTGTCATTCACCTCGCGGGCATCGGCATCGTCTGGAAGCCTTGCGACAATCTCAAAGCGGCGGAGATCGAGGTCCTCGAGGTTGGTCTGCTGGATAAAGGCGAGCTCGACTTTCTCAAGCAACGGTGAGTTCTGGAGCCTGTTGAGGTAGTCAGCGACCTGGGTGTTTGTCGGCGCGACACCCGTGATGGTGAGGGTGTACTCAAACTTGGGTGGGAGGACAACCGGTGGGGGCATCTCCTTCCCCTTGTTGCTCTTGCTTCGGCTGCCAGTCTTTGCCTTTGCTTTCTTTGCGTCCCGCGAGGCGGCGTTGACGGGCGACTGCTTGATGCGCTTCGAGTCGAGCTGGACCTGCAGGAGCGTCGCCTCTTTGGGGAGGCTCGTCACAAGCTCGGCAAGCAGGACCGAGCGGGGGGCGGTCTCGAGGAGCGTCGTGGTGATGCGGGCCTTGGAGAGCATCTCCTCACGCTGCGTTTCGAGCAGCTTGAGCTGATCGAGCTTGGCGCTTTCGGATTCATACTCGGCTGCGATCATCGTCTGCTGGTCACGCACGCTCGTCCAGCGTTGGTTGGTGACCAGGAACGCACCAACCACACCGAGCATCACGATGATAAAGAGGCTGACCGTGATCGCGACAAAGCGCAAGTCTTGCTTGCCCTGGATATAGTCTTTGGGCAGGAAGCTCCCGGGAGAGCTCGAGTTGTCGTTTTGCCAGGGGACCTTACTCATCGGTGTGACTCCTCGGCTCAAAGGTTCAGAGATCGGTCGGGCACTGGCAGAGCCCGATGGGGACGACCCATCCGGGCAGTGGCGAGTTGAGATCCAACCCAATGACATGTTCTTGGCCGGTCTTGGTGATTAGGCTGAGCGGGTCGGCGACGCGCGCCGGCAGACGGAGCGACTGGGCGATGTGCTGGCACAGACCCCGGTGTCGAGCTTCCCCCCCAACAAGTATGACATTGCTGACGCGGGCGCTTGGGAACATGGTGTCGTGGTATCGGACACACATGCCAGCTTCATCAGCAAGGATCTCGAGCGGTTCGAGGAGTGAAGCCCCCGAGGGTGCTGTCGGGGCAGGGGCAGTCTCAGCGACTTCGGGGCTCAGTCCCGGGGGGGACGCACGATCGCGCCTGTCATCGGCGAGCATCACGCCGCCCTCGTCGGTGTGCATGGCGAGAGCGGGGACAGCAGAGCGTGCCGGTGCCGCTCGGGGAACAAGGTCACCCATCGCAAGCCGAGCCTTGCGTGCCTGTACGATCGAACAGGCGAGGGCTTGCGCAAGGCATTCATCAAGTGACAAGCCACCAATACCGATGGTCCGTGCAAAGACAAGTTTTTTCCCATGCCCGATGACGACCTGGGTCTGGCCACCACCCATATCAAGGTAGAGGGTGGCGCGGTCAATGTCGGAATCGCGGCGGTTGAGGTAGTGGAAGGCGTGCAGTGTTGCCTCAAACTCTGAGTGCATGCCGACCGGTTCGAGCTTGGCAGACCGGATCGCTTTCATAAGTTTGTCAATGATCTCTCGACCCGTGGCGAGGCAGATGTATTCGTTCTTCCCCGAGCTCGAGGCGCGGTCTGTGCCCGGGACCGGGATCAGCCGCCGCACCAGTGTCGAGGCATCGCGGTCGAGTTGCTCGGTGAGCATCGTGTCGGCGAGCACCTCGGGGGGCATGCCGTCCTGCTTGGGGAACTGAACATGCTTGCAGAAGGTGAGAGGTGAGGGGATGACGCAGGCGGCTCGCCTGCCCTTGAGCTTGAGTGATGAGACGAGTTTGGGCAGAGCCTCGAACTGAAACTCGAGCCGTTGTTTGATATTTCCCCGGAGGTCCTCGGGTGTCTCGACACACCCCGCAGCGAGCAGAGTCGGCGTGCTCTCGCTGCTCAACTGCAAGACCTTGAGCGTCGTTGAGCCATAGTCGATCGCGATTGTTGCACCGACAGCCCGATGATTCACAGTACCGCTTGCACGCTTAAGACCGGGTAATCTCATACCGAAGCCACCCCTCCAACTCAACGCTCATCACGCAGGGCCAACGATCCACACTCTGGATCATCGGCGAGAGTTCGCCCGGGGTTGAGGCATGCCCGGCAGGTCTGCGCAGGGGCAGACTCCCTAGATCATCCAAGTGGCTGGTCCGTTCAGAGGGAGGAGATAACCCAGACGGTACAAGCCGCAGAACCCGTGCAGGCTCTCACAACTCTCGGGCGTTGGGTAGAGATCGCGAGTGTCTCTACGAGCCCCGAGCGCAAGCTCGGGTTTGTGGATGGCGACTGTCACAGACATACTCAGAAGCTGTGCTCTCACACAGGGATTGTAGAAACACACGAGTTCTTCTTGTCATGCGTATACAGGCACCGCGCACGGTTGGGAGAACCGTGCCACCAGTCATACACCTTCTCTCTTTCTCTGTGTCCATCTGTACTTATCTGCGAATACACTGTCTTTCTGCCTTTCCTCCGTGAAACTCCGTGTCCTCCGTGGTAACAACGATTACCTCACAGCCCCCCCGCGACGCGAGCAAGGACCGAGAACGCCAGCTCAAGGTCCCAGGCCTGGTGGTCGCCGGTCTGGTTGCTGATGACGCGGATGCAGGAGAAGGGCATCCCACGCCGATGGGCAGTGAGGGCGACAGCGGCGCTTTCCATATCTTCACAGAGCGCACCGGTTCGACGGGCGATCTCTGTTGCTCGGGCATCTGTCCCAGAGCAGGTCGAGACCGTTGCGCATGGGCCGATCCGGAGGGCGAGTGCCGCAAGGGCATCGCGCCAAGTGGGGTCGGTAGGGAATCGCTCGCCCAGACTGTCACAGGCGGGGAACCCCAACTCGCTCTGAGTGAGGAAGCGGTCGGGTGTGCTGAGCCCCTCATCGGCGAGATGGCAGGTGTCAGCGAGCATCACCTGACCCACCTCAAGACCAGGCAACGCGGGCAGAGCACCCGCAAGCCCAAGACTCAGCACCCCCGAGTGCTGGCTCGTGAGCGCCCGAGCCACAGCCCCGGCTGCGTTCGATTTGCCAACGCCCGTCACAACAAGGTGGAGCCGGTCGTTGAGCACACGGGTGGTCCAGGGCGCTGGTGGGGTTGAATCAGCAGATCCCAGCCCGACAAGGACAGCCTCGGCTTCGCGCGGGGCTGCGACCGCCAGCAGGCAGGGGCCTGTCGTCAGCACCGGATCGAGCAGGCGGGAATGGCTGATGGTCGGGCTCCGGCAGGGTGTCACACGAGCCATGGCAGTCGCACGCCATAGCATGACAGAGAATACTCACCTCGATATGCCACGCCAGCGTACCAAACCAGAACCCGATGGCACACACCGCCCCCGTCGGCGACGGGGCCTGTTGGTGCTGCTGTTGATTGTGGCTGTGGCAGTGCTGCTGCCGGTCGTCCTGACACGGACAGCCCTCGTCAAGGTGATTGTCCTGCCCCGGGTCGAGTCGATGCTGGGGGCTGAGGTCACGGTCTCGAGCCTGGTGATTGAGCCCAACGCAACAATCATCGGAACGGGTATCGAGGTTCGGCTGCCGGGGATGGACGGCCCAGCCGGGCAGTTGTTCACCGCTGAGCGGATCGAGATCACAAGCTCCTGGGGCGCGCTGCTCTTGGGCTCTGGGACTTTCCGCGAGATGGAGCTGACCAAGCCCATGCTCCGGCTCAGTCGGGACATGCAGAGCGGGTCGATCAATCTGGGTGAGCTGAAGGTCTCATCCTCCGGCAGCGGTTCGAGTGCCACCCCGCCGCGGGTCATCATGCGTGAGGGGACGATCGAGTTGGGTGAGCACTCGGGTGACAGGTATGAGCTGCTCCGCACGCTCCGGGTCGAGGGTTCGCTCCAGCCGATGCTGGCCTCGGAGGGTGAGGGGTTCGAGCTCGCCTTCACCGAGGGCTCGGTGTCGGACCCGCAAGGGCGGGGGCTCGGGCTGACCGGGCGGGTCTCGGCATCCGGTGTCACACTGACCCTCGAAGGGCTTGAGTTTGGGCAGTGGCAGCCCGAGCACATCCCCGCACAGTTCCGTGAGGTGTTCGACCTCATGCGCATCGAGGGGGGCATCCCCCGTGCCTCGATGAGTGTGCGTGCTGACGGGGTCGCGACAGGCCAGGTCCTCCTCGACGGCGTCTCGCTCAACCTGCCCTTTGATGCCCAGGGGCATCAGGCCGACCGGGACAACCTCGTTCGGCTGCGCGATGTCACCGGGCGGGTTGAGCTGACCGACGCGGGGGCTGAGGCGTTTCTGGAGGGGACGCTGGGCGACCTGCCCTCGAAGGTCCGCCTGCGGTATGACGGGCTGACTGCTGATGCGGGGTTTCGGTGTGCAATCGAGACCAGGGGGTTCGTGCTCGAGAGCGAGCAGGAGTTGCAGCCGCTCGTGCCGGGTGTCGTGATCCGTCGTCTCAATGACTTCTCAAACCCGACCATGACGGTGGATGCCTCGGTGGTGGTCGAGCGGGCAGCGCCGGGTGCATCAGGGGTGGGCGCGATCAAGGTCACTGGCGAGCTTGAGTTTTATGACGGGTCAGCATCGTTCCACGACTTTCCGTATGTCTTCAACCAGATGACCGGGCTTGCACGGTTTGATGAAGAGAAGATCTAGCTTGTGCGGGTCGATGGTGTCGCCGAGAGTGGTGCCCGGATGCACGCAGAGGGGGTGATCGCGCCGCTGACATCAGCGGCGGCTGTCGATCTGCACATCACAGTCGATGATGTGCCGATCAACGAGGAGACGCTCCGCGCGCTTGGCCCGAAGCGGCAGAAGATTCTCGAGGCGTTGATGAGCCGCGAGAAGTATCAGAAGTTGCTCGAGCGGGGGTTGGTGCGTGTACCGGGCGGTGATGGCGGTGGCGGGGGTGACGGGGTGGGGGGCCCCTTTGCGCTCGGTGGCATCGGGTCGGTGGTGATCGATGTGCAGCGGGCACTGGGCGAAGAGCCCCACTACACCGAGCAAGTCCGGGTGCGGGTGCCCGAGGCGGGGGTTCTCCATGAGTGGTTCCCGCTGCCGATCATCGCAAGAAATGTCGAACTCCTGGTTGCTGATAACGAAGTGAACATCATCGCGGGCGAGTTTGAGGGCATCCACGGCGGGCGGGTCGGGGTTGATTTGTTTGTCGACCTGACCATGCCCGGTGAGAGCGGCCTGCACCTGACGATCACCGCTGATGATGTGCCAACCGATGAGCTGCTCCTGGCGGCACTTCCCGGCGGGCTCGATGACCCTGCCCAAGAGAGCCCCGAGGGGTATTCGGGGATTCGCTCCTCGAGTGCGGTACTGGAGCAACTGGGGATCACCGGGGCGATCGATTGTGTCGTGGTGATCGAGTCCCGCGAGAGCGGGGAACTGGGGTACGACATCGATGTTGCGATTGACGGCTTGTCAGCGTCGCCGAAACACGGGCCTGATGTGGATGCGGTTGCAGTTGAACTTGAGCAAATGGCGGGTCGGCTTCGGGTGAGCGAGCGAGAGCTTGGGCTGACAGTGACCTCGCAAGTGCGTGCGCGTGGCGGTGTTGCGGGCGAGACGCTCACCCCCCAAGCACAGGGGACTCTCTCAATTGATGCAACCATGGGGTTGGGGACAGCAAACCAGAAGTTCACCGCTGAGGTGGTTGCTGATGTGCCAGATATTACGCTCGCCCTGGAGGATTTGCTGACGGTGATCGCCCCGGAGCTGGCGGCTCGGATTACCAAGATCCGCACGGCGTATCAGCCCGATGGCGGGGTGCGAGCTCTGGTCCACGCAGCGGGCGATGCCTCGGGTGATGGCGAGTTGTCGAGGCTGGATATCGAGGTGATCGGGAGCGAGGGGTTGGCCTTTGAGACCGACGCGGGACGGCTGACGGTCACGAGCAGCGCGGGCACGCTTGCGTTCTCGGCGTTGGCACCCGAGTCGGTCGAGTTTGATGACTGGGTTGCCCAGGTCAGGCTCGATGATGCCCAGGCGTGCGGCGTTGCACTTTCCGGACGATCACCCTTTGGGAGGCCATGGGCAGCAGGAGACTTTCTCAAGCTGGGATTGCGCGGTGCAAAGCTCGAGACGCCGCTGGTGTGGGATGGTGCCAAGCGGACACTGCCCCCCAAGCTGGCACAAGCGATGGAGACCTCAGAGATTAAGGGCATCTTTGATGCCGATCTGGTGCTGCGTGGCAATCGCGTATCGACCCAACCCAGGGTGACTGGTGAGATCAGACCAACGCAGGCTGAGCTGACGATCGCGGGGCAGCGCGTGACGATGGAGTCGATGCGGGGCGCCATCGTCCTCGATGAAACCGGCGGGACCTTTGATGCCTTCCGGGCACAGGGCGACGGGTGGTGGGCCGAGATCGGGGGAACATGGATCGAGGCCGGGAGCGGGTCGATCTTCTTTCAGAGTACGCTCAACGCCGAAAGTGAGTTTGGTCTTGTGCCCGAGGTGCGTGCCCTGCTCCCCGCAGGGCTTCGCGGTGCGCTCGAGGCGGTCTCGATCGAGTCGGCCGGCCTGCTTACCGCTGAGGGCGTGGAGTTTCGCGTCTCGCTTGATGATGATGAGGATTCGGCGTACACAACATCAGGGAGGGTGGAGTTTGCCGGGGCAAGCATCGACTTTGGGGTCAAGGTGACCGACGCATCCGGGTATCTGGACTTTCAGGGGCAGAGCGAGCCGGGGGAGGCGAACGGGAACTTTGGCATCGGGGTGATTCTCGATTCGGCGCAGGCTGCGGGTATCCATGTGCAGGATGGCATGTTGCGTATCACCAGCGACCCGCTCTCGGGCGCGTTGCTTGTGCCGGTGATTCTGGCCGATGCCTATGGCGGGCGGGTCTCGGGCTCGGCGGTTGTGCAGGCAGGAGCGGGTGCTGGCGGCATGTCGGTCTATGACGCAGAGTTTCGGCTCGCGGGTGTGCCACTGGGTGAACTGCTCGCTGACTGGGATCACATGGCGGGGGTCGAGCGGGCTGACCAGAACGAGGAGGGTGCTCCGGATCGGCCCGATGCCAAGGCTCGGGGGCTGGTGGATGCTGGATTGACACTGACGGGTGTGGTGGGCGAGCAGGGGAGTCGGCGTGGGCGGGGTCGGATACTGGTAGGCGGGGACAGGCGCGCCGAGGTGCTGAGCCTGCCGTTGCTCTTGCCGTTGATAAAGGTGAGCAACCTGCAGGTGCCAGTGCATGACCCGCTGGACTTTGGCGAGGCGGTGTTTTATCTGGACGGGGACCGGGTGGTCTTTGAGCGGGTGGGGGTGTTTGCCCGGAGTGTGGACATCTTTGGGTATGGGGAGATGACGCTGCCGGGGTTTGATCTTGACCTGCGGTTTACCTCGCGGGCAGCCGAGCGGCTGCCGGTGGTGAGTGCGGTGCTTGAGAAGTTCCGGGACGAGTTGGTGACGACCCAGGTGCGGGGGACGGTGAACAAGCCTGAGGTCTCCCTGGAGCAGTTTGCCAAAACCCGGCGGATGTTTGCGCGGGTTGTCGGGCAGGAGCAGAGCGAGCGGGAGCGGCGGATGCTGGAGATCGAGCGTCTGAGCCGGGAATCGCAGCAGCGGGAATGGCGGCTGCCCAGGCGGGATGGGTCGTCCCCGATACGGGGGCAGTAGGTCCTGTCTGATGGACCAGCGACAGGTGGCACGGTTCTCCGAACCGTGTGGCTTCGCGGGTGTCTTGCCTGCATAAAGGTCTCTGGGGCATCATTCACGGGCGGGCGGGACACCCACCCCACTGTGGCTCGGACGATCCGCCAAACAGAACCTAGGCTCCCGATCTATATGGAGACTTTATTTTGAGCGATGAACACGAAATCCCGCACACCCGTCGGACCGAAATTCTGCCAGAAACACCGATCGATGAGGCAGCGGCACCACCCGAGCACCCGATGCAGAAGCGGGTGGACGACCCGGCGGTGCAGGGGGGCATCGACGACCTGATCGAGATGGTCTGCGACGGGATGCCCGAGAAGTTTGACAAGAGGCTCGCGCGAGAAGCGGTGACCGCCTGCCTCAAGCTCATCCCCGATGGGCGGGACACCGGTGAGTTGAAGTTGATGAGCACGGTCATCAAGGAGTTGCGGTACGCCTTCCGGGTCTTTGCCGAGTATGCCGAGCCGATGAAATGTACGATCTTCGGATCCGCGCGCACGCCGGAGGGACACCCCGATTATGACGCTGCGGTTGAGTTTGGCCGGTTGATCGCCGAAGTCGGGTGGATGGTGATTACCGGCGCGGGTGACGGGATCATGAAGGCCGGGCATGTCGGCCCCGGACGCGACGCGAGCTTTGGGGTCGCGATCCGCCTGCCCTTTGAAACAACCGCCAACGAGATCATCGCGGGCGATGAGAAGCTGATCCACTTCCGGTACTTCTTCACGCGGAAGCTGATGTTTTTGTTCCATGCCGACGCGGTGGTGCTCTTCCCCGGTGGGTTTGGGACCATGGACGAGGCATACGAAACGCTGACGCTGATCCAGACGGGCAAGGCAGCGATGATGCCGATCGTGATGGTCGAGGGGATCAACAAGCCGGGGATCCGGAGCTATTGGCAGCACTTTGACAGCTTTGTGCGGGACACCCTCCTTGAGCGCGGGATGGTGGGTCCCGACGACCTGAACCTCTACTACATCGCCCAGACACCCGAGGATGCTGCCCGGCACATCGAGCAGTTCTATCGAAACTACCACTCGTCGCGGTATGTGCGCGACGAGTTGGTGATCCGCGTGAAGCACGAGCTGCGCGATGAGGATGTGGCATCCCTGCACGAGGACTTTGGGGTGCTGGTGAAGAAGGGTGATATTCATAAGAGCGGGCCGCTCAAGGGCGAGGAAACCAATCTTGATCTGCCACGAATCGTCTTTACGCACACGCGGTACAGATTCGGGCTTGTTCGGGCGATGATCGACCGGATCAACACCTTTGACCCGGTGTGAGGTTGTGATGCAGGCTTCCAGCCTGCACTGGATATTGCCCGTGAGCAGGCTGGAAGCCTGCACCACAATGACTGAATCCGGGCGGGCGAGATGCCCACCCCCCTGGTGTTGGAAGACCGGGGGGTGGGGCAGGCCGTATGATCGGGGCCATGCCGAGAATTGACTCCATTGTGTATGCGGTCTGTGCAGCAGCGGCTGTGGGGGTGGCAGGTGTGCTCGGGGGGTGTGCTCGCTCGGGAGGGGACAAGGCTGGAATCATGCCCGGGGATGCAGGGGCACCGGTGGTCCGGGGGACTGAGGCCGGGCTGGAAGTCCGGCTGTGGGTTGTGGAGAACCGTTCGGGCGTGCTGGGGGGGGGGCTGCGAGAGTTCGATCCTCCTACTTTGACAGCGGGCGCGATCGAGGCGTGGCGGCAGAATGGGTTCCGGGTGCTTGAGGTGCCGATTGATCGGCTCGATGAGCTGCGGGCCGGGCTGCCGACGATCGGGCCGATTCATCAGGAGTGGATGGGGTTACTCCCCGAGTGGGTCGAGGTGGTCAAGGGGACAGAGCTCAAGGGGCAGCGAGAGGTCCGGTTCGAGAATGGGTCGGGGGTGATTGGTCCCGGGCGATTGCGTCTTTTGACGAGGTGCTGGGCGGTACCTGTTGTCGGGGCATTGCCCGAGGGTGATGGGGCTGGGGCGCTGCTGCGACTTGAGGTGATGCCTCAACTCGGGCGAATGCAACGATCAGACCGCGACGCACTCGGGCAGTGGCTCGGGACAGAGCACGAATCGGTACGGACTGGCGCGCGTGGGCTTGCCTTTACACGGCTTCGGCTTGGGGTGGTCTCATCGGGCGGGAATGCAATCGTGATCGTGCCCGAGGACCCGGACTATGCGTGGGATGCCGAGGCGGACGGGCGACCCGAGTCTGAGTCTGAGGCTCGGCAGCGGGCGGTGGTCGGACCCCGGATGCAGACACACCCGACACTGGGCGAGCTGATGCTGACGAACCTGGCACTTGCTGAGACACCTGGAGATGCGCGGGTCGTTGTCGTGCTTGTGCCACGGGTGCCCGAGCGGTTTGAGTTGCTGCCTCGGTCGCGTTGAGGGGGATGAACGAAGCGATGCCGATCTGGCTTGCAATCGGGATGGTTGTTGTTGGGGTTGTGCTGCTCGTGAAGGGTGCCGACTGGCTTGTCGAGCACGCCGCGTTGCTCGCTGAGGGGTTTGGGGTGCCCCACATGGTGGTGGGGCTGACGATCGTGGCGTTTGGGACGAGCGCGCCCGAGTTGGCAGCAGGTGTTGGCGCAAGTCTCCGGGGGGTGGGGGGGCTTGCGCTCGGGGCGGTGGTGGGGTCAAATATCGCCAATATCGGGCTGATCCTGGGGGTGGGGGGGCTGCTCTTCCCGATCGTGAGCGGGCGGGCGGTCAAGCGGAAAGAGATCCCGCTGATGCTGGTGGTGATGGGTGTGGGGTGGATCGCGATGCTGGGCGGGCAGATCGGTCGGCTTGAGGGGGCGTTGCTCCTTGCTGCGGTGTGCCTCTACACCTGGGATGCCTACGCGGCCTCTCGCCAGGGCAAGGAGATCGCAAAGGTCAAAGTGCCCCACGAAGAGGAGATCAAGCGCGAGCTGGCGATGAAGCACGACTCGGGGTGGTGGGTTCGGCACGCGGTGATGGTGGTCGCGGGGATCGCGGGCCTGACGGGGGGGGCCGAGCTCCTGGTGCAGAGCGCGGTCTCAATCGCAGAACGGCTCGGGATCTCAGAGGTGGTCATCGGGCTGACGATGGTGGCGTTTGGGACTTCACTCCCAGAACTCGCAACCGCGATCCGAGCCGCGATGAAACGGCACACCGACCTCCTGCTCGGGAATGTGATCGGGTCCAATGTGTTTAACACGCTGTGCGTGCTGGGTGTGACGGCTATGGTCAAGCCGATCCCGGTGTCCGATTCGACGGTGCGGGGGGACGCGGTTGTGATGATGGGCATCGGCATACTGGCGTGGGCGATGGTGTGCGTGCGCAAGCACATCGGGCGGGTTGAAGGGCTTATGCTGCTTGCTGGGTATGCTGGGTATGTGGGATGGGTGGTGATGAGGACATTGTAGCAAGGCAGTTTAGCCACAGATGAACACAGATAAAAACAAGGAGAAATCGGTGGCACGGCTCTCCGAGCCGTGAGTTGAGTGCATTGCTCTATACGCACGGCTCGGAGAGCCGTGCCACCAATCATTTTTGTCTTTATCTGTGTTCATCTGTGGTAAAGCTTCTTTGTCTTTCCTCAGCGCAACTCTGCGTCCTCAGCGGTGAATGTATTCATCGAAAGATGTTGTATTTCAGGATGCACCGCAGGGCCGAGACACCATCGCGCCAGGTGATTTTTTTACCTTCTTCATAGGTTCGACCGGCATAGCTGATGGGGACTTCATAGATGCGGACGGGGTGGAGTTTGTCGGGTTTATCGGGGTCGATTGCCAGGCGGAGACGCGAGACCTTGGCGACCAGTTCGGGCTCGACACCAAAGCGGGGCTCGCGGATCGTGAGCTGCGTGAGCACCTCGCGGCGGAAGGCCTTGAAGCAGCACTCGACATCGGTGAGGTTGAGGTTGGTCAGTATGTTGCTGAAGGTCGTGATCGCGCGGTTGGCGAGGTAGTGCCAGTAGTAGAGCACGCGGTGGGACTGGCCGAGGAACCGCGAGCCGATGACGACATCGGCCCGGCCATCGAGGATGGGATGGAGGACAGCCTCGTGCTCGGCGGGGTCGTATTCGAGGTCGGCATCCTGCACGAGCACCAGGTCAGCGCCGAGTTCGAGGGCGCGGGCAAAGCCGGTGGAGAGGGCGGCTCCCTTGCCCTTGTTGTGTTCGTGGAGTTGGGCATCGAAGCCGTCGCGGGTGCCGAAGTTGCGGACGAGATCGACCGAGCCATCGGTTGAGCCATCGTCGATGAGGATGATGGTGCGGGTGCAGCGGGTATCAGAGCCAGGAAGTGCGGGGGGTGGGACCGCGAGGACGCGCTCGATGAGCGTGGTGAGGGTGTCGCGTTCGTTGTAGACGGGGATGACGATGGCGAGGTGCATGGGGGACGATATGGGTGGTGAAGGGGTGGGGCGTGGGATCGGCTTCCAGCTGGTGCGCACCGCCTGGAAGGGGGTCCCACGGTGTGTTGGGAATGCGAGAGACCCACAGCTCGGAGAGCTGTGCCACCGTCAGGGTTGGGCAGTTTCGAGCAAAATCCGGCGTTGGGGGCTCGAGAGGGGGAGGTTGGCGATTCGTGCGGGGGTGAGAAAGGACCAGGTCGATGGGGGGTTGGCAGGGGGGGGTGCTGCAAAAACCTCGAAGTGACACTCGCGGTGGGTGGTCTTGAAATCGAAGCGAGTCACGCGGCGGAGGGAACCCCGTCCGGGAGGGAGCCCGAGCTTGCGGCGGATCTCGGCGGGGGTCGAGGGCCGATCGGTCCGTTCGACGGTGGGGGCTTGCGAGAGCCCAGCCCAGAGGCCGGTGTCTGGCCTGCTGGTGACCGCGAGGCGGTTTCGGGCGTTGTGGATTAGGACCGAGGCAAAGTAGATCGGCGTGCGAACGGGAGGGGGCTTTTTGGCGGGGATGCGTGATTGTGTGCCCTTGGCGCGCGCCCGGCAGGAGTCGGCGATCGGGCAGGACTCACACCGGGGAGACCGGGGAGTGCAGATGACAGCACCAAGCTCGATGAGCGCCTCGTTGAGCAGGGCGGGGGTGGGCCTGGATCGTGGGGCAGCAGCATGGAGGGCTTGGGCGCGGGACCAGCCGAGGGCGATGGCTTGTGGATTGGCCGTTGTGAGCGATCGCCCCTGGATGCGGAGCATGACGCGGAGGACATTGGCATCGACCGCGGGGGTCCGCTCAAGAAAGGCGAGCGAGGCGATGGCACCGGCGGTGTAGCGACCGATGCCGGGGAGTGCGGCAAGGGTGGTGGCGGTCGCAGGGAAGCTGCCTGCATACTCGGTGACGATGGTTCGAGCAGCGGCGTGGAGCAGGCGGGCGCGGCGGTAGTAGCCAAGCCCCGACCAGAGGGTCAGGACAGCCTGTTCGTCGGCCTCGGCGAGGGCTTCGACGGTGGGAAAGCGAGCGAGGAAGGCATCGAATCGGTCGATCACGCGGGAGACCTGGGTCTGCTGGAGCATGAGTTCGCTGACGAGGACGGGGTAGGGGTCTCGGGGGGTGCCCAGGGGGTGGGGACGCCACGGGAGGTCTCGGGCATTGGCCCGGAACCAGCGGAGGAGGGCGGCGACGAGGTGCTTGTCTGGTGGGGGGGCGGGTTGGGGGTTGTGTTTGTGGGGCACAGCAGCCGATGGTATGAGGATGCCGGGCTCTTCAAGGTGAAGTAGACTGTCCGGGTTGGCTTTCGATGTGTTTGTGAGGATACGGGGTACCTGGCTTTGGGCATGTGGATGCGCATGGTGGAGATGGTGGAACGGCTAGGGACCTACCCGGTGCTGTCGGTGCTCTTTGAGCTGATGGTGATCTGGCTGTTGGTGCTGGTGATGGTCCGGTTTGTGCAGGGCACTCGTGCTGCTGGGGCGATCAAGGGGGCGTTGGTGGTGGTGGTGCTGGCGACGCTTGTGGTGCAGATCATCGGGGGTCGGGACACCTTCCCGAGGTTGGCGTATTTGTATGAGCGGGCGCTGGCGGTGGTGGCGATCGGGCTGATCGTGATATTCCAGCCCGAACTCCGGCGGGCGCTGGTGCGGCTGGGCGAGACCTCGATCTTGCGTGGGAGTTCGGCGGGAGTGTCGGCGATGGTCGAGCCGATTGTGGAGGCGGCGGGGTACCTGAGCCGGGCGAGGTTTGGGGCGTTGATGGTGATCGAGCGGCAGGTCGGGCTTCGGGGTTTGGTCGAGGGGGGGACGGTGCTTGATGCCGACCTGAACGCCCGGATTCTCCAGACGATTTTCTTTCCGGGGACGGCACTTCACGACCTTGCGGTGGTGATCCGGGGTCGGGTGGTCCACGCGGCGGGGGTGCAGTTGCCCCTGGCTGAGCCGGCAGACATTCCGGACAGGACACTTGGTTCTCGGCACCGGGCAGCAGTCGGCGTGAGCAAGGAGTGCGATGCGCTGGTCGTGGTCGTGAGCGAGGAAACGGGGGCGATCCGGCTTGCAGAGCGGGGCACGCTGAGCAGCCCGCTGACACTTGATGAGCTTCGGTCGGAGCTCTCTGCGAGGCTTGGAACCTCGATGACGAGCACGCCGGAGGGGCAGATGGCTGGAGAGTCACAGACGGCAGCACGGGATGGGGATGAAGGGGCAGCGAGTGATGGGTAAGGTCAAGACGGGCATCCTGGTGACGCTCTTTACAACCCTCATCTGGGTCTTTGCTGAGGGGCAGAGCCTGCAGACCAAGCGGACGGAGGCAGAGGTCGAGTTTCCGACGATTTCGGGCGAGGCGTACGCCGTCCGGGTGGTTGCGGATCAGGGTTGGCGGGGCAAGGTCGAGCTGCAGGTGGAGGGCTCGGCTTCGAGTCTGGACGGGTTGGAATCGTCGCTGCGGCAGGGGTTGGCGTTGACCCCGGGCATGGAGGGAGTGCCAAGGGAATCGGGCGAGCACACGGTGGACCTCAAGCGGGCGTTGCGGGGGCATCCCGAGTTTCAGTCTCGGGGCGTGACGGTGCTCTCGGCAGAGCCCGCGATAGTGCGTGTGGCGGTGGATGAGTTGACGACGGTCTCTCTACCGATCGAGGTCCGGGTGCCGGCAGATGTGCTCGATGGTCCAGCGTTGGTTGTGGGGGATGCCCAAGCAGCGGTTCGCATGCCGGTGCGGGTTGCTTCGGGACTTGCTGAGGGGGCGGTGGTGGTGGCGCGGGTGCGGCCTGAGGACCTGGAGACGCTCCAAGAGGGCAACCGCTCGACGATCCAGGTCCGGCTTGAGGCAGGGCCCGGGTATGCGGGGGAGGACATCCTGGGTATAGAGCCAGCACAGGTTGATGTGCAGTTGACGGTGAGATCGAAAACGGAAACGGTGCTGTTGCGATCGGTCGCGGTGGACTTTCGGCTGCCCTCTTGTGAGATAGGAAGCTGGGATATTGAGGTGCCCGAGGAGGAGCAGTCCTTGCGGGATGTGCAAGTCACCGGGCCGAGTGATCTGATCGAGCAGATCAGATCGGGAGAGTTGAAGGTTCGGGCATTTGTTCGGTTGTCGTTTGAGGACCTTGAAGACAGGGTCTCTTCGAAACGGGCGGAGTTTTCGGCGTTTCCCACGGCTTTGCGCTTTGAGGTTGAGGATGACGAGGTCTCCATGACGATCCGGGCTCGTCTGGAGGGAACGGGCGAGGGGATCGAGGGCGGTGGCACGCTGCCACTGGGTTGAGCGGGTGGAAGTTGGGCCTCAGTGAGGGCGCGCGGATAGACATTGCAGCGGTCGGCGGCTACCGTACTGGCCCCTTTATGGGGGCGGGCGCGCGGTGGTTGTCGCGGCGGCCTGCGGAGCTTCAAAAACCAGAGGAATGCCGACCCGGGGTGCCGGGTGTGCGTGGAACCCCAAGGGCCTGATATGAAGATCAAGACCGACGAAATCGCCAGCGTTATCAAGCAGGAAATCGAGCAGTTCGCAGCCGAGCTTGAGGTCTCCGAGGTCGGCCGTGTGGTCGAGATCGGTGACGGTATCGCCCGGATCTAGGGCTTGAGCAAGGCGATGGCGGGCGAGTTGGTCGAGTTCCAGACCGACGAGGGTGCTGTCATGGGCCAGGTGATGAACCTGGAAGAGGACACCGTCGGGTGCGTGGTCTACGGCAACTACCTCACGGTCAAGGAAGGTGACATCGTCAAGAGCACCGGGCGGCTGCTCGAGGTGCCGGTGGGCGAGGGGTTGCTGGGGCGGGTGGTCAACCCGCTTGGCGAGCCGATCGATGACGGGCCGGCACTTGAGACGACAGAGGCTTCCAAAGTGGACATCATCGCGCCGGGGATCGCTGAGCGGCAGCCTGTGCATGAGCCGTTGCAGACGGGTATCAAGGCGATTGATGCGATGATCCCGATCGGCCGCGGGCAGCGCGAGCTGATCATCGGCGATCGCAAGACCGGCAAGACGGCTGTGGCAGTCGATGCGATCATCAATCAGAAGCAGTACTGGGGCACCAAAGACGCGATGGTCTGCGTCTATGTCGCGATCGGGCAGAAGGAATCAACCGTTGCTGGTGTTGTGGAGATGCTCAAGAAGCACGGCGCGATGGAGTACACCATCGTCGTGACCGCGGGCAGCTCTGACCCCGCCCCGATGCAGTACATCGCACCGTATACGGGCTGCACGATGGGTGAGTACTTCATGTGGCAGGGCAAGAACCCCGACGCGACGCTGCGCGACGGGAAGCCGATGCCCAAGCACGCGCTGTGTATCTATGACGACCTCTCGAAGCAGGCGGTTGCCTATCGCCAGCTCTCGCTCTTGCTCCGCCGCCCGCCCGGGCGTGAGGCGTACCCGGGCGATGTGTTTTATCTGCACAGCCGTCTGCTTGAACGCTCGACCAAGCTCAATGATGCGAACGGGGGAGGGTCGCTGACAGCTCTCCCAATTATTGAGACGCAGGAGGGTGATGTGTCGGCGTATATCCCGACAAATGTGATCTCGATCACCGACGGGCAGATCTATCTTGAGCCGGAGCTGTTCTTCTCTGGCGTGCGTCCGGCGGTGAATGTAGGTATTTCTGTGAGCCGAGTGGGCGGTGCGGCACAGGTCAAGGCGATGAAAAAGATCGCCGGCTCGCTTCGGCTCGACCTCGCGGCCTTCCGAGAGCTGGAGGCCTTCTCGCAGCTGGGCACCGAGCTCGACGCGGCGACGCAGAAGCAGCTCGACCGCGGGGCATCGATGGTCGAGTTGCTCAAGCAGCCTCAATATGTGCCGGCGCATGTGGTGGACCAGGTGATCTCGATCTATGCGGGCACCAAGGGCTTCTTTGACGATGTGGCCAAGAAGGATGTGCCGGCGTTTGAGAAGGCAATGCTCGAATACTTCCAGACCAGCGGCAAACCGGTATGGGACGAGATCGAGAGCACCCATGCACTGAGCGATGAGCTTGAGAAGAAGCTTGCTGATGCGCTCCGGGCCTATAAGAGTGGGCTGAAGAACTAGACACCAGCAGGGCGCATGGAGCCCTGATCTGGAACGAACAGGATGAAACCCGGAGTGAATCGTTCACTCCGGGTTTTTTGTGGGAGGACTACGGGAGAATCCGGTGTGGGCTTGTGGTGGTCTCTCATACGCATCCCGGAAAATTCTCGTGCGTCGCAGCGGGATGGCCGAGTCAACAGAGCCCTGAGCGCAAGCGACGGGTTGGCGTGTGCCGGCACATGCCGATCCACCGAAACCGGTCGCTTGCGCTCGCGGCTCTGTTCAATACATGGACGAACGCGGAGATCATTGGTGGCACGGCTCTCCCTTTCACCCCACCCGCCCCCCGCTGACACACGAGTTTCAAGCAGGATGTGTATCATTCGGATTCTGAAATGAACTCGTGTGGAGGATGAAGAGAATAGAAGAATCGCTCCGGAGGAGCGAAGTACTCAGGAGCACGAGTTCTTTGTGGGATCAATATCAGCGCGGGAGTTGTGGATGTCGTTTGGGCTTGGACATGGAAGGGCGTTGGACCCCGGTTGGGGTGTGGTGGCAGTGAGTGATGCGGAAATGCCAGCGTTGCCTGATGCGATTGTGAGAGACCCAGAGGCTGGGCGGCTCGATCCGCGATCGTGGTTTGCTGAGCCGGGCTTGCCCTTTGAGATCGAGATCGGGTCTGGCAAGGGGACATTCCTGGTGCAGCAGGCGATGCTGCAGCCCGGGGTGAACTTTCTGGGGATCGAGTGGGCGCGGGAGTTTGCGTGGTACGCTGCCGATCGGGTTCGTCGGCGACGGGAACGGGGGCTCTTGCAGAATGTGCGTGTGCTCCATGGCGATGCTACGAGCTTTGTACGGTGGCGGGTGCCGAGTGGGATCGTGCGGGTCGTGCATCTCTATTTCAGCGATCCTTGGCCCAAGCAGAGACACCACAAGAAACGGGTGGTGCAGGACCGGTTTTTGGGGGAGGTCTGGCGTGTGCTTGCCCGAGGTGGTGAGCTTCGGGTGGTGACAGATCACGACGGGCTGTGGGCATGGGATATGGAGCATTTTGTCCGGTGGATTTCCCCGGCGGGGTGGGGATTGCTTGCCGAGTATGGGATGGCCAAGAAACCGGATACTGGGGGGCCGTTTTCGTTGGTGGACTTTGATCGGCAAGAGAGCGCGGGGAGCGGGGAGCTTGTGGGGACGAACTTTGAGCGAAAGTTCAGGCGTGAGGGGCGGGATTTTTATGCAGGTGTGCTGCGAAAACACCAGTAAAAGCACTAAATCCTGGCAGGCTGTCTGGGGCAAGTTTGGTGTCATATGGCCATTGAGGGCGGTTGCGGTGGTGGTATTGCAGCCCGGGGCACAGGGAACCGAATGGAGGGGCATGCCTCGTGTACACGGCTTTCGCCAAACTTGGAGGGTCGGTCTGGGCCGGTCGATCTGGCGCACGGTAGCCGTCGTGGTTCTGCTGACAGCGATCTTTGAGTTTGGGTTGCTGTGGGCAGTGCCTTGGATGTTCCCTGAGGGGATGCTGTGGTGGCAAGAGGCGTTGATTGACTCTGTGGCTTTTGGGGTTGGTCTGGCGTTCTTTGTGACTCTGGTCCTTCTTCTGCCGCTTCGGCATCAACTGAAGGATTACAGCAAGCGGATTACAGAGGGGATGATGCAGATTTCGGCTGTGGAGGGTGATGACTTCCACCTCGCGCTGGTGCAATACCTGGCTGGGCAGTTCAAGGCCTCGCTTGTCCTTGTGGGTGAACTGACCTCGGAGCAGACGATCCGGAGCCTTGCGGGCTGGACACCCGACGGGCTGATGGAGCCGGTGGAGTATGACATTGCGGGGTCGCCGTGTGAAGAGACACTGGAGGGTGATGGGTTTTTCTGTGTGCGCGGTGTCACGGATCGATTCTCGTCTGATTCGTTGCTCACGGAAGTGGGGGCGGTGAGTTATGTCGGGGTGCCGATGCGGAGTGCATCGGGAGAGGTGTTGGGGTTGGTTGCTGTCATCGGTGCTGAGCCGTTGACGGACCCGGAGTCTGCGATACTTCTGGTTCGTTTGCTTGCCTCGCGGGCGGGGACGGAACTCATGCGGAGCCGGGCGGCGCACGACCGTGCAGAGGCGAGTCGGCGCGAGAAGGCGTTGGAGGACCTGCTCGATTCGATCGCGATCTTAACTACAGCAGATGCCTCGGGCACGATTACGCATGTGAACGATCGCTTTTGCACACTCTCTGGGTATTCTCGGGAAGAGTTGCTCGGAGAGAATCACCGGATTATCAACAGCGGGCTGCACCCTGTGTCCATGTGGGCGGACCTGTACCGCAAAGCATCGCGGGGTGAGGTTTGGCAGGGCGAAGTCCGGAATAGTCACAAGGATGGCTCGTACTATTGGTTGCAGTCGGCGGTGACAGGAATTCTTGACGATGCACAGAAGCTTCAAGAGATTGTGAGCATCCGGTTTGATGTGACTGATATCAAGAACGCCGAGCTTCGGAACCGATCACTGGTGGCAGCGGTCGAAGCATCGCACGACGGGATGTGCATTGTGGATCGCGCTGGAGTGATTACGCTGTGCAATGCGGCTTTTCGTGGGCAAACAAGCGCAGCGTCAGGCGATTGCTGCGGGTATCGGCTGGTGGATGTACTCGATCGGGCAGAGGATAAGGATGCGGTATCAGAGGTGCTGGCGACGCGCCAGGAGCTCACACGGCGAGTTCGGTTGTGTCGCGCGTCGGCGAGTGGGGAGAACGATCCGGTCACACAAACCCGGGAGGCCGAGGGAGAGTGGATGTGGGCGGAGATTCGCCTGACACCGATCGGGGAGGATGAGGGGGGCGAGGGGTTGTGCGTGTGCGTGCAACGGGATGTGAGCGCGCAGGTGTATGAGGAAGAACGGCTCCGGTTTAAGGCCGAGGGTCGGGGGGCGCAGCTGGATATCAGTAAGATTCTGGGCGACTCATTCCAGTTGATAGAGGATCGGCTTAGCAGGGTGTTGCGTCGGACTTTCGCAATCGACGGGCTTGAAGTGCAGGCAAGGGGGAGTGTGTATCTCGCTGATGGCGACATCCTGCGCAAGGCGACTTCAGTGGGCTCGTACGGGACGGAGGCCTTGGAACAAGCACAGTGTGTTGCGAGAGGATCGTGTCTTTGTGGCCGCGCGTTGGTGTGTGCTGATGAACACGAGTTTGAGGTTTTAGTCTGTGATGATTGCGCGTGTGAGCTGTGGCGTGATCTTCAGCACCAGGAAAAGACGACGCACGGACACTACATCGTGCCCCTCCATTCGGGAAATCGGCTCGAAGGCGTGCTCTTTCTCGTGACGGATCGGAACCCGAGCCGGGACACGGCAAGGCTGAAACTCTTGGGGCGTCTTGGAGAGCAGATCGGGACGGCAATCGCAGGAGATCGGTTGCGCGAGCAGGCAGAGCATGAGGAGTTTGAGCGGCAGCTTGGTGAGGACCTGGCGGCACTGCGCATGGCGTGTCAGTCGATTTTGTTGATGAGGGATATCCCGTTTGCAGAACGAGCGCACGAGATTCTGGATTATTTATGCACGAGTGAGTGTCTCGGATTTGGGAACAGAGGCTCGCTGTTTGCGGTTGAGGACGGGGGAATGCGTGTGCTGGCATCGGTCGAAGAGGGGAGTTCACCACCGGAGGATGACGCGGGTGAGATCGTGCTGCCCTTGGAATATTTGGGCGAGAATATGGGGGAGTTGGTGCTGCATGTCAACACCTCGGGTGAGTACAAACAGATTCGACACGAGTTCCTGAGTGGTCTTGCCGAGTTGCTGGCAGCCGCCCTGTGGACCGACCGGCTTCGTGAAAGGACAGAGCGGTTACACCAGGATCAGACGGGAACGCTGCTGGCGGTGGGCAGGGAGATGCGCACGCCGATGACCTCGATTGTCGCCGCGGCTGATATGCTCGGAGAAGATGGGATCGGGGCAGAGGACCGCGAGGAGCTGACAGCTATGGTGCAGCGGAATGCCGGGCACCTGATGAGTGTGGTCGATAACATCCTTGAGTTGGCGGGTGTGTCATCGGCTGCGACTGCTCGCCGGTCAAGCAAGGATTCGGGTGTGTGCGAGGTGGGGGTATTGCGAGGGGTGCGGGTGCTGCTCCTTGAGGATCGTGAGGGGGTCGCGGCATCGGTCATCCGGGCGTTCCGTGAGCATGGTGCTATTGTGGAGGTCACGCGCCGGGCGGAGATTGGGATCTCGATTGCGTTGGGATCGTGGCGTGCTGAGCGGCCCCACTCGCTGGTGGTGATGACCTCAAGGGCCGCGAAGACGGATGTCGATGTGGTGCCCCGATTGCTTCGAGAGGCGGGGTACCCTGCGCCGATCATGGTGCTGTGTGATGCGCCGGAGGCCGAGGCAACGATGCTTGCAGCTGGTTGCGACCGGGTCGTGCGGGATTGGTCACAAGGGAGAGTGGTGGTTTCAGAAGTGGTGTCGCTGTTGGCCGAAAGCAGCGGTCGAAACGCGGCATAAATCGACGCGGCTCTTGAGTCCAATAAATCCAGCGTGGGGAGTTGTTACCAATCTATACTAAGGCAGTAGGAATCCAGTGTGCATCTGGGGTTGCATTGACAGGCTGCCGATGGCGCAACTTGTGGAGCAAGAGACCAGAAACGAGTCCGCTTCGTTGTCGGCGCCATGGATGGCGCTCACTGTCGTGGTGATGTCGGCGATCGCTGTAAACTTCGCGTTCAGGTTATTCTTGACCAGGTGAAGCCTTCGTGGCTGCCCTTTGCAGGCGAGGTGATGCTCGATTCGACCCTGCTCGGCTTTGTCGCCCCGGCGTTGTGTTGGCTTGTGTTGGTTCGGCCGGTGGTGTTGCGCCAGGAGCAGTTTCGCCGGTTTTCGCAGCGTGTATCCAATACTGTCGAGGGTTTGCAATGCAGCGAGTTCCGCGAGGCGGCCTTGGGCGCGCTCGTGAGTGAATCTGGTGGTGTGGGGGGGTACATCGCAGTCGTCGGTGAGGGTGACGACCTCTCGTCTGTGATTTCGATTGTGGGTAAGGCACCGGTGCAGATCGAGCCGTTTGTTCCCGAGGGGACGATGTGGGAGCAGTTTGCCCAGCGGTCGGTCGTGATTCAAGGCTTCAAGGCGTGTGCGACATATCCTGGTGATCCTGTGTTGAGCCGTACCAGGGCGGAGTGTGCGGCTGGTTTTGCGTTGCGTGATAGCGAGGGTCATGCTTTCGGTATGATGGTGATTGCGCACCGGATGCGGGGGCACGAGGTGGACGCGCTGCTCACTGTGGGGCGTCTACTCGCGACACAGGTGGCTGAGTCGATCTTGCGTTCGAATGCAGAGGCGTTGGCGTCACAGGCGCAGCTTCGGGGCGAGCGGCTCCAGCGTCGAAACTCGCAGTTGTTGCTGTTGATTGATAACGCATCGCTTGTGAGCGTTACGGATGCCAAGGGTGTCATCAACTACGCCAACAAGAAGTTCTGCGAAGTCTCGGGGTACACCTTGCCAGAGCTTCTGGGGCAGGACCATCGAATCATCAACAGCGGGGAGCATCCCAAGGAGATGTGGACCGGCTTGTATCGTGATATTCACGAGGGCAAGACCTGGTCTGGGGAGGTCAAGAACCGCAGCAAGGACGGCAAGGCGTATTGGGTGAAGGCGACCGCGAGGGGGATGTTTGACGAGCATGGTACACTCGAACAGATTATGTCTGTGAGGTTTGAGATCACAGATCTCAAGCTTGCCGAGCAGAAGTCTCGCGTGCTTGTGGCAGCGGTGGAATCCTCTTCGGACGCGGTGTGTGTTGTGAACAATCAGGGTGGCGTGTTCTATGGCAACTCGGCGTTCTGGAAGACTCTCGGTGTACCATCTGAGAACACGGACGGTTTCATATTGCTCGAGAGTGTCGCGTCAGGGGACGACGCAGCGAGGTTGCGGGAGGCATTGTGTACGAAGAACAAGAGCTCGATGCGGGTTCGGATGCTCCGGGGGGGGGTGCAGGGGCGGTGGGCGATGACACCTCGCTCCCTGTCGCAGAAGAGGCAGAGGCTTCTCAGCCGGAGCGGGAGACCTATTGGGCGGATGTTCAAGTGAGCCCGATGCGATCGAAGAGCGGGAAGATAACAACGAGTGTCGTGACCCACCGCGATGTCACAAAAGAAGTGGAATCAGAACGAAGGCTGTGGATCGAGGCGGAGCTGGCGGGGATGGAGTCAGAGGTTCGGGAGACGCTCCACAACAGCGACATATCGCTCGCCGACCGTTGCCGACAGGTGATTGAGCGCCTGGTGCAGCTTGACTGCTTGCAGGTGCAGCACAAGGGGGGGATATATCTGGCAGATGGTGACACGCTCGGCCTGTTGACGACTGTTGGGGAGTTCTCGGAGGGGTTCCTGGAGCGTGAGGCGACGATCTCGGTTGGGTCGTCGCTGTGCGGTCGGGCGGCGATGGGCCGCGAGGAGGGCGGGGGTGAGGTGCTGGTGTGTGACGACTGTTTCAGCGATCCGCGGCATGAACACGAGCACGACGGCACCGAGGCGTATGGGCAGTACATCGTGCCGATGATGGCCAGTGGCGAGGGTTGTGGTGTGCTGTTTCTTTATACCGCTCCGCATCCGCCAAAGGATCGTGATGTGCTGAAGACGCTCCGGTCGCTGGGCGAGGTGCTCGGGGGGATCATTGCGGGGGAGCGGTTGGCTGCGGATGTCGAGGTGGCTCGTGAGGCGCAGCGGCGTTCGGTCCACTCGATGGCGGTGGAACTGCGGTCACCTCTGGTGTCGCTCTTGGGGTCGGTGCGTGTGCTTGAGAACAAGCGGACGGATGTGCTCGAGCGAGGTCGGGTGCTCGAGCAGGTGAGGCTTGACGCTGAGCATCTGGTGGCAGTGGTCGATAATGTGATCGATATCTCGGTCGCATCGCAGGACGGTAACACGGGGTGTATGGACGAGGTTGTGGGACAGATCTGTGGCCAGCGCGAGCGGGTGCTGGTTGATCGGCGGATTCTTGTCGTGACCGATTCGCTCAACACTTCGCGGGAGTTGCTCTTCGCCCTTGACGCAGCGGGAGCGAGGGTGGAGTTGGCGCAGGATGAGCGACGGGGGATGGGGTTGGCCTCGGCAGCACAAAAAGCAGGACGCCCCCATTCGGTGATCGTGTTCGATGCCGGGCTCGAGGCGGGCAAGGTGAAGTATGCCGTGCGGATGCTGCGGAAGTCCGGGGTGGGTGAGCCGGTGATTGTGCGGACCAGCGAGGACGACGAGGTGATCCAGGAACTCTTGGCTGTGGGGTGCGACGATGTGCTGGGGATGGACCAGGGGATGAATGTCGTCGCTGGTGTGCTTGCTCGACTGAGTGCGGGACAGGCGCAGGATGCAGCCTGATACGAAATCCGCTTGAAACTCGTGCCCTGGGGTACTTCGTCCCTTGTATGGAGCCCCTCGCGCAAGCGAGGGAGTGAGAGCAGGGGCCACACCATGCCCTCGCTTGCGCGAGGGGCTCTCTTTCTCTCCTCCTTCTTCGCACGAGTTTCAAGCGGGAGCCGTATGAGGCGTACGATCGGGCATGAGCGGAACCAGACAAGCTGCGGTGGTGTTGCTCTCGGGAGGGCTCGATAGCGCGACGGTGTTGGCGATGGCGCGCGAACGAGGGTTTGCGTGTTATTGCCTGAGCGTTGACTATGGACAACGGCACCGGTTCGAGCTGGCGGCTGCTGCGCAGGTGGTAGCAAGCCTGGGGGCGGTCGAACATCGAGTGGTGAAGGTCGATCTGCGAGCGATTGGGGGGAGTGCGCTGACCGATGACATTAAGGTGCCTAAGGGGGACGGTTGTGAAGATTCCAGTGAAGAGTTGGGCGCGAAGCCGGGCATCCCGGTGACCTATGTGCCGGCGAGGAACCTGGTGTTTTTATCGATCGCAACGGGATATGCCGAGGTGGTGGGGGCGAGGGATGTCTTTGTGGGGGTGAACGCGGTGGACTATTCGGGGTATCCGGATTGTCGGTCGGGGTTTATCGAGGCGTTTGTGCGAGCGGCAAACGAGGGGACAAAGGCGGGGGTTGAGGGGCGGGGCCTGCGCGTGCAGACACCGTTGATGGCGATGGGGAAGGCAGAGATTATCCACGAGGGTGTGAGGCTTGGTGTGGACTATGGATTGACGCATTCCTGCTATGACCCGGACAACGAGGGAGGAGCGTGCGGCAAGTGTGAGTCGTGCGAGATTCGTCGGCGGGGGTTTCTTGCAGCAGGGATAGAAGACCCAACGGTGTATGTGTGATGTCGTGATGAGGATTCAGAAAAAAGATTCACCACAGAGGGCACAGAGGTACACAGAGGAAAGACAGATTGGTGGCACGGCTCTCCGAGCCGTGCGAGTGAAAACAATACCACTCACGGCTCGGAGAGCCGTGCCAACCATTGTCTCTTTGTCTTTCCTCTGTGTACCTCTGTGCCCTCTGTGGTAAAAACAAACGGAACCTAATGATGAGCAGCACAGCCCTCCCGATTGCAGAAACTTTTGTTTCGCTTCAGGGTGAGGGCAAGCTCACGGGTGTACCGAGCTGGTTTGTACGGGTGGCGGGGTGTAACTTGCGGTGTGGATGGTGCGATACGCCCTATGCGAGTTGGGAGGCTGCGGGCGAGCAGCGTGAGATTGCGGGGTTGGTTGAGGAGGGGCGGGCGAGCGGAGTGGCACACGCGGTGGTGACGGGTGGTGAGCCCATGATGTTTGAAGAGGTTGGCGCACTGACCCAAGGGCTGCGCGGAGCGGGGCTGCATGTCACGATCGAGACGGCTGGGACGGTCTTTCGGGAAGTCGCGTGTGATCTGATGAGCATCAGCCCGAAGCTGGCCAACTCGATGCCGGCAGAGGGAGACACTCGCGACCCGCTGGGCGTGTGGCGGGCTCGGCACGAGAAGCGGCGGCTGGATGTCGGGGTGCTCCAGCGACTACTCGAGGGGTCTCCGGATCGGCAACTCAAGTTTGTGGTCTGTAAGCAAGCAGACCTCACCGAGATCGAGGGGGTGCTCGGGCAGCTTTCGGGCTGGCAGCCGGGGGATGTGCAGTTGATGCCCGAGGGAACAGTTGTGCCCAAGCCGGAGTTGGTCTCATGGGTGGTCGAGGCGTGTGTGGAGCGGGGGTGGCGGTATTGCCATCGGCTGCATGTCGAGCTGTTCGGGAATCGGCTGGGGACTTAGGAAATGGCAAGTGGCAAATCAGCAAAGAGCAAATAGAAGCAGGGGAGAGGGTGGATTCGGCTTTGGTGGGGGTGTCTGTCGTAGGCTTGGGGGATGAAATACCGAGTCTGCAAGGCATTTGAGATCGAAAGTGGGCACATGCTGCTCAAACATCCGGGGCGGTGTCGATATCCGCACGGCCATTCGAGGCGGGTGGAGGTGGTCGTCAGCCGAGAGACACTCAACGCCAACGACATGGTCTGCGACTTCAAGACGATCAAGCTTGCGTTGGCGGAGATGCTTGACCGGTATGACCACGCCCTGATTGTGAACGCTGAGGACCCGCTGCTGGCCTGTTTGCAGGAGGAACTCAAGGAGCGGGTGATTGTCTTTGAGGGGGAGGACCCGACGACGGAAGTCCTGGCGAGGCGCATCTATGAGCACCTGAG